>DATFTE010000246.1:0-34983 GCA_035262225.1 Terriglobales bacterium
CCACCTGGTCGTAGGGGTTCTCGCCGGGCCGGGTAAAGAAGCGGCGGATGGTGAGGCCCGCGGCCCGCTTTTTGGACTCGATCGGCTCTGTCGTTTTATTGGCGATTTTTGTGGTGACTTCAGGCATCGCTCTCTCCATACATTAGATTCTTGCCAGTACAAATCGATCTTGGGTAGCTCTCGTGTTCGGCGTTTGCCTTCTCCAGAAAGCCGCCACGAGGTGTCCGCCCGTCCCCACGGGTCTGCTTACTGGTCGTGTCTCCTGCCGCCTAGAAGCCGTCAGGGAGCGGAGTGGGGGCTTCTACAGGGGCCCTGGGCTCCGTGTCGTATACATCCAGGTGTTGGGAAACTCCGCCGGAAAAGGGGGCGGATTGCAGTTGGACATGATTCGAGATGCCGGAAGCAACATCGCTCGAGGCGCCGGCCCATTGTTCGAGGGCGCTGCAAGCGGTGTGGCGCTGCCGGGCATCTTCGATGACAGCATAGCGGACAAAGCAGCGCCCGGATTCGAGGCGATCGCGAACCGGGCTTCCGGGGAGGAACAGGTGGCCGAGGGCCATACCGAGGTCGTCGGTCTGAGAGATCTGAAACAGGGCCAGCATGCGCTTGCTGGTGTGGCCGGGAGCGATGAGCTCCTCGCCCAGGGCGAAGATACCGGGTTGGGTGGGCGCAAGCAGAACGCTGAAGTTCGATTCGCAACGAAACCACCGGGACCATGCGATGCGGCGATGGTCAAAGGCAGGTTCGAAGTTGTGCTTTGCCAGGGACTCAGTAACCAGACGCGCCAGACCTTCCATGGAGGCTCCGTTTTCGAACAGGCTCTTAGCTGCTTGCAAAGAAAGGGACTCCCGCCCTTCCTTCCCAGGGTTTTCCAGGCATGGAGTTGTCAAACTGAGTCGTTCCCCGAGGGGAGTCGCAGGGGACGGGGAACGGCCACCGCTCAAAGTCGGACCTCGGGCGTGAGCCCTCGGACCTTACATTGGGGCAGGCCGGGATCACTTCGACCTCGATCCGCCCCTTGTTATCCCTTCACTCCTTGGATCGCCCGCGTTGTTCGAAGGGCGATTTACATCTCCATGGGATGGTTAAAGTACGCCAGCCTATTGTGCCTGTCAAGAGAAAACCGCAATATATTGTATACCAAGCGTATCAAGCGATTAAAGAGGGATTTGCCGGAGACAGCGGCAATTTCCACAATGTCCCGGGTGCCACCGGCTGAAGCGGACTGGGGGTGCCTGGTTTTCCCGGCGCTTACGCGCCGGGCAGAAAGCCCCGCAGGTGCGTCACTGGCGTCCGTGGAATTCCACGTTGCAAGAAGCGCGAAACACGATAAACCCGGTGTCTTGCTTTGCACTGGACTGCTCCTCGATTTGCTCCCGGGGACAGCCGAGCCGGCTGTCCCTGTGTAACGGCTGATCCGTAGGGGCTGGGCGGACTGGATGTCCGCGCCTGCGGAGGTCTGGCCGATTTCAACGGCGGACGGGCGAACCGCCCGCCCCTTCAAGTCGCATTTTCGCCCTGATCAGGCAGGAGAGGGTATCCGGCCCACACAGGCAGCGCGATGGGAAAGATGCGGGTTGAGGTTGGGCTGGCGGGTTTTGCGAACCGAGAACGAAGGCTGAGTACTTTCGGCTGGGCTCATAGCTACATAGACATCTTCAAAGATCTCGCGCGGGGCGATGCGTCGCAGGCCGTCAGATGATTCGACCAGGTAGTCTCCTTTTTGTCCATGGTGCTCGCGTCCCAGGGCGTCGACGAAGTGCAGGGGCTCGGTAAGTTGTCTGGCCCGGATGAGGAACCGGGTACGGTAGATTTGCCAATCGGTTGCGGACTTCATAATGCTCACACCCTTTGCGAGGGAAAATCGAAATTTCGATGGTCAATGGTCGAGTTCAAAAATCAAGCGCCTACGCGACCGAAGATCGGTTTTGCTCCGGGGGGCAGGAGACGTCTTCGGTGGTGGTGTGGAGAATCTACGCAAGAGGGCCCGTGGGGTCAATTCCATAGTTTTGGTGCAGTCGCAGGAAAACCTGTCGAGAAGTTTGAGGGCGCGGTTCCCGATAGAAGAAATTGTTCAGTTGTGGCTGGCAACTCGCACCGGGCCTTGTGTTTGCTGGAATAGAAGGGAGAGGAAAAAAAGTCTGCTAAACTCGCGCCCGGTTATTTCCACAGCGAGAGCACAGAATTTGCAGAGAGACAGTCGCCGGTCCTCGAGCTGGTCTCGGGGACTCTCGCCGTTCGGGTTTCCCTTGCCAGTGAAGGCGATTGGGGAACGCGGGCCCCGGTTGCGGTGGGCAAGCTCTCTACGACAAAGGACGCGAAGCAAGCCGCAAAGGGCGCACAAGAAACAACAGGGGAGATGATGATGCGACGACAAATTTCGAGTCTGGTGGTGATGATTGGGATCGCAGGAGTTTGCGCGGGTCAGTCGGCAGTCTCGGCGGGGAAGTCCGAGACCGGTAGGAGCACTGTGTATGTGGAGTGCGGTGTGCTTTGGGATGGCAAGGCGGAAAAGGCAACTCCGCAGGTGAGAATCGCCATCGCGATGCCGGAGGGGAAGATCGTCTCTGTCCAGCCGCACCAAAAGAACATCGGATTGGGAACGGCTTCGGGATCGGTCGCTCACGTTGATCTTTCAAACCAGACCTGTCTTCCTGGATTGATTGATACGCATACCCACATTCTGCTGCAGGGCGATATCACAGCGGCGGATTATGATGTGCAGCTTTTGAAGGAGTCTCCCGAGTACCGGACGATTGTGGCGACGCAGAATGCGCGGCGCGCCCTCGAGTATGGCTTCACGACCATTCGCGATCTCGAGACGGAAGGCGCGGGCTACGCCGACGTCGATGTGAAGAAGGCGATCAACAACGGTGTGATTCCAGGACCGCGGATGCAGGTGGCGACGCGCGCACTGGATGTGACAGGGGCCTATCCGTTGCAGGGGTACGCTCCGGGTGTAGCGGTGCCGCATGGCGTCGAGCTGGTGGACGGAGCCGAGGAGGCGCGCAAGGCGGTGCGGGAGCAGATTAGTTATGGCGCGGACTGGATCAAGGTATACAGCGACCGCGGTTACCGGGTGCGCGAGGATGGCGTGCTGGATGACATTCCCACGTTTACCCTGGATGAGTTGCGGGCGATTGTGGATGAAGCGCACCGCGAGAAGCACAGGGTGGCGTCGCATGCGATGGCGTTGAATGGCGTGCACAACTCGGTTGAAGCCGGAGTGGATACGATCGAGCACGGGAATTACATCAGCGATGAAGACTTGAAGACGATGGCGGCGCGCGGGATCTGGTATGTGCCGACGATTTTTGTCGGGGATTATGTGGCCCGGGGAAGGGCGGAGGCAGGGGCGCCGGTGTGGTTGAAGATGGTGGGGATTCATGAAGACACGTTCCGACGGGCCCTGAAGGCGGGAGTGAGGATTGCGTTTGGAACGGATGCGGGAGGTTTTGATTGGGGGATCGATCCGGCGAAGGAGTTTGGATACATGGTGAAGTGGGGGATGACTCCGCTCGAGGCGATGCGGGCGTCAACCTTGTCGGCAGCCAAGCTGTTGGGAATCGAGAACGAGGTGGGGTCGATTGAGGTGGGGAAGTTTGCCGATATTGTGGCGGTGACCGGCGATCCCTTCAGCGACGTGACAGTTCTCGAGAGAGTGGATTTTGTGATGAAGGGAGGAGTGGTGGTGAGGGAGCGGTAAGGATTGACGGCTTTCGATCGCCGATGGTAACGATGACAAAACTTGCGTGGTTAGCGGTGGTTTCGGTGTTCATCGGATGGTTGCTGCCTGGTTCTGGGGCCGAAAAGACAGGTTCGCATACGCAGGTGGTGTTGTTGGGTGTGGGCAACCCGAATGCGGATCCGGAGCGGTCCGGTCCGGCAGTGGCCGTAGTCGCGAATGGCGTGGCGTACCTGGTGGACTGCGGGCCGGGGGTGGTGCGGCGGGCGGCGGCGGCCGAGAAGAAGGGAGTCGAGGCGCTGGAGGCGACGAAGCTGAAGAGGGTGTTCATCACCCATCTGCATTCGGACCACACACTGGGGTATCCGGATCTGATTTTTACGCCCTGGGTGTTGGGGAGAACCGAGCCGCTCCAGGCCTATGGTCCGAAGGGATTGCGGGAGATGACGGCGAATATCGAGAAGGCGTGGAAGAAAGATGTATCCGTGCGGACGCGCGGGCTGGAGGAGGCGAACCGCACGGGATACAAAGTGACGGTCCATGAGATTGCGCCGGGCGTGGTGTATCGCGATGCAAATGTGACGGTAACGGCGTTCCTGGTGCATCACGGGATATGGGATCATGCGTTCGGATACCGCTTCGATACGAAGGATCGGAGCGTGGTGGTCTCCGGGGATACGAAGCCTGTGGATTCCCTGGTGGAGGCCTGTCACGGATGCGATGTGCTGCTGCACGAGGTGTACAACCCCCGCGGGGAGGAGTTGAAGACGGAGCACTGGAAAAAGTATTTCAGCGACTTTCATACCTCGCCCGAGGAGTTGGGGGACGTGGCGCGGCGGGCGCATCCGAAGCTGCTGGTGTTGTATCACCTGTCGATGGAGAAGCTGCCGGAGGAGGACCTGGTGGAGCAGGTGAGGAAGGCGTATGGGGGGAAGACGGTGGTGGGGAGGGATTTGGATATTTACTGAGTATTGAGTCTTGAATGTGGATTGCGGATTGAAAAACCGCAACCATGAGCCCTGCGAGGTGATCCCGCAGCAGGGTTCGATCCCTGCGGAGCCTGCTTCCGTTTCACCCGCGCACGTCAATTGCAGCTTTGGTGCATGAAACTACTCTTGTCGGGAGAGCGAGATGTACATTGGCAAGCCGAACCGCGGCAGTTCGCCGATCGATTCCATCCGTGCCGTGCCGATCAGGCGGTTTCGGTCAATCCATAGCAGTTGCAGCATCAACTTGGACGCTTGGTTGCCAGTTTCCGGCAGAATGAGTCTCGTAGCGGCCTCCCCTGACAAAAAGCCCTGCTCGATCCCAAGACCCTCCACTGGTTCCATGGCACCGTTGCCGATACTCATCCGCATGTGATCATCAGCCGCAATCTGGATCCGCACGGGCAATGTTTCTCTCGATGTGTCGAGGGTTCCAACCCAGAAGCCCCGTTGTGATTCATCTGCGTGGAAGGGGCGAGAAGTCTCTGCTTCCTCAACCTCTCTGCGCGTTGCCTCGAGATTAGCCTGGAGGCCACTGGAGAACAGGCCAGCGAACTGGAAGGCGAGATCGTCCACAGCCTCGCTTGCCGTGTTCGTCAGACAGGAGACAGCGACACCCTCCTTCGGAAGAACCAGAAGCGCTGCGGAACCCGCCAACACTCGCCCGTCACTCATGAGCGCCGAAGAACCATCCTTGAAATTAAAGATGCCCCAGCCGCTCATGTAGCGCGACCTGATCTGCTGGTCTGTTCTTAATGCGTGCATTTCCTTCATCCGCTCGGGACCTATCAGCTTCTGGGCAGAGTCCATCTGGAAGAGTCCGAAAAGCACAAGATCATGCGCCGATGTGTAAAATCCACCAGCGGCTTCGGGTTGAAACGTGTGAGGAGGAACTGCTTTGTCCGCAGCGTATCCGAGGGCTACTTCGCGACCGGTGAGGTTGAAACCGCTCGCAGTCATGTGAAGAGGACGAAGCAGTCCGTCACGCATGAACTCGCGAAACGGACGTCCGGCGACTCGTTCAACCACCTCCCCGAGGATTCCATAGGAGAAATTGGAGTACAAGAAATACTGTCCTGGCGGAAACGCGCCGATTGCGTAGCGATTCAGCACTTCGTTTCCTTGGACGTCTGAGCCGTAGTCATAGAACCAGCCGTGCTGAATGCCGGCCGTCATCGACAGCAGTTGTCGAATCGTGATTCCGGTTCCGTGAAAGGTGCGAACATGTACATCGTACCGTTGCGGCGCGTCATCCAGTCGAATCATTCCTTGATCAGCAAGCCTGAACACAGCTGCAGCGGTCAGAGCTTTCGCAACCGAGCCGGCTGCAAAAACTGTCTCGGGGGTGGCTGGAATTTGCTTTTCACGATTCGCGGAGCCGAACGCTTCTTCGCACACTATGTTCCCGTGTTGAGCGACGGCAAGAGCAAGAGCAGGGAGCTCACCTTTCATCACGCGTTCACGGGCGGAAGAAACAACCTCGGCAAAATGCAAGGGCAGGCGGGTGTAATCACACCGTGCCTGAACAAGCGATGAGGTGAGAAGCGTAGCGACGAGACCGCTGAGGAAACGAAATGGCGGGGTTGTCATACCTTTGACTACGTTATCTCGATCGCGCTGGTTCCGTGGTCCGCACCTTCCTCTCCGAGAAGTCGGTCTGTTTTTGCTGCTCATCCGGGCCACGCGGCGAGCAATAACAAGAAGACGCGTAGTGTGACATAGAGGCTGAGCATCTTGGGCAAGGCGTCTTCGTGGTTGGGGCGCCAGCCATCGTGCACCGAAACTGCTAGGGGATAGATGGCGGCCAGGAAGAGCAGTCCCAATACCAGCACATCTTTCAGCGCCTTTTCGCGGTTCATGGTTCTTCCGATTCAAAGACGTCTGGGTATGGAACGATGTTCCCGTATTCTGCTCATGCCTGTCCAGCATTGCTGGACGAGAGTGGGTTTCCACCGGAACAAGCTTGCGCGGGAGCGATCTATATCCAGTTACGTAGCTTTTTGCCACACTAACGGCTTCTCCGCACCGTCATTCTTCACTTCGATACGGCGCTAAACAACTCAACACCCAATGTCTTGTGCGTTTCGAGTCAAGATCAGGTCTCATTCATGTCAATTCTTCAGTAAACTCGCTGGTCGGACGGCTTCTTTGTTGACCGGCGATTGAGTCGGTGTCAGACTTTCGTTTCTCTGTAAACCGCGCTCTTTCCCGAGCGCTTCGACCCTCACTGCCAGACCCTACGCAAGGAGACAACGATGTCGATTCCCAAAAGTCTCTCGGGATGTCGTACCAGGGTTTGCGTTCTGATCGCCATGCTTGCGCTGATGTTGGGTACCGGATATTCGCAGTCCGCCAGCCAAATCGCCAATAATCGCGGGAACGTTCTTGCAAACTCTAAAGATCTGGGACCGGAAGATTCGTCCAAACAGATCACCATCAACGTGTGGCTCAAACAGCACAACAAAGACGCCTTTGACAGCCTGGTTACCCAGATGTATCAGAAAGGCTCTCCGAGCTATCACCACTGGATCACTCTCGACGAGTACAAAGCGAAGTATGCCCCTACCGCAGAGGAAGCCGCGACGGTGGGTGCTTTTCTCGCTTCGCACAACTTAAGGATTTCGTCGGTTGAAAAGAACAATCATTTTGTCACCGCTACGGGCCGGGTAGGTGACGTCCAGAACGCGTTCAACGTTCAGATCAACCGCTTCGAGATGAACGGCACGGTGCACATGATGAATGTGTCGGAACCGACAATCCGCGGGCCTGCGGGCGCGCTCGTCGCCGGTGTGCAGGGATTGAACGATTTGAATTACATCTCGAACGCCAAGGTGGCGATGAACCCTGACACGGGAGCTCCTTACCAAGGAGTTCCGCTCGCCGAGGGCGTGAATCCGAATGGACTATTTTTTACGGGGAATTGCTTCCGCAATCCACAAACGGTCACGTTCAAGACGGATGGACATGATCCGTCCGCCACATACACGGGAAACCGATTTGGTTCGAACATCGTGGATCCGGTTCCGAACCTGTCGCCTTGCGGCTATGACTCCGCCGAAATTCAGAGCGCCTATGGATTGACGGGTCTTTATGATAAGGGGCTGAACGGCGCCGGGCAAACGATTGTGATCGTTGACGCCTTTGGCTCTAATACCCTCCTGGATGATGCCAACGCGTTCTCGAGTCTGAATGGTTTGCCACCGCTGACTTCGTCGAACTTTCAGATCTTCACGCCGACGGGTCCGGTGAAATGCGAAACCGACTGCCTCAACGGAAACTGGAACCTCGAGACCACGCTCGATGTGGAGTGGGCGCACTCGATCGCCCCCGGGGCGAACATCGCGCTGGTGCTGGCGAAAGACAACTTGTTCACCAACCTGGATCTTGCCAACCTATTCGCGATACAGAGTCAGCTGGGGCCCGTGCTCTCGAACAGCTTCGGCATACCAGAGATTGCCCTGGTGGTATTTCTGCCCTCGGAGCTGGTAGTCGAGAACGCGATCTCCGAGTTAGCTGCGGCGCTGGGAATTTCGCAGAACATCTCCACCGGAGACTCTGGCGATTTTCTAGCGTTCGATCAGGCTAATTTTGGCATTAATGACGTTTCAGTGCAGGCAAGTTCACCGTTCGTCACCGCGATTGGTGGCACCAGCCTGTTCCTTAACGAAAACAAAACCATCAAGTTCCAGACCGGGTGGGGATTCAACTTCACCCGCATTGCCAATCCCACGCCGAACCCGCCGACGATACCTCCGCTGGGCTTCGGCTTCCAGGGTGGAGGCGGGGGTGGCACGAGCATTGTTTTTGCCAAGCCAGCCTTCCAGAAGAACTTGCACGGGGACTTCCGACAGGTTCCGGACATCTCGATGGACGCCGATCCGAACACCGGCGCTGAAATCATCATCACGCCGGACAGCGTTCCTGGCCATCCGATGTTTGTCGAAGTGATCGGCGGCACGAGCTTGTCGTGTCCGATGTTCTCCGCGCTGTGGGCGATTACGAACCAGGCGGCGGGCGTGGTACTCGGGCAGGCCGCGCCTTACATCTACAGCTTGAAAGCACCGGCGATCACGGATGTGACTGCTGTCAGTTCTCCGTTCAATGTGTCGGGCAAGATCTTCGACCCGCCCAGCCCGCCAACCATCGAAACGCCAGATGCACTGGCGGCTCCGCTCGAGAATACAAAGAAGTACGTGACCGCATTGTTCCAAAGCCCCACGTCGACCCGCTGGGACGTGTTTACCTTTGGAACCGACTCATCGCTGACAATCGGACCCGGGTGGGATAACGTAACCGGAGTAGGCACGCCCAGCGGGTCGGCTTTTGTGGGCCAACTCGTGGAGCATTTGCCGTAAGTCAGAAGGGAAGTCCTGCAACTTCTATCAGGGTGGGCTTAAGGGCTCACCCTTTGATCTCAGAATGCGGGTGATCGAGGTGTGAGAAACCTAAGGCGTTCTGGGTCTTTGCGAATGCACCTTCGGTAGTCATTGCGCAAACGACAATACCTCCGATGAATGCGACTGCTTAGGAACCCGAATGCGCCCACCGATCGGCCATGAAGTGGTAACGCATGGATGGAGATGGGAACACCGTAAGCCAATCGGTGGCCAGTATGCTCTTTCGTGCCAGCACATAGCCGGCCGTACCGGTGAGCACGGCGCAAGCCGCAAGACGGCTAGCAGCCGGACGATATAAGGCGAGATGTCAGCCGCCCGAGCAGGGGAAGAGATCCGGCGCGTGCCGCCAGGATCGCTGGCATGGCGAAAAAGGCTCCGACCCAGCAGGTTGCAACGATTCCGTATCCGATGCCAAGCAGGGTTGGAGAGGCGGGACAAGGAGAGAGGGCTGGAGCGGGGACGAATCATTTTTTGGATGATTCGTCCCCGCCTGCGTGGGGGAGAAAGGGCGGAGACTTGGCGCGGGCTCAGAGCGCGCTGCGGCGTCCTGAGATGAGGTTGATGAAAAGGACAACGATGGCGATTACAAATTAGGATGTGGACGAGTCCGTCCCGAGCAAGTCGCCTCCTCGCGCCGTTTGCGAACAGTAAGACTCTAAGCGGCAGGGCCTGGTTTGTATCTAGGGCGAAGTCTGTAGAGTTCAAAGAAAGATTGGGGAGAGCGGAGCGGGGACGGACAAGAAGTCCGTCCCGGCATCGGTTGGTTTAGCGATGAGCCATGGCGGGCTCGTGATGCGATTTGAAGCTCTCGAGGCGCTTGTTGATCTCGTCCCAGTTGACGACGTTCCACCAGGCGGCGAGGTATTCGGGGCGGCGGTTGTTGTATTTCAGGTAGTAGGCGTGCTCCCAGACGTCATTGCCGAAGATGGGGAACAGCCCCTGCGAGATGGGGCTGTCCTGGTTGGGCGTAGTGACGATTTCGACTTCGCCGGTCGCGGGCTTGCCCGCTAGCCAGACCCATCCGCTGCCGAATTGTTTTGCGCCGGCGTCGTTGAACTTGGCCTGGAAGTCCTTGAAATTGCCGAAGGTCTTCTTGAGGATATCGGCGATGGGGCCGGTGGGGTCGCCGCCGCCTTTGGGTTTCATGATCTTCCAGAACATAGAGTGGTTGGAATGGCCTCCAGCGTTGTTGCGGAGGGCGGCGCGGACGTCCTCGGGGAGGGCGTTGAGATCACGCAAAAGCTCTTCGGCGCTCTTGGATGCGAGGTTGGGATGCTTTTCGAGCGCGGCATTGGCGTTCTTGACGTAGGCTCCGTGATGCAGGTCGTGATGCAGCTTCATGGTCTGGGTGTCGATCACGGGCTCGAGCGCGGCATAGTCATAGGGCAGGGGGGGTAGTTCGAATGCCATGATTAGGTCCTCCAGGACTCTGAGATGTCAGGATCGGGTCGCGGGATTCAAGGCGCAGACATTATACCGGGGAGTACCGGGTGGCGAGTACCGGGCAAAGGTCAGAGGGTGCAAAGCAGCGCAAGGGTATGTCGTTAGCGGGTAATTTTGTGGTGGGAGGTGGTCTCACCGCTTCGCGGCTGAGCCTTGCGTGACGGGACGGGGAGGACGCCCGTCCTCCATCTTTGAACTCCTATCTGCGACCGAGGAAGCGGATGCGGGTGGTGAAGGCGCGGCCCAGGGATCCGTTGAACATGAGGAACTGGGGGGAATTGATGTTGCCGTTGACGACGGTGGGGTTGTTGTGTCCGGTGATATTGTTGAAGCCCCCGCGGATGGCCCAGTAGAAGCCAAAGGCGCGAATGCGTTTTTCGAGAGAGATGTTGAGAGAGAAGTAAGTGGGGAAGCGGCGGTCGTAGGGCGGCTCGACGAGTTGCTGTTGATCGTTGTAGACGCTGAAGGGGAATCCGCTGCGCCATTCGACAGTGTAGGGCAGATCCACCTGGTGCAGGATGGGCAGCCGGAAGAAGGGAAGCAATCCCCAGGAGAGGAAGCGGTTGGGAGTGTCCCAGGGATAAGGTCCGGCGGCTTGCGGGCTGAGAACCGGCGAGTCGACATCAAAATCGAGGACCTGATTGGAAATGGAACGGGAGCGAACATAGGAACCGAAGATCATGTAGGTCTTGGTGAAGTTGTGGCGCAGATCGATGTGGAAAGCATCGTAGTGATCCTGGCGCGTGTTCTGGAGAACGAAGTTTCCGCCCAGTTGGTTGTTGGGGGTGTCGTAAACGAATCCGTGGAGGCCGCGGCGCTGGAGATATTCGGCTCTCAGATAAATGGCCCAGGGGAGCCTGCGCTCGAGGGCTACACTCCAGTTCACGTAGCGGGGGGCCTCGGGCGTGCCAGGATTGACGGTGAAGGTGGTGGAGACCGGTTGGTTGGGGAGAAGAATACCGTTGACATCGAAGAAGTAGTCAGTGCGTTGTCCGGCCAGGGGGCGGTGAATGAGGAGCAGGTTGGTGGGATCGTAGACCACGCCGATTCCGGCGGAAAGTTTGGTGTTGCCTTCGGCGTCGAGAACATAGGTAGAAGCCAGGCGCGGGGAGTAGAGCGGGCGGCGGACAATTTCATCCCAATCGAAGCGGATGCCGGGCTCAAGCAGCCAGCGATCGCTGATGGACCAGCGGTCCTGAAAATAGCCCGACGTTTCGACGTTATAGGTAAAGGCGCCCTCGCCTCCGGAAAATGTGGAATAGCGCGAGCAGGGAGAAGGAGTCACCGTGAGGCAGTTACCGGACGCGGGGAGAGTCTGGTCCTCGCGCAGAAACGAGATGGGCGTGCGGTTGTAGGCAGCTTCGTAGGTGAGGCGATTGAGGTCGACGCCGAACTTGAACTCGTGACGTCCGTGCCACTGGAGCGCGGGGAGGTAGACGTTGGAGAAATACTGCCAGCGGCGGGCGCGGGTGTTATTGGAGAAATAGTAGCTGCCGCCGGCGGTTTCGGGTGTGATGAAGTAGGGCAGATCGCCGTGGGGTGAGAGGTTCTGCCGGTACTGTACGAAGGCGATGCCATTTTCAAAAAGCACGCCATTCGGAAAGTAATGCTGGTCTTTGAAAGACCCGACGTATGCGCTCTCGACGTCAAGCGGGCTGGACTGCTTGGGGCTGAGGGCGGAGAGTCCGGCGTATTCATCGTGCTGGTGGTTGACGACAAAGCTGCCGCTGAGAGTGTTGCGGGAAGTGACGTTGGCCTGAATCTTGGCGAGATTTCCGAAGCGCCACAGCGTGTCGTTGTCGGCGTTTTCGGGCAGGCCTTCGACGATGATGTTGTCGTACTCGCCTTCCGGAGAATCGTAGAACCAGATTTTGCCC
Organism: Terriglobales bacterium; assembly: GCA_035262225.1. Classification (GTDB taxonomy): domain Bacteria; phylum Acidobacteriota; class Terriglobia; order Terriglobales; family Acidobacteriaceae; genus DATFTE01. The sequence goes on from DATFTE010000246.1 coordinate 12,389, forward strand.
CGGACGATGGGGCCGGAGAAGACGAAGCGGGGATCGAATTTGTCGAAGTGCAGTCCGCGTTTGTTTTGCACCGAGGGCAGGAAGTTGGTGCCGGCAAAGCGGAAGTGATCGTCGCCGATACCGGTGGTAAGGGAGAGTATGCCTCCCGCGCCCTTGCCGTAAGTGGCGGAGTAGCGGCTGGTTTCGACGTCAATCGAACGCAGTGAATCGGGGCTCACGCGCAACAGCAGCATGCCATTGGCGGGCTGGCTGACGTTGAATCCGTCGAGCAGAACGAGAGTCTGGTAGGTTTCGGTGCCGGCGATGTGAGGCTGGCCGTAGATGTCCTGTACGACGCCGGGGATGAAGTTGAGGGCATTGCGGTAGTCGCGGGAGGTGGGATAAGGGATGTTGATGATGTCGACAGCGTTGAGCTGCTGGCGCGAAGAAGTTTGCGAGGGATCAATGGCGGGCGGAGATTCCTGCACGTTCACGACCTCGCGGACTTCTTTCACGTGCACCAGGCTGGCTTCGACCAGAGGAGTGGCACTGACGCTGGGAATGGGAAAGTCGAGGGCATAGAAGCCGGGCTTTTCAACGCGAAGCTGATAAGCGGAGCTGGTGAGTTTCTGGAACTCACATTTCCCGGAATAATCCGTTTGGCAACGCAGCGCTGGGGCTTCGGCGGAAGTACGGAGAAAGACAAAGGCGGAAGGAACGGGGGCGCTGTTTTCGTCGGTGACCAAGACAGTGAGCTGGGACTGAGCAAGGGCGGGAAGCGAGACCAGGAACAGGAGGCCGAACTGCAGAAGAGACCTGGGCATGCTTACTTATATATAACGCCGCGAGGTGGGGGATTCGTGACAAATTGTTCAGGGTCCAGTACCTGGTGCCGTGTACCTGGTACCTGGCAACCGCAAAGACCGCGAAGGCGGCAAGGAGGTTTACTTGATATCTTTCATGGCCAGCATGGAACCGTAGTCCTGGCCGCTGGGGGCGACGGCGCGGGCGACGATTCCGGTGAAGCTGTCGTGGAGTTCGGGGTACTTCAGGACGAGAGCTTTGATGACGGCCATGTTTTCCTGGAAGATTTTGCCGGTGTCGGAGATATCCGCCACACGGTACTTCACGACCAGGTCGAGGTCGTTGCCTACGGCGGTGGGGAACATGTCAATGATCTGGTAAGAGGCGGGTGAGGTGGTTCCGTTGAAATGTTCTCCGGGCTTGGCCATCGGCGACCTGGGTGCAGGAGCCTGAGCGACGAGTTCGAGAGGGCGATCGGCTGTGGGCAGGTTGGCGGGCTTTGCGGCCTCGGATTCGTCGTAGAGCTTGTCGGTGGCGCGCGTGCTCATGAAGGGCACGGGAACCATGAGGTCGCGGGCTTGAAGAAAATAAAACCAGGCGTTCAGCGGCTGGTTCCGGGCTTTGAATTCGCGGGCGCGTTCAGCATACCAGGAGCCATCGTGTCCGGCGACCTGGCTGGCCTTCGTGTAGAAGCCGCCCAGCTTCCAGTCGGATCCGATCTGTTCGAGGACGAAGGAAAGCGTGGAGGGTCCTTTCGCGGAAGTCAGGTCAAGGGTCGAGACCGCATAAGTTCCTGGGGGCAGGTTGTTCAGGACGAAGACGGCGCTGTCGGCGGTCTGGCCTGTGGCGCCGAAGACTCCGCAGAGGAACTCAGCGCGTTCCAGGGGAGTGGTGCCTTCGACCTTCAGGAGAAATGGCGGGCGCGGGCTGGCCTGAGCGGTGGAGAAGACAGGCTGGTTGTCTTTGATCGCGGATTCGATCCCCGAGAAGTTTGCTGCCAGGCTGGGAATGGAACTCTGACGGAGAGAGGCGCTGTCGCCGCGCGCGGCGAAGTCGAAAAGGCGCCTGGTGGTGGCCAGAATCGCAGAGCGTGTGCCGGCGTCCATGTCGTCCGCGGTGGTACAGGATTGAGCTGGGCTGGGCGCGGTGAAGACAAGAATGAGCCACAGTGGCGTGGTACAGAAGCGAAGGGAAGCGCTCATGGTGGACGTCCTTCCGCGTACTGCTTTCTACGATGCCACTGAAGGGGGTGGGGTGGCAAGGGCCTGACCCCTGGTACCTCGTACCTGGGTCGCGGAGGGAAGGGACCTTCGCTACAAATGCGGTCGACCCGAGAGCAAAAGCTTGAACCGGCAAGATCGCAAACGCGCAAGACGAGCAAGGGCTCTAGGGGCGGATGGATGGTCTTGCCCTGCCCGAATTGTGGCTTTCTCTGAAGACTGAAGACTGACGACTGGTTTGCTTATTCCATTTCGAACGCGAGGAATTGCAGGCCGCCGTTGCGTTCGATTTGCATGGCTACAGAATCTCCGGGTTTGATCTGGTGTACGGCATCACGGAGGGATTCAAGGGAATCGATGGTTTTGCGGTTGAGGCTGTGGATGACATCGCCCTGAAGCAGTCCAGTCTCAGGACCGATGAGATTGGCGGCCCGGGCGAGCACGACGACGCCCGAGGGGATGCGAAGGGTGTCTCCCAGGGCGGCGCGGAGTTTGTCATTGAGGGGGAGGGCGAGGATTCCGAGGCGAGGAATGAGGCTGGTGCTGGGATTGGCGAGGTCGGCGATGGTGTCCATCTGATCGCGCTTCTCGAGCACCGGGATGTTGAGGGTCTTCCTGTCCGTGCCGCGGAGGACCTGGAGTTTGAGGACCTCGTCGGTGGGATGGAGGTAGAGTGCGGCCGAGAAGGCGGGGAGAGTTTCGATGCGGCGCTCGTCGGCGGAAAGGACGATGTCACCGATTTTGAGGCCGGCGGCTTCGGCGGGGCCTCCGGGGAGGACATCAGCAATGACGACACCCCAGCTCTGGGCGAGACCGAGGGCCTCGGCGAGCTCGGGAGTGATCTCCTGCGCCCCGGCTTTGATTTCGACACGATGAACGTGTCCGTACTTGCGCAGGCTGTCGTAGACGAACTTGACGATGCGGGCGGGAATAGCGAAGCCGAGACCTTCGCTGCCTCCGCCTTCGGAGAGGATGAAGGTGTTGATGCCGACGACGTAGCCGTCCATGTCGACGAGCGGGCCCCCGCTGTTGCCAGGATTGATGGGGGCGTCGGTCTGCACGTAGACCATGGCCTTGGAGGGATCGGCCTGGCGGGCGACGGCGCTGACGACGCCCATGGTGACGGAATTCTGCAGGCCTTCGGGGCTGCCGATGGCGAAGACGAGTTGTCCCTGGTGGATGCGGCGGACGTTGCCGAGGGTGAGGGTGGCCAGGTGAGATTCGTTGATCTTCAGCACGGCGAGATCGCTTTCCTTGTGCAGGCCGACGAGCTTGGCGTCGACGAGGTGGCGTTTGCCCGCCGGGGCAAGGTCGAGGGGAAAGTCTCCGGGAGGCAAGGATAGGAGGACGCGGATGCGCTGGGCACCTTCGACGACGTGGGCGTTGGTGATGATGTATCCCTCCGGATCGACGATAACGCCGGAGCCGACGCCATGCTGGCGGGCCACGAAGGCGGTGTCGCCGCGGCTACGCCCTTCGATGGGTGCGAGTCCGGTGACCAGGACCTGGACGACAGCCGGGGAGATTCTAGCCACGAGATCTTCGAGCGCTCCGTTGAGATGTTGCAGGATTTCGGGCGCCTCGGAGGTACGGGTGGTTGAGGGGACCTGCTCCTTCGCCGGGTCGTGTTGCTGGGCAACGAGGGTCCTGGCGATTAGGAGAAAAAGGAGAAAGAAGCGGAGCGCGGACTTCGCTGCGGGAGAGGACATGAGGACTCCTTGAGGTTGGCCGGCTGCCTGCCGGTGTTCAGAACTTGGATGAGTATTGTGCCAAAAAGGTGCCGCTGCCGAGTACCGAGTCCGGGAGTGCCCGAACGGCGGGAGCAGCTCTTTGGTCGAGTTACGAACGTAATGTTCCGGTTCGCGGGGAGATGTGATGTAGTGTTACCGAAGTGACGTTGGGCGTATGACCCGGCAGAAGCGGATGGATTTGCCATTATCATGTTGGTAACCATGCTTTTGCGGGGAGTATCCTCCGTGATATAAGGTGGGCGCCCAAGAAAAACGTTGAAAATCAAACAGGAGAACGCGATGGGACTGGCTTTTGAAATGAAAGAAGGCCAGGAAGAAGGAGGTCCTGTGTCTGAGGCACGGACGGGAAAAAGGTTTCCTCTGGAGCTGCCGATAAAGATTCATGGAGCCGAAGTCAAAGGCGAAGCCAGTGGAATCACCGGAAACTTGAGCGCGGCGGGAGTGTACATACGCGCGGACGCGAGCCTGGATGTGGGCTCGGCCGTGGAGTTTGAGATCGCACTGCCTCCGGAGATGACCGGAGCGAAAGAGAATGTCGTGATCCAATGCCGGGGACGGGTGGTACGGACAGATGAACCGGCGGGAGGGAGCAGTCCCACGGATGGGCGTGGGGTTGCCTGCGTGATCGATTCGTATGATTTCGTTCGCCACTCGTAGCGAGGTGCTGAGGCAATGTTGAAACTCATTCTGGCCGACAATCAAGCGATCTTCCGGGCGGGCATCGCCAAGGTGCTGGCGGTGGAAGACGAGATGCGCATTGTGGCGCAGGCACAGACGCCGGAACAGATGTTCATGGCGCTGGACAAATTCCGGGCCGCTGTGCTGGTAGTGGCGGGCGGCTTCCATTCCGATTTCAACTCCATTGTGCAGAGCGCGGCGCGGGCCAAAACCCGGGTGGTGGTGCTGGCCGACACGGGCGAGAGCGCCCAGCGCTACATGGGAGGCGGGGCGAACGGAGTGGTGTATCGAAACGTAACCAGCGCGGCGCTGGTGGATTGCGTGCGGCGCGTGGCGCGAGGAGAGAACTGGGTGCAGGACATCGCAGTGCCCAGCGAACTCACGGAAAACGACATGGTCGGGCTGCGGGTTCGGGATCGGTTGACGGCGAAGGAACTGCGCATCGTGGCGCTGATCGTGCAGGGATACAAGAATAAGGAGATCGCATCGCAGCTGGGCACGACCGAGCAGGTGATCAAGAATTATCTGCGGAATGTGTACGACAAGATTGGGGTGTCGGACCGGCTGGAACTGGCGCTGTTTACCATTCATCACCGGATTTTGAATGAAGCGGCGGCGGCTACCGCGGCCGCGACTGCGCCGGCGGTGCCGGCGCAGGGTGCCGGAGTCAGTTCGTAGTCGGTGGTTTTTCGGGATTCTGGGCCGCCTTCCTTCGGGGGCGGCCTTTTTCTCGGGGCAGGCTTGGTTCGCAAACCGGACGCGCCGCGGATCCCGCTCGCTGCAGTTGGTTTCTGAGCCGGGGCTAGCGTTTGTACCCGATTTTTCTGAGGAATTCCTTTCTGGTCACGATGTCCTCGGGACCTTCTGCGCCTTTCGGCGAACTGCCGTCGATGACGCCCATCACGCCCCGGCCTTGCCCGGTTTGGCCGATCACGACTTCAACCGGATTGGCGGTGGCGCAGAAGATGGAACAGACTTCCGGGATGTTCTGAATGGTGTTGAGAAGATTGATGGGGTAGGCGTTGCGCACGATGAGGACGAAGACGTGTCCTGCGGCGAGCGACCGGGCATTTTTCACCGCGAGCTGGCGCAAATCGTCGTCGTTGCCTTCCGAGCGGGTAAGGCACGGGCCCGAAGCTTCGTTGAAAGCAAGGCCAAACTTGGCCTGGGGAACGGTGTTGACCACGGCTTCGTACATGTCTTCGGCGGTTTTGATGAAGTGGGTTTGACCGACGATGATATTGGCGTCGGCGGGGAATTCGAGGGGTACGGTTTCGAAGCTGAGCATGAGGCCTCCCGGCGTGCGCCAGACATCTTAAATGGCGGACGGATGTCTGGTATCGCGCGCCTCGAAAAACGTTACGGGCAAAAAGCGGGCATGCGCTAACGGGCGGGCTGGCGCCGCGTCGGCTTTGGTTTTTTCAGTTCACTCAGATGAATGACTACGGCGGCGGCGGTGAAACGGACTCTTTTCGTGCGGTCGTTCATCGCAGGTTCGACTTTCAACCGGAGGGAGGGATCGCCACGATGGCTGAGAGCTTCGAGGGCGGCGACGCGCACAATCCAGTTCTTGTCCTGGGTAGCATTGACGAGAGCTTCGCCGCTTTTGGGATCAGGGTCGGTAGCCAGGGCCCTGGCGGCGGCGGCGCGGAGGGGAGAAGGATCGGATCTGCGAATGGCGCGGAAGGCACTCCAACCGGCGCCGGCGAAGGGAATGAAGCCGATGCCCTGTTCGAAGCCGATTTTGGCGACCTGTCTGGGGTCTTTGAGGGTGTCGAGCTGCCTGGTAATCAGGCTCTTGCTGTCTTTCACTTCACCGGTAAGGATGGCGTAGTAGATGTCGTAGGCCGAGTTATCCTTAAGGGCGTGGAGGGCGTGTGCACAGGCGACGATGACAGACATCTCTGTGTCGTCGACAGCCTTCTGCAGGCTGGGAATGGCAGCTTTATTGTCCAAGGCGGCCAGCGAGTTGCAGGCGGCGACGCGGACTTCGGGCCTGGGATCATCGAGCGCCCCGGTGGCAAGGTTGAGAACCTTGGCGTCGCCGGGGATCAGGGCCAGGACCGAGACGGCGGTGGTGCGGTCGTCGGTGTTTCCCGCCAGGGCGCCATTCAGAATTCCCCAGGCTTTTTCGGTTCCGGAGATGGTAGCGAAGTTTGAAGTGGCGAAGACCAGAACCGCCAGCAGTGAGCCGGCGGCGGAGTTGAGAAGAGGCTTGGAATTGGTTTTCATCGGTTACCGGACCTGGACTTGGGTGGTTTCTTTGCGGGAGGGAAGTTTTCCGGGAAGACGCGGGCGAAGATCTTGTCGATGTTGCGCAGCTGGCGTTTGAGATCGAAGGCGCGTTCGATCTGCGCGCGGGGGACGCGGCCGGTGATCGCTTTGTCGCCGAGAACCAGTTCCCTGAAGTTGAGTCCTTCCTTCCAGGCGCGCATGGCGTGGTCCTGGACCAGGCGGTAGGCGTCTTCGCGCGACATGCCATTCTCCACCAGATCGAGAAGCAGTTGGCCGCTGAACACCAGGCCTCCGGTGCTGTCGAGGTTACGCTGCATGCGTTCGGGGTAGACAAACATGGTCTCGATGACGTTGATGGTCTTCTGGAGCATGTAGTCGACCAGGGTGGTGGAGTCAGGAATAATGACGCGCTCGACCGAAGAGTGCGAGATGTCGCGTTCGTGCCAGAGAGCGACATTTTCGAATGCCGCCTGGGCGTTGGAACGGACAATGCGGGCCAGGCCGCTGATCTGCTCGAGAGTGACGGGATTGCGCTTGTGGGGCATGGCGGAAGAGCCCTTCTGTTTCTCGCTGAAGAACTCTTCGGCTTCGCGGACTTCGGTGCGCTGCAGATGGCGGATTTCGGTGGCCATCTTGTCGAGGGTGCTGGCGATGACGGCAAGAGTGGCCATGTAGTGAGCGTGGCGGTCGCGCTGGATGACCTGCGAGGATACGGCGGCGGCCTTGAGTCCGAGCCGTGCGCACATCTTCTCTTCGAGTTCGGGGCTGAGGTGGGCGAAGGTGCCGACGGCGCCGGAGAATTTCCCCACCCGCAGGTCTTCGGCGGCGGCGCGGAAGCGGGCGATGTTGCGTCCGGTCTCCGAGTACCAGTTGGCCAGCTTGAACCCGAAGGTGATGGGTTCGGCGTGGATGCCATGAGTGCGGCCGATCTGGGGAGTGTCTTTGAACTCCCAGGCGCGGCGCTCGAGGACTTCGGAAAGCCGCTGGAGATCTTCGGCGATGATGGCGGAGGCCTGGGTGATGAGGAGAGCCTGCGCGGTGTCAACCACGTCGTTCGAGGTGAGTCCGTAGTGAAACCAGCGGGCGGGCGGGCCAACGATTTCCGCCACCGAGGTGGTGAAGGCAATGACGTCGTGGCGGACTTCGGCCTCAATGGCATGAATGCGATCGAGCCGGAAATCGGCCTTTTCGCGGATAGCCTTGGCGGCGTCGTTCGGCACCATGCCGGCTTCGGCCAGAGTTTCCGTAGCGGCAACTTCGACCTTCAGCCAGGTACGGAAGCGGTTTTCTTCGCTCCAGATGCGGCCCATCTCAGGGCGGGTATAACGCGGGATCACGGAGACAGCACCTCTCGCTCAGCGCAAAATAAGGACCAACGATTCTATATGGAGCTGGCGGGCCGTGACCAGCGCAGGCGGAAGTATATTCCGCATACGATATAATTTATGGTATGGAAAAAGCACTGGCCGCGACCGACTACCAGGCCCTGGCGGAGCTGCGCTACCAGATTCGCCGCTTCCTGCATTTCAGCGAGCAGGCGGCGCGGGTTGCCGGGCTCGAACCGCGACAACATCAGTTGCTCCTGGCGCTGAAGGGGTTGCCCAAAACGGTGCGTCCGCGTATTGGGGAACTGGCGGAGCGGCTGCAGATTCAGCATCACAGCACGGTTGAGTTGGTGAACCGCCTGGCTGCGGGCGGGTATGTGCGGCGGCAGCGCGGGGGAGAAGATCGCCGTGAAGTGATGCTGGCCTTGACCCCGAAGGGGGAGCGGGTTTTGCGGGAGCTGACCCTGCATCACAAGCTGGAATTGCGTACCCAGGGTCCTATTTTGCTGGCGGCGATGCGGAACGTGATTCAGGGGAAGAAGGGGTAGGCGGTTCGGCCGGTCTTTTGCTCTCGAACTACCCTCGCCCAGGGAGATCGCCGAGGCGGCTGTCCCGGCGGGCACAAGAAACCCCGCCCAGGCTGAGCCTGGACGGGGCACCCTCGAGTTTCAAATCAATTCACAGTTAAGGTTGCGGTTCCGGTTACGCCATCGAGTGTGGCGCTGATGGTGGTGGTGCCGGTGCCGGTAGAGGTGGCAAGGCCGGCTGGGCTGATGATGGCGACGGCGGGACTGGAAGACGACCAACCGAGGAAGGTCGTGAGGGTTTGCGTCGTGCCATCGTTGAAGTTTCCGATTGCGGTGAAGGCCTGTGACCCACCCAGATGAATCGAGGGAGTGGCAGGACTCACGGTGATGGAGGTGAGAGTAGCGTTGCTCACCGCCAGGGTCGTAGTTCCGACGATGCCGTTCAGGTAGGCGGTCAGGGTGGTGGATCCGGCGCTGAGGGCATTGACCTGTCCGCGGCTGGCCGAGGTGTTACTGACGGTGGCAACGCCGGCCTGCGAAGAGGTCCAGTTCACCAGGCTGGTGAGAGTTTGCGTGGTACCGTCCTGGAAGGTACCGATTGCGGCGCAGTCCTCGGAGGTGCCTTGTGCAATCTGCGGACTGGTGCAGCTCACCGCGAGCGAAACCAGCGGCGAAGAAGTTACCGTCAGCGGCACAGCGGTGGAGGTTACACCGCCCAGCGAGGCGGTGATGTTGGTGCTGCCCGGACTCACGCCGGTGGCGGAACCGGTCGAGTTGATGGTGGCCACGCTGGTCAGGGAAGACACCCAGGTGGCAGCCGAGGTGACGTTCTGCGGTGATCCGCTGGTGAAGGTGGCGATGGCGATGTACTGCACGTTCGCCGAGGGTGAAATGGTCGCGCCGGCGGGTGTCACGGTGATCGACAGCGGAATCGCGTTGGTCACTTGGAGCGTGGTTGAGCCGGTAGCCAACGGACCGCCGGGGCTGGTGAAGGCAGCGCTGATAGAGGTGGAACCCTGAGTCAGAGCCGACGCCAGGCCGAAGTATCCCGGGGCATTGGCGACGGTGGCCACGGCAGTGTTGCTCGACTGCCAGTGGGCGACCGCGGTGATGTTCTGGCTGCTGCCATCGCTGAACATTCCTGTGGCCACGAAGCGTTCAGTGGTTAGCGGCGCAATGCTGGGATTCACGGGCGAGACTGCGATCGATTGAATGGTCGCACTCGAGACGTTCAGGGTCGAGGAATCGCTGAAGGAACCGAAGCTCACGCCAATCATGGTGCTGCCGACGCCTTTGCTGACGGCGAGGCCGTTCAAGGGGCCGATGGTAGCGACACTGGTGTTGGACGAAGTCCAGCTCACGCCGCTGACGATGGTCACGTTCAGCGTACTGCCGTCGTTGAAGGTAGCGATGGCTGCGTACTGAAGATTGGTGCCGTTGGCGATGGTGGCATTCGCAGGCTGGAGCGAGACGGAGACGACATTGGCGGTATTGATGGTGACGCTTGTCGATCCGGAGATGGATCCGGACGTTGCCTGAATGGTCGACGATCCCAGGCCGCGGGCGGTCAAGAGTCCGGAGCTGCTGATGGTCGCGATACCGGTGGCGGAGGAACTCCAGGTAACCGAGGCGGTCAGATCCTTGGTGGAGTTATCCGTGTAAGTGCCGGTGGCGGTGTATTGCTGGAGAGTGCCAAGCGGCACCGAAGCGTTGCCGGGCGTGACCGCGATGGAAACCAGTTGCGCGGCGGTGACGGTCAACATCGTGCTGCCACTGGTCGAGCCCAGGGTAGCGGTGACGGTGGTGCTTCCGACCGAGACGCTGGTGGCGAGGCCGCCCGAGGCGATGGTGGCCACGCTGGTCATGGACGACGACCAGATGACCTGCGTGGTCAGGTTCTGCGTGCTTCCGTCGCTGTAGTGCCCCGTCGCGGTGAATGCCTGGGTCTTGCCCAGCACGAGGGAGGCGTTGGCCGGCGCGACCGTGATCGACTGCAGGGTGACTGCGGGGGCGGTGATGGTCAGCAGGGTGCTGCCGCTGCTGGACCCGGAGGTGGCGGTGATGGTGGTCATGCCGACAGCGACGCTGGTGGCGAGTCCCGCGCTGCTGATCGTGGCGGCGGCCGTGTTGGAAGAGGACCAGGTCACCTGCGAGGTCAGGTTCTGGGTGCTGCCGTCGCTGTAGTTTCCCGTGGCGGTAAACTGCAGCGTGGAAGCGGGCGGAGCCGCAGCCAGATGGAGAGTGGGATTGGCCGGCGTAACTGTAATGGATTGCAGAGTAACCGCCGCAGCGGCAATGGTCAGAGCCGTGCTGCCACTGACGGAGCCGGAGGTCGCGCTGATGGCAGTCATGCCGACCGCAGCACTGGTGGCGAGCCCGCTGCTGTTAATGGTGGCCGCGCTCATGTTGGACGAAGACCAGGTCACCTGGGGCAACGGCCTGCTGGTGCCGTCGGAATAGATGCCCATGGCGCTGAATTGCAGAGTGGATGCGGGCGGAGCGGAGGCCAGAGTAAGAGTGGGATTGGCCGGCATGACGACGATGGAGTTCAGCTTCGGCCCTCCGCTATTACTGGATCCTCCACTGCAACCTGCCAGAAAAGCCAAAGTCACCAGAGCCAACGAAAGCAGCGCATTCCTCATAACCACCCCCTGGGAGAGAAGCCCGAATTTTTTACAGAGAAAATCTACCGCTGGCATCGCGCAAACGATGCCTGGTGCTTGGTGGGGCCGATTCCTGGTTTCGGCCACTTACTGGCTGGTCCGACGGGACGAAAGGCGCGGCCGGGGACTAGCGTTCTGATTCAATCACGGTCGAGTTCGTGTCTAAACTATCGGACTCGATCGTGACAAACTTTGATCCGTTCACTACATACAATACTCGGCTAATTGCCGCGGGAGCGGTAACGCTCATGGTGCCCCGGCCGTTGGAGGCGACGGTATAAGTAGCGGCCAATGCCTGATTGGATGTGTTCCCGGAAGGCGTGGTCTCGTCCTCGGTTCCGCTGATGCTGGAGGACCCATCGCAGGTGAACACGCCGGAAAGCGTGCTGGCGCCGGTCACGGATGTGGCCGTTGTGCCGGTGATGAAAGCGCCTTGAAGGGTGGCGGGACTGAACACGCCGGTATTGCCGGTGATTTGCGGCTCGAGGAATCCGGAGAGCGCGTCACTGCCGGACATGTCGAGCAGGAAACCCTTGTTGTTGGTGATGGTGTAAAGCACAAAGGAAGTCGCGGGGACACCGCTGCCGGTGAGGGAAATCGTTCCGCGGCCATTGGAGGCGACACTGTAATTGCCCGCCAGCGCCTGCTGAGAGAGGATTTGTCCCGCGTTGTTCTCATCGAACACGCTGCTCGAAGTCACATTGCCGTTGCCATCGGTGGCCAGGATGCCGACCGCAACCACGCTGGCGGCGGAAGCGTTGACGCCGCTCAAGTTGAAGACACCGTTACCGTTGAAAAACGAGTTGTTAAAAACCGTGCCTGATTGTCCGACGACGAGTCCTCCAACCCGCGGGTTGGTGGAACTGACGGTGTCGGTCGAAACGAGGAAGAGCTCACTCGCGGAAACTACGTAGAAGCTGAAGTTATAGGTGGTGCTGCCGGCGGTGACCGTCATGGTGCCGCGGCCGTTGGGGCCGACGCCATAGGTGCCGGCCAGGCTGGAGATGGAGGCGGCGGTTCCGGCGTCATTGATGTCGAGCGATCCGGAGGTCACCATGCCATTGGGAGAAGCGCCGTCCGTGACCAAGAGGCCGGCCAGTCCCACGCGTTTGCCGGCCTGGTCGCTGCCGAAGAGGCCCATCACGTAAGGTCCGGCGATCTTCGAATTGAAGAACTGAGTGGGGTCGGCTTTGTCGATGATGCCGGAGCCGCGCGTGCCCGAGGAGTCGGACTCGATGAAAATGATCTCGCCGCTCGAACCGATGGCCAGGTCATAAGTGAAGGTGCCGCCGCCGGTCACGTTCAACGTCAGAGTGCCACGATTGTCCTGGCCTATGGTGTAGGTTCCGGTGAATGCCTGACTCTGGGGAAGACCGGCAGAACCATTGACATCCTCGACTCCGGCGCTGATGTTACCCAGGCCATCGGAAAAGAATGTTCCCGCCGAATAGAGCGCGCCACCGGTGTCGAATCCGCTGAAGTGGAAGGCGTAGTTGCCCTTCAAACGCGAGCTGGTGGCCGGGAGAAGGGTGATGAGGGCTACGCCCGTCGCGGTTCCTTCCGCCGTGGATGTAGCTGTGACTGTGACGGTGGTTGGATTCGGAAGGCTGGCGGGCGCCGTATAAAGCCCGCTGGAGGAGACGGTGCCGCAGCTTACGCTCGGCGAGCAGGCCTTACCGGAGATGCTCCAGGTGACAGGGGCCGCCGGGTTGGACGATGCAGTGAACTGTTGCTTGCCATTGAGTGCGACCATGGCGGAGCCGGGCAGCACCGAGACGAGAATGTCGACGATGCGGACGTTGATACTGCGGAACTGCTTGGTCTCGACCTGGGAGGTAGCCGTCACAGTGACCGTGGAGGGGTTCGTGGGCGGCGTTGCCGGCGCGGTGAACAAGCCGGTCGAACTGATGGTTCCGCACGCGCTGCCGGTGCAGCTGGAGCCGGAAACGCTCCAGGTGACGGCCTGATTGCTGATGCCGCTGACGCTGGCGGTGAATTGCTGGGTCAGGTTCACGCCGACGATGACCGGATTCCCGCTCGGTATGACCGTCACGTTGACTTTCGCGGGGCCGGTGGATTTCGAGGATCCCCCGCCACATCCGGCGAGTACGGCCAGAGACAGCAGAGCGGCACCGCACAGCTTTTTCATACACCGTCCTTCGAAACCGCGATGACACGGAGTCAGCCGAGTCATCGGGCAAAGGCCCGGAGCAGCGTTTCGGCTGACGGATGGACTCGATGGGCCGGAGCACAACCCCCGAGTGAGGTTTCACCACAATGCAGGCGCGCTTCCAAAGGGGTGAGTAATTGGCTAGGGGCTGAAAGTACCTGATTCTACGGCCCTTGGGGAATCAGGAGCGCGCGCCAGAAGCGGTGACGCCCGGAAGGCGGCGTGGCAAGTCCTTGCACACAAAGGGGAAAGGTGTGAGGAAATTCTTGAGACGATAGTCAGGCCGAGTCCCTAGGTCACTTCTCGGTGGTTCTCAGGATCTTCTCCTGACTGGCCGCAGAATGGGCTGGGCTGGGTGCGGCGAGTTGTTTTTCGGCTGCGGCGATGAGTGGGCGCAAAGCGCTGACCGACACGCCCAGCGTCCCCCCGGAGAACCCGTCAATGTAAGCGGCGTTGATACCGATGACTTCGCCTTTGGCGTTGAAGACGGGACCTCCGCTGCCGCCATGAGCAGTGGGAGCGTCATAGATAAGCTTGTCTCCGACCACGTCTCCCAGATGTCCGCAGGTGGCCGAAGGGCGGATGAGGGAGAGGGCTGCAAGCTCGCTGGCGGCGCCGGCATCATCGTGGCGGTAGGCCAGCTTGTCATACACCGCAGGCGGAGACTTGGCCACCATACCGAGAACGCCCATGGGATAACCGATAACCGAGACAAGTTCCCCCGGGGTTGAGGGGGTTTCGGCCAGAGGCAATGGGCGGAGATTGTGAATGGCCGAAGGATCGGCAATCTCGAGGACAGCGACATCGCTGCGGCCCGAAATAGCCGTGGGGGCCACGTCTACCGGAGTGGGGAGTCCCGGGAAAAAGGCCATGAGCTTCTCCAGTTGCGGTTTAGCTCCCTTCTGGATCAGGACTTCGGAGTCGGGATCGCCGTACCAGGGCTCGGCGAGATGGCGATTGGTGGCCAGGAGTCCTTCACCCACGACGAAGCCGGTGCCGGAGATGCGGGCGCGCAGGGCGGGCTTCGCCTGGTTGGGGAAGTCGACTTTGTAGACGCCAAAGATATAGCAGATCGAATCCCGGTAGCGGTCGAGCACCACGACGGGCATGGTCTGTTGTTCTTTGAGTTGCTGGACTTGATGCGTAAGCTGCTGGACCTGGACCTTCAAGTCGTCGGTGGAAGGCGGCGCGAAGTAATGCGCCATGAAACCGCTACCTGCCAGGAGGGCGGCGCCCAGAACACCCTGCATGAACCGCGACCAGATGCTACAAACCGGCTCTTCCTCGAAAGGCTGTTGTTCGTCCATGGCAATCGGCGGCCTGCCAAAGAACGGGGAGAGGAGCCAGGGGCGTTCGGTCAGGCTTCGTCTATGGTGCGGTCTGGCGGGCGTTTCGACTACAGTACGGAGGACGATGACCCGGCGATGGCGGCCACCTACCTATTAGTAACTCCCAGCCGTTCAGCCATTTCCTCGTGAAGGAAGCCCTGCCCGGGGCGGTAGGGCTGAACCCATTCGCCATCAATCACAATTTGTGGAATGGCACGCTTGCCGGTCCGCCGGATGACTTCTTCGGCGGCGCCGGGCGTGGTCTCGATGTCGATCTCGGTGAAGGGAAGGTTGTGACGGTCGAGAAAGCGCCTGGCTTCGCGGCAGTCCGGGCACCACAAGGCGGAGTAGAGGGTGATGTTTCGAGTTTTCAAGGCTGCAAAGTTATACGACAGATGATTCTAACCGCAAAGGGCTCACGAAACAGGAGCTAGACGTGCTCGAGGTCGTGCTGAGTCAACTCGTTTTCGACGTTGCCCGTGTTCAGGGTGGTGGCCGGCTCAAACAGGATGACCGAGACTTCTTCCTCGGCAACGGGGCGGTGGTCGACGCCGCGGGGGATAACGATGAATTCTCCCTTTTCGATCCAGACATGATGCTCACGGAAATCCATGCGGAAGCGCCCCTCGACGACCAGGAACATCTCGTCTTCGTTGTCGTGGTGATGGAAGACGAACTCACCCTTGAACTTCACTAGTTTAACCAGCTGTCCGTTGAGTTCGGCGGCGATGCGGGGCTTGTAGTGGTCGTGGATGCGGGAAAACTTCTGGCCAATGTTGACTTTGTCCATGAGCGCCTCGGCTGCAGATTGGATTGTTCCGGGGTGCGCCAGGTCGCAAATAAGCGCTCTCCATTCCGCGCTGAGTATGCGCCGTTCGTGCGCAGGAACAACTATCCAGCCGTCAGCACTCAACCCGGGTTGGCTGAGTGCTGAGTGCTGAATACTCGATGCTTCTATGCCGCCATGGCTTCGTCGGCGGAGGGACCGTAGATGGCAGGGACTGAAGCGTTGTTGAGGCGGAGGTAAACGGTCAGCTGTCCGCGGTGATGGGCGAGGTGGTTGAACGTGTCCGCAATCATGACATAACGCGGAGCCTGCTGCATGAGGTGGCCTCCGGCGAGCAGTTTCCAGTCTTTCATCAGGTGATCGTCAGTGGTGTTCTCGAGTGCTTTGCGGCACTTGACGACAGCCTCGTCGAGAGCGGCGATGAGCTCTTTGCGGCTCTGGGGTAGCGGCGGGCGAGGACGGCCTCCGCCCGGAGGATTGATGTCGAGCTCCTCGGTGTTGATGATCATGTCGATCCAGGAGGGCATGGTGGCGCACAGATTGGCCAGGCTGCCGAGAGGCATGGACTTGGTGTGAGGCACCCAGTCGTTGTGTCCTTCGGGGACGCGCTCCAGGGTGTGGCGAGTGCCGGGGACTTCGCGCTCAAGCTCGGCTAACAGGAATTCCGTCAGCTTCATGGGATGGTTCTCCTTGCAGGGCTGATTGCCCGTGATCTCGGGGCACAGATTACCGCGGCATATATGACACCGCATGTCATAATTGGCGGAATAAATTTGTGAGGTGGCGGTGCGAGCCGATCGATTGCTGTCCGCGTTGTTATTGTTACAGGCCCACGGCCGCCTGAGCGGCCGGGAGCTGGCGGAGCGGCTGGAGGTGTCGCCGCGGACCGTGCATCGTGATATGGAGGCACTGAGCGCCTCGGGGGTCCCGGTGTATGCCCTGCGCGGAGCGCAGGGCGGGTGGCAGGTGGATGAAGGCTGGCGAACCCAGGTTCCCGGACTGGATGAAGTCGAGCTGCGGGCCTTGCTGATGGCGCAGCCGCGCGTGATTGGCGATTCCCGGCTGGCGGCGGCGGCGGAGCGGGCACTGGGCAAGCTGATGGCGGCGATGCCGGGCGGCATGCGCCAGCAGGCGGCGTCGATCCGCCAGCGGCTGTACGTGGATACGACGGGGTGGCGGGGGACGAGCGAGAACCTGGCGTGGCTTCCGGTGGTGCAGGAGGCGGTGTCGCGGGACCGCAAGCTGCGGATTGCTTATCGCAAGGCGGGCGGAGAGCGGTCGCTGCGAGTGGTGGACCCGCTGGGGCTGGTAGCCAAGGGCAGCACCTGGTACCTGGTGGCGCAGACCTCTCGGGGTTTGCGAACGTTTCGCGTGTCGCGGATTCAGGAGGCGAAAGTTCTGGATAAGGCCTGCGAGCGGCCCGCGCAATTTGATCTCGCCGAGCATTGGAAGGCTTCGACCTCGCGATTTCTTGAGGGCTGGGAGAAAGTCGAGGTGACGCTTCGGCTGGAGGCGCGGGCGGCGGCGAACATCCGGCGCTGGCGGATGGTGCTGGAAGAGATCGAAAACCATGACGGGTGGGAGACGTTACGAGTGCAGTTCGATCATGCCGAGGAAGCCGTGTTCCTGGTGCTGGGGATGGGGTCAAGGGCGGAGGTGGTGGGGCCGGAGAAGGTGAGGGAAAGGGTGGAGGCGGAGGTGAGAGAGATGGCGGAGAGGATCGGGAAACCTGGCCCGGAGGAATTTGGCCGCAGTGATTGACGAAATTCGAGCGCCAGTGCTGGCGGCGGATCGAGCGCTGGTGAATCGCAACCAGGTGTCTCGGCGGGGAAGGGCCTCAAGGTGGAGGATTGCTGAATGGTTGGTCCAATAACTGGCGAGTTCGACTGACCGGGGTGTCTTCCCCTGCGTGAGATCGGGTGTGGTCGGCGCGCCGGCGCTGCCCCTTACGAGCGAGGACGCCCCGTCGCTTCATGTGATTCTCGCGGCTGTCCCTGCCGGATTCGATCCCTTGCTAAAGGCAAAAGGCCGTCAGCTTGTGGCTGACGGCCGGGAGCTTGTCCAGCTGTGCTCGACTGGGCAGGTGAGGATACCTGCCCCCACGATCAGTTTTCGTACAACAAAACGCCGGCGGTTTCTTGCGAGTCGACCGGCCGGTAGTAGAGCTTGTCGCCATCGAGGAAGACCTCGATGAAGGCGGGGCGGCTCGTGATGGTGCCCTGGATCAGCGCTTCCGAGAGCGGATCTTCGATGTACTTCTGCAGCGCGCGGCGCAACGGGCGGGCGCCGTAGCTGCGGTCGGTGAGCGTCTGGTTCAGGATCCACTTCTTGGCCTCGTCGGTGACCGTGACGGTAATCGACTTCTGCGCCAGATTCTGATTGAGCTGGCTGACCATGAGTTCGAGGATCTGAATGAGATCCTGTTCGCTGAGGGCGTTAAACAGAATGATTTCGTCGAGGCGGTTGAGGAACTCGGGGTTGAACGTGCGCCGCACTTCGTTCTTCACCAGGTCCTCGATCTTTTCCGAGACCATGTCTTCCTTCGATGACTGGAAGCCCAGGCCTTCGCGTTTCTGCAGGTGACGCGCGCCAATGTTCGAGGTCATGATGATGACCGTATTCTTGAAGTCAACCGTGTTGCCCAAACCGTCGGTCAGGTGTCCGTCTTCAAAGACCTGCAGCAGGATGTTGAAGACATCGGGATGCGCCTTTTCGATTTCGTCAAGCAGGACGACCGAGTAGGGAGCGCGCTTCACGCGCTCGGTGAGTTGTCCACCCTCTTCGTAGCCGACATATCCCGGAGGCGAGCCGATCAGCTTCGAGACCGAGTGTTTTTCCATGAACTCGGACATGTCGAAGCGGACCAGAGCCTTCTCCGTGCCGAACATGAATTGCGCCAGGGTGCGGGCGACTTCCGTCTTGCCGACCCCCGTGGGTCCGAGGAACAGGAACGAGCCGATGGGGCGGTTCGGGTTCTTCAGGCCGGCGCGGCTGCGGCGGATGGCGCGGGCAAGGGCGCTGATTGCCTTGTCCTGCGAAATCACGCGCTTGTGCAATTCTTCTTCGATGCGCAGCAGCTTCTGGGTCTCTTCTTCCTTGATTGAGGTGATGGGAACGCCGGTCCAGCGCGATACCACATCCTCGATGTCCTCCCGACCGACTACGCCGGTGGAGGATTCATCGAGGTGGTATTTTTCGCGAAGAGCGCGCAGGTTCTCGCGCTCCTTGCGTTCCTCGTCCGAGTAGAAGCGCGCCTTCTCGAACTCATGGTTCGCGATGGCGTTCTCCATGCGGTGGACGATGAACTTGATCCGCTTCTGGACTTCGGTGATCTCCTCGGGCAGCGACGTCTGGCGCAGTTTCACGCGGGCGCCGGCTTCGTCGATCAGGTCGATGGCCTTGTCGGGAAGGAAACGATCCGGGATATAGCGGTTGGAATGCGAAACCGCGAAGTTGATGGAATCGTCGGTATAGGTGACCGCGTGGAATTTTTCGTAGCGGTCCTTGATCCCGAACAGGATCTTGGTGGCGTCGCTCTCGCTCGGCGGCGGAACTTTAACCGCCTGGAAACGGCGTTCGAGCGAGCGGTCTTTTTCGATCGACTTGCGATATTCGCCGGGCGTGGTGGCGCCAATGCACTGAATTTCGCCGCGGGAAAGGGCGGGTTTCAGGATATTGGCGGCATCGAGCGAACCTTCGGCCGACCCGGCGCCGACCAGAGTGTGCAGCTCGTCGATGAAGATGATGGCGTTCTGCGACTCCATCAGCTCCTTCATGATGGTTTTGAGGCGCTCTTCAAACTGGCCGCGGTACTTGGTGCCGGCGACGATCAGGGAAAGATCGAGGGCCAGGATACGCTTGTCAGCCAGGAAGGAGGGAACTTCACCGTCAGCGATGCGCTGCGCCAGTCCTTCGACAATGGCTGTTTTGCCCACACCAGGTTCGCCGATCAGCACCGGGTTGTTCTTGGTCCGTCGACAAAGGATCTGGATGACGCGTTCGAGTTCGCCTTCGCGGCCGACCAGCGGGTCGAGCTGGCTGTCCATCGCGGCCTGGGTCAGGTCGCGGGAAAACTCGCTCAGCAGGGAACTCTCCCGCTGGCGTTGGGGCTGCGTCTTCTCCTGGCTGCTGCGGGCCAGTTCCTCCCGAATGGTGGAAAGCCGAAGTCCGCGTTCATGGAGAATCTCAGCTGCAAAGCATTTCTCTTCCCGTAACAGGCCAAGCAGCAGGTGCTCGGTCCCAATGTGCTTGTGCGATAACCGCTCAGCCTCTTCGGCCGCGTAGGCGAGCACGCGCTTGCATTCATTGCTCAGGGGCAGGTCGACGGAAGTGGAGACCTTCTCGCGGATGGTGGTATGTCCTTCAATCTGCTTGCGAATGGACTCGACTGAGGCATGAGAACGCAAAAACCGGTTGGTCAGGGCTTTGTCTTCGCGCAGGAGTCCCAGCAGCAGGTGTTCTGTCTCAATATAAGGAGAACCGAACTGGCTGGCCTCGTAGCGCGCGAAAAAGATGACGCGCCTTGCTTTCTCTGTATACCGTTCAAACATATAGCCCCTTCTCCCTAGAGTTCTCGAAGAGACTTGCGGGTCAAGCCTTGCGGCCCTCTCCTGCGCGAACCCCTAATCCCCCACCACATTATGCAATCACAGTGCCACCCGCGCCAATCGCCCAAATGACACCCTGACTACGAAACGGTACTACCACACTTCGATTGTCCACCGCCGGAATCGACAACTTCTCGAACCAGCGACGGGCTTGCTACATTCCGGCACGATGGCAAAAAAATGTCAATTCCACCGACATGCTATGCCGGCAAAGATTCAGGCGCGACCTCTTCGATCACCCCGCGTTGCAACCGCAGTACACGATGGCAGCGCCGGGCGAAGGCCAGATTGTGGGTTGCGATCAGAGAGGTGAGCTGATAATCGTGATGGAGCCGGGAGATCAGATCGAAAACCGAGTCCGCGGTCCGGTCGTCGAGATCTCCGGTAGGCTCATCGGCCAGCAGAACCCTGGGCTGGGTAATCAGCGCCCGGGCCAGGGCGACGCGCTGCTGTTCGCCGCCGGAAAGTTCTCCGGAGCGGTGATGGGCGCGCGGCTCCAGTCCAACCTCGCGCAGCCACTTGACAGCTTTGGGCTCGACTTGCTGCCACCTCTGCCCCCGGACCAGGAGCGGCATGGCGACGTTTTCGAGCGCCGTGAATTCCGGCAGCAGATAGTGGAATTGCCAGACAAAACCGATCTCGCGGTTGCGAAAATCAGCGGCATCGTTCTCGGAAAGGGAACGCAAATGCAAGTTGGCGCAGTATACGTCACCTGCAGAAGCGCTATCAAGAGCGCTCAAGATGTGCAACAGAGTACTCTTCCCGGCGCCGGATTCACCGACGATGGCAACCATCTCTCCCTGGGTCACGCCGAAGGATAAGTTTTCAAAGAGCAACAGGTTCGACTCGCCGGAGCGAAAGACCTTTTTGAGGCCTTCAACCCGCAATACACGATCTAGCGTAGTTAGATGCAACTGGCAGGCTCCTCGGCTCAGGCCACGCCTCGGCGGCGGCCCATGAACTCTGCTCCATTAAAACATGGAGCCGAACCGCGCTTTCACTCCCTTCCCGGGAAGCGCCTGCAGGGATGACTGTATACCCAATATTTACCAGCACAATGTGACTATGGTCACACAAGGCGGTTTCCCACGGTACGTCGGTACCGGGCGGAAAGTCCTCGGGGTCGATACTGAAAGACCAGAGAGAGCTTTCACAAGGATTTGACCGGAGCCGGTTGGGTCGTGATGCGAGGTTTGGCAATAACCGGTACCCGCAGCAGATCGGTGTAACTGATTTTCTCATTCGTAGCGGAGGGCCTCGGCGGGGAGAATGCTGGCGGCGGACCAGGAGGGGTAAAGGGTCGCGATGAACGAGATGCCTACGGCGACCAGAGCAACGAGAACGCCGTCCAGGACGCGCGGAGCGAAGGGAACGTAGTCGATGGAGTACACCTCGGGAGCGAGCGCGAGCAGGCGGTAGTGGCCTCCGATGTAAGAGAGGGCGTAGCCGAGGACGAGTCCGATGGCGGTGCCGATGATGCCGATGAGCAGGCCCTGGGCGATGAAGAGACGGCGCACTTGCGATTTGCGCGTGCCCATCGACATCAGGACGGCGATGTCGCGAGTCTTTTCCATGACCATCATGGTGAGAGAGATCAGGATGTTCAGCGCGGCGACCAGGACGATGAGGCCGATGGTGATGAAGGTGACGACCCGCTCCAGCTTAAGCGCCCGGAACAGAGCCTTGTTTTGCTCCATCCAGTTGGTGGCCATGAAACCGGGACCGGCGGCTTGCTCGAGCTGGCGGCCGATTTCGTCAGCCCGGTAAATGTCGTCGACTTTGAATTCGATGACGGAGATCAGATCTCCGAGACCGAAAAGACGCTGGGCGTCGGAGAGGCGAGTGAAGGCCCAGGCACTGTCGTAGTCGTAGAAACCGGAGTTGAAGATTCCGGCTACGCGAAAGCGATTGTACTTGGGCACCATGCCGAAGGGCGTGAGTTCTCCTTGCGGGCTGGTGACCAGGACGACCGAGCCCACGGTCGCGCCCAGTTCGTCGGCCATATCTTTGCCCAGAACAATCGGCGGCATGGCGGCGATGCGGTTTTCGGCGGCTTCGAGGGAAGAGGCAGATTGATCGGAAGGTGGCGGAGCGTGGCTGCCTGAGGACTCTTCGAGAGCGTCGGCCGAGCCTTGCTTGATTGCGCTCAACAGGTCGCTGACTCGGCGTTCGTAGGAGGGAATGAGTCCTTTGAGTACGGCGCCGCGGGCGCGCGGCCCGCGAGAGATGAGGACCTGTTCGTAGATCTCGGGTGCGGCAGCGACAACGTGCGGTTGCCCTGAAAGGCGATCGAGCAGGGGTTGCCAATCCTTGATGCCGTCGCTTTCGATGCGCAGCAGGTTCACTTGCGAGGTCGAGCGCAGAAGGCTGTTCTGCAGGTCCTGACGGAATCCGTTGTTGATGGCGAGGGCGATGACGAGTGAGGCGACTCCGGCGGCCACGCCAAGGATGGAGATGATGGTGATGATGCCGACGAAGGCCTGCCTTCTCTTGGCGCGGAGATATCGGGTTGCGACGAAGA
>DATFTE010000247.1:0-4992 GCA_035262225.1 Terriglobales bacterium
GGTGCACCGAAGGCAGCTGGGGAGACACCAGCGGCAATGGCTTTACCGATCCTGACCTGCGCGCCGCGTTCCTGGCACGACACTACATTCTTCAGGAAAGCGAGGGCGTAGTGCGCTACTACTGGTTCGCCTGGGATAACGCAGACGATGGCCTATGGAGCGCATCCACGGGAATGAGCGAGGCTGGAACCGCCTATCAGCAGGTTGAGAGCTGGATCGTCGGCGCTACTCCCACGGGCCAGTGCGTCCAGAACGGAACCATCTGGACCTGCAACTACACCCGAGCGA
This sequence comes from Terriglobales bacterium, assembly GCA_035262225.1. Lineage (GTDB taxonomy): Bacteria > Acidobacteriota > Terriglobia > Terriglobales > Acidobacteriaceae > DATFTE01. The sequence goes on from DATFTE010000247.1 coordinate 289, forward strand.
ATGGCTTCATGGCCGAAGCGATCTGGGATACGTCGCAGACCTGCTCGAACGGCAGTTGCACGACCTCGAACGTCAGCGTGGGATCGCAATACACCCATTACCTGGACGTTGCGGGAAGCAATTATCCCATTACGAATGGGTCCGCTCCGGTTGGTGCGAAACCGATCTTCCTCGAAAACCAGTAGCCCTCTATGGACACAAAAAAGGCCCTCGTTGCCGAGGGCCTTTTCAGGTGTGCCGGTTCCGCGAATTGCCGGTTTATTACGCGGTATGCGCCGCGCGGTTGGGTAAAACCATGGGGCTGGCCGCCTTGGACAGCACGAAATTGTCGATGAGGAGCGCGTCAATTCCCGAACAGAAGTAACTGCGCATTGCATCCCGCGGTTTCACCACCAGTGGCTCGCCAAACAGGTTGAATGAGGTGTTGACCAGGATGGGCGCCGGCGCCGATTCGCCGAACCGTTTCAGCAGGCGATGGAACGCGGGATTCGCCTCACGGCTGACCACGTGCAGCCGCACACGGTTTCCTGGCAGCAGGAACCCTTCTGGCAGACCATCGCTGACCGGGCGCGCCGTGGCCAGCGAATTCATGTAGCGGCAGGAATAGGATGCTTCAAACCACCGGTCGCAGTCTTCCTCCGGCACGGCCAGCGCGAACGGCCGGAACCATTCGCGATGTTTGATGTAATCGTTCAGGTTCTCTTTGACATACTCGGCCCAGGGAGAAGCCAGCACACTGCGATTGCCGAGAGCGCGAGGCCCGAACTCCGTGGCTCCCTGATACCAGCCTACGATCTTGCCCGCATGCAAGAGCTGGACTGCCATATCCATTTTGCGGTCTTCGGTAATTTGCAGCGAGTAGCGGGCCTTCGAGTTATCGAGCGTATCTTTGATTTCCGTGCGGCTGAATGAGGGTCCCCAATAAGGTCCAGGCTGCGCCGGGCCCCGCGGTTTGCCCAGCTGATCGTGCCACACCAGCAGCGCGGCCCCGATCGCCGAGCCGGCGTTGCCGGGTGCGGGCGGAACATAGACGTGATCCGCGCCCAGCCGCCTCTCAATGTCAGAAACCAGCAGGGAGTTGAGGAACAATCCCCCAGCCAGGCACACGTCGTCGGTCTTTTCGCGCCGGTGGAAATGTTCGAGCAGTTCCCCCACAACTTCGGTGCAAGCGGACTGGATGCTGGCGGCCAGGGCACGCCGTTGCTCATCCGCCAGCCTGGCGCCCCTGGCGATACCCAGATCACGGTAGAAACGGTCTGAGAACGCAAGCCTGCCTACAAGGCCTCGATTGAAATAGGCGGGGTTCAGGCGGGGAAAGGGGGATCCAGGGCGGCGGAGCATTCTGAGGAACAGATCTTTGTAGCCGGACTCGCCCTCCAACCCAAGCCACTGTGTCTTGTGTTCGTCCTTGCGGGGAGCAAAACCGAGAAGCTCGGTAACCTGCGAGTACACCCAGGCGATGGAGTGAGGGAAGGGAATACGCTCGAGTGGACGAATCTTCGTGCCCTCGCCGAGCGCTACCAGACCCGATGTGCCGTCACCTTCGTGATCCAGTGTCAGGATCAGTGCGCGGTCGTACGGCGACTGGTAGAACGCGCTGGCCGCGTGACAGAGGTGGTGCTTGAAGCTTGTGACCCTGGCCTGCGGCCCATGGAGTTCCCGCAGAACCCGGCGATGATTCAGTTCGCGCGCGAGCCGCCCCAGTTCATTGACTTCGTAATACGCACTGGCTCGCAGGGAAAGCGGAGACAGGCGGGCGCGCAATAAGGAGCGGCGCCACCACCCCTCGAGAGGTCCGGAAGCTATGGCGACCGCCTCCAGGTCGCCCCGGCCCGCGCCCGCCTTTTCCAGGCAGAAACGGATCGCATCCTGCGGGAGCCCGCGCATCCCCGAGCGTGTCAGCTTGTCGTTCTCAATGGCAGCCACCACTTGCCCGTCTTTGAGAAGAGCGGCCGCGATGTCATGGTCGAGCGATGAAAGGCCCAGGATCAACATGGATTCCACCCTGACAAATACTCGGGGGCTTCAGTCTGTAAAGAAACGCGGACCCGCATGGAACGGGACCGCGTTATGTTCTCAGCCACCACTGACCCGATCCCGGCAATCAGGAACGAGTGGGCGCCACTGCCTTGTCGTCCACCACGTTTTCCACCGCGACCGTGGAGTGGTTGGTCAGATCGGGCTTGTCGACGATAAAGCTGCCCATCACCAGGCTGTCCATTTCACTCTTGGAATACGTGCTGAACGCGTTGGCCGGAGTGGTCACCATCGGCTCGCCGCGCAGGTTAAAGGAAGTATTCAGGATCACGGGCACGCCCGTGGCCTGGCCGAAGCGCTCGATCAGGTTATAGTACCCAGGGCTCTGATCCTTGAATACTGTTTGCAAGCGTCCGGTGCCATCCACGTGAGTGATGGCGGGCAGCGTTGATTGCGCAGCTTCCTTGACCGGAACGACGTACAACATGTAGCGGGCCGGATAATGGTCCGTCATGTTGGGCAGATCGAAGTACCGCTCGGCATATTCCGCCAGCACCGATGGAGCAAAGGGACGATATGGCTCGCGGAACTTGATCTTGGCATTGACGATTTCCTTCATATCGCCATTGCGCGGATCGGCGATGATGCTGCGATTCCCCAGGGCGCGCGGTCCCCACTCGAACCGCCCCTGATACCAGCCGACGACCCTGGCATTGATGAGCCGCTCCACGGTGCGGTCGAGCAGTTCATCTTCGTTCCTGGCCTGGCGGAAGGGAATGTTGTTCGATGTCAGGAAGTCGGCGATCTCACCTTCGCTGAAACTCTTTCCCCAATAGGCGTGATCCATGCGGAAAGTGCGCGGCTTGCCGAGCAGCGTATTGTAGGCCCATAAGGCCGCTCCCAGTGCTCCCCCGCCATCGCCTGCAGCCGGCTGAACGTAGAGCCGTTCGAACGGAGTCTCCCGCAAAATGCGCGTGTTGGCGACGCTATTCAGCCCGACGCCGCCGGCGATGCACAGATTCTTCATTCCCGTGACCTGGTGAAGATTCCGCGCCATGCCCAGCAGCACTTCCTCGGTCACTTTCTGAATGCTGGCGGCAATGTCAGCATAATGCTGGTTCAGCTTGCACAACTCGTGATAGTTCCCCGGAGGCTCGCCGAAATATCTCGGGAAGCCGGTCGACTCGGTAAAGAACTGCATCTTGGTCGGGCGCGGCTCGCCGAACAGCGCGGCAAACTTGTCGTTGTAGGTTTTTTCGGTCGAGTGCTGGAAGCTGAAGTAACTCATGTCCAGCGAGAAGGATCCGTCAGCATTCTGGTGGATGACCTTCCACACCTGGTCCACATAACGAGGCTGACCGTAGGGCGCCATGCCCATGACCTTGTACTCGCCTTCGTTCACTTCGAATCCCAGGAAAGCGGTGAAGGCGCTGTAGAGAAGCCCGAGGGAATGGGGAAACTCCATCTGCTTCAGGATCTTGATTTCGCTGCCGCGTCCCACGCCATAAGTACCGGTGACCCATTCGCCGACACCATCCACGGTCAGGATCGCGGCCTCTTCGAAGGGCGAGCACAAAAACGCGCTGGCCGCGTGCGACAGGTGATGTTCGGAGAAAATCACCCGCTCCTTGGGCACACCGATTTCCGCCTGCAGCGTGCTGGCTACCCAGAGTTTGTCCAGTACCCATGTGATCATGGATTCGCGGAACACCTTCCACGATTTGGGATAGGTTTGCAGCACGGTGGCCAGAATGCGGTCCAGCTTGCGGAACGGCTTCTCGAAAAACACGACGTAGTCGAGATCCTTGCCGGCAATGCCCGCGGTTTCCAGGCAGTACTGGATGGCGTTCTTGGGGAAGTCGTAGTCGTGCTTCTTGCGTGTGAAGCGCTCTTCCTCGGCGGCCGCGACCAGTTGACCGTCCTGGAGCAGCACCGCCGCAGCGTCGTGGTAGTAGCAGGAGATTCCCAGGATATACACAGTTCAGTTCCTTTAGATGGCCCTGCTCGCGGCCCCCCTTGGCGGGGCGCCGGGCTGCAGAAGCGCACAGATTAGTCCAACTAGAACAGCGTGTAGATGAACGGAGCAATCACCGAGCTTTGCGCCAGGATCAGCAGCACGCCCAGCAACAGGACCACAAAGATCATCGGCAACATCCACCAGCGCTTATTGCGCGCAAAGAACGAAATCAGTTCTCCCGCGATGCCGAACCGCCGTTGCGCAACTTGAATGAACCCCATACCGCGATCTCCCTCCCCAAATCGGGATGCGGGAACAGGTTCCCGTATCTCCATGTTCTCGAATCCCACACCAGGCCGCAGGTGACCGGGATCACGAGCCGTTTGGCCGTACGGCCTCGAACATTCGCCGGGCAATCATTTGATTTCCCGTCATGGTCACGTGACACCAATCGAGGAACACATTCCCGCCTGCCTGGTCGAAGGTGTCCGTCAGATCGTAAAAATGCGGATGCCGTTGTCCACGAACAACGTCATGCACCTTGGGAACCCAGCTGGCCAGGTTGCGAAGGTTCTTCGCCTGGCGGATCTGCTGCTCCTCGGCGGAAAGTGTCTTGTAGCTGGTGTACACCACCGGTTGCCAGAAGAACGCATAGTTGAAACCGTACTGCCGGCCCAGTCCTTCGACAACGTTCATATTGGAGAAGTAGTTATTGACCGCATTCGTCGCCAGGCCGTCCAGGTCGCTGTTGGGAACCGGCCGGTCTCCCG
>DATFTE010000248.1:0-2734 GCA_035262225.1 Terriglobales bacterium
GCTCAGGACTTCTTGCGCAACAATCCCTTCGCAGCCTCCCAGGCGACCGAGCTCGCCTTGATAGGCTCAACTTGCGTCGAAGCAGGCGGCTCCGACTGCTCAGAAGGCTGCAGTAGCCGCGCCTGAAAGTTCTTCGAAAATTGGTCGAACATGATGTTTGACACTTCCGTGATGACGCGCGCGCCCATCTGCGCCAGAATGCCGACCACGCCCAACTCCGAGACGCTGGTAACCTCGGTGCCGCCATCGGGCATGGCGCGAACCTTGCCGGTCATCTTCATGGAAGCGCTGCCACGGCCGCGCACGTCCTGACCTTTCCCCAAGAGTTCGATCTCATGGTTCAGTGCGTCGAGACGCACAATTTGCACTTCGCCGCGGTAGTCGGTGACACTCGGACCGACTTTGACGCTGATCGTGCCCTTGTAAGTTTTTTCATCTACCTGTTCCGTGATTCGTGCACCGGGCACGCAGGTGGCGACGTTGCGCGGATCGCTCAGGAATGCCCAAACTTTCTCCACAGGTTCCTGCACTTCGAAGTTCTTTTCAATCTTCAGCGCCATTGGCCTAGCTGGTGACTCCTTTTTCCTTCAGGATGTTCCACACCTTCCACGGTGCGATAGGCATGTCGATGTGCTTCACCCCGAGATGAGAAAGCGCATCAACGACGGCGTTCACGAACGCGGCTGGAGAACCCACGTTGGGAGATTCTCCCACTCCCTTGGCGCCGAACGGATGATGCGGAGAGGGGGTGCAGGTTTTATCAGTCTCCCAGTGTGGTGTTTCCACTGCCGTCGGGAGCAGATAGTCCTGGAAGCTTCCGCCCTGCACGTTGCCGCTTTCGTCGTAGTCGATCTGCTGCATAAACGCGATGGCGAGTCCCTCGGTCAGGCCGCCGTGAATCTGGCCTTCCACGATGATAGGATTGATGATGTTGCCGCAGTCGTCTACAGCGACAAATCGGCGGACCTTCACCTCCCCGGTACCTTTGTCGATGTCGACCACGCAGACATAGGTGCCAAACGGGAACGTTAGATTGGGCGGATCGTAATAGTCGACCGCTTCGAGGCCGGCTTCCAGTCCGGGTGGGATATTGGTGTAGGCCGCAAAGGCGATTTCCTGGATGGTCTTGGCTTTGCTGGGAGCACCCGTCACGAAGAACTTTCCCGGCTCCCATTCCAGGTCGTTCTCACTACACTCCAGCAGATAGGCTGCGATCTTTTTCGCTTTGTCGCGAATCTTTCGGGCTGCGACTGCGGTGGCGGCTCCCGAGGTTGGGGTGCTTCGGCTGGCATAGGTGCCCAAGCCGTAGGGCGCGGTGTCCGTGTCGCCTTCCTCGATGCTCACGTCGGCTGCGGGAATACCCAGTTCCTGGGCAACGATCTGGGCATACGTCGTCTCATGCCCCTGCCCCTGGCTTTTGGTTCCCATGCGGGCAATGGCTTTGCCCGTGGGGTGAACGCGGATCTCGCAACTGTCGAACATCTTGATGCCGAGGATGTCGAACGTGTGCGCCGGTCCCGCGCCCACGATTTCCGTGAAGCTCGAGATGCCGATACCCATCAGTTCGCCTTTCTTGCGTCTCTCTTGCTGCTCTTTGCGGAGTTGCGCGTAGCCGATCTTGTCGAGAGCAAGCTTCATAGCGGCTTCATAGTTGCCGCTGTCGTAGGTCCAACCTAGCGACGACTTGTAGGGAAACTTTGAGGCTGGAATGAAGTTTTTACGGCGAAGTTCGGCCGGATCCATTTTTAATTCGAGAGCGAGCACGTCTACAACTCGCTCGATCAGGTAGGCCGCTTCGGTCACGCGGAACGAGCACCGATAAGCAATGCCGCCGGGCGCCTTGTTGGTGTATACCCCGTCCACTTCGCAAAATGCCGTCGGATAGTCGTAAGAGCCGGTGCAGATGCTGAACAACCCGGCCGGAAACTTGGTCGGCTGGGCGGCAGCGTTGAATGCACCATGGTCGGCGAGGGTCTTCACACGCAGGGCCTGCATCTTGCCGTCGCGATCGGCGGCAATCTCGGCGGTCATGTGGTAGTCGCGGGCAAAACCGGTAGACTGCAGGTTCTCCGAGCGCGTCTCAATCCACTTCACAGGGACGCCCAACGTGAGGGAAGCAACGATCGCGCACACGTAGCCGGGATACACCGGAACTTTGTTGCCGAAGCCGCCGCCAATATCCGGAGAGATGACCCGGATGTTCTGTTCAGGGATCCCACCCACCAGCGCGAATACAGTCCGGTGCGCGTGCGGCGCCTGCGAGGTCATGTAGACGGTCAATTTTCCGGTTGCCCGATTGAAGTCGGCTACGCACCCGCAGGTCTCGAGCGGCGCCGGATGGCAGCGTGGGAAGAAAGCGTGTACGCTGGCCTTTACCGGAGCCTTTTGAAAGACCTGCTCGGTAGCATTGCGGTCACCCACCTCCCAGTGGAAGATGTGGTTGTTCTTCTGTTCGCGGTCTTCCCGCAGGAGGGGGGCGTCGGGGTCGAGCGCCTTTTTGGGGTCGACTAAAACTGGCAACTCCTCGTATTCTACTTCGACGAGTTCGGCGGCGTCGGCGGCAAGGTAGCGATCTTCCGCCACGACGAAAGCCACTTCCTGCGACTGAAACAGCACCTTTCCGGTCGCCAGCACCATTTGCTTGTCGTGAGAGAGAGTCGGCATCCAGGCTAGGTTCGCCTTCGCCAGGTCCTCTCCGGTGACGACGGCCAGCACTCCCGGGAGCTCCTTGGCC
>DATFTE010000249.1:0-5519 GCA_035262225.1 Terriglobales bacterium
TGATAGGGCCCAGGTGGCGGGGCCGGAGCGCCGACATTCGCCCGTTCGCTGGCCACCAACTGGATGGCGACAGCGATCTGGTCTCCGGCTGACACTGCAAACCAAAATAATTCGAGAGGTTTGGGTACCACTCAACCCAGGAGAGATAAGAGATCTTTCCGGTGGCATCAATCACGTGATCAACGCCCGCTTGCAGAATGGGCGTAGCGTGGCCAACTCCAACTCCGCTTAGTCCCACCCAGGATGAACTTCTTAGTTCCTGGGGGCTCGAGGGCCAGTGGAGGGCAGCAGGAATCGTCACCGACGGAATGTGCCAGGTGGCAAAGACTCCAACCCAGTGGCCCGACACCTGAGCGCCGGCCCAGGTGCTGTCGCCGTGGGAAATTCCCCGGCCGCCTCCCCCAGGGATGGACCCCAGACTCCGCGGCACAAATTTCACGGGGATGTCGTACGCCGAGGGAATGGCCATTTTGCCCACGATCCGCGCCCACGGCTGACAGAGGTGCGGCTCCCTGGCGGGGTCGGGCCGACGCAGCAGGATTCCTCGTTGCCGCAAGGTGCCAGGACTGGCGGTGAGAGGATCGAAGCCCTCCGGTGGGGGACGAAACGCGAAGACTCCTTCGCGATTCGTCGGTTGAAGATCAAATTGAATCTTCGACTTGCTTTTCCGGGAATGTTTTTTCAACACGGCCGCACTCCTTGACGGACGCGTCGATCGAACCTGTTGCCGGGGAAGAACGCGACGATGATACCACCTTATTTTCTGACGGAGCCCTGATCCCGGCCTACGTGGTTTGTGGTCCATGACTCCGGTCACATTGCCGCCTCCTTCCGCGTGGTGCTACTCTCGACTCAGCCAACCTCATGCCAGCCTCCCCGCCATCTCTTGCAGGAACTTCCCGCATACAACTTTTGGGACGCTGGCTGCGCGTGGACATTCCCGAAATCTGGTTGCGTTTCCTGCTGGCGCTAGTCGGACTCGTGCTGGCGTTTGCCGCGGCCCTGTTCTCGACCGTCTCGCGCGAATCGGGAAACCTGTGGGCGACCCTGATTCTGGCCTCAGCGGCTCTGGTCCTGGCAACCTTGGTCGGTCTCACAACGGTTCCGTATCTGGCCCGGCGGGTGACGGCGGCGCGGGTGCGCGACTGTCTGGACTACGACGTGACCCGCGCCGGGATCGTTTACATCCTGGTGGTGCTGGTGGTCGGGGTCGCCGCCTTGAATACGGGCAATAATCTGCTCTACATCATCGTGGCAGCGATGCTGGCGGCGATTCTGGTTTCGGGCATCGCCTCGGCAATGGTTTTGCGCGATCTGGAACTTGACGTTCGCATGCCTGAGCATGTGTTTGCCGGACGCGGCGCGCAGGGCCGGTTCCTGTTGCGTAACCGGGCGCGATGGCTGCCCTCCTTTTCCGTGAATGTGGTTTGTTTCACAAAAAAGAAACACCACAACAGCTGGCGCTGGTTGCCGGCGAAGTTTGCCTGGCCTCCCCATCGCGCGCCCGAGAAACAGTGGCTGCGCTTGCCCGACCGCAGGCTGCGGAGAGTCGCCGACGGCACGGCCCCGGGGATTTTTCAGGGCTGCGCCTACTTCCCCTATGTTCCCGCAAAGGGCGAGCTGGCCTCGGAACTGGAACTGATCTTCCTTCGCCGGGGACGCTATCGTGAGGAAAGCTTCGGACTCTCCACGCGCTTTCCTTTTGCGTTTCTCTCCAAGACGCGCCGTATTCAGGTGCAGCGGGAGATCATTGTGTATCCCGCGGTCGAGCCCACCGACGAGTATCTGGAAATTCTGCCGATGATCACCGGGGAGTTTGAGACCTTCGCGCGCGGCCGCGGCTACGACCTCTACCGCATTCGCGAGTACCTGCCGGATGATTCGGCGCGCCACGTGGATTGGAAAGCGACAGCCAAGTCAGGATCGTTGAAGGTCCGCGAGTTCAGCCGCGAGGATGAGCGCAAGCTGCGCATTGTGTTCGACAATCCCGGACCGGGAGTGGTTTCCGAAAAAGCCTATGAACGCGCCGTCGCCCTGGCCGCTTCGCTGGGCTGGCACTTCAGCTCGGAGAATACCGACATTTCGTTCGTGGCGCCGGCGTACGAGGGCGATCCGGATATCTATCGTTTCCTGGGCTATCTCGCCTTGATTGAGCCGAAGGAAGGGCCCTCGGTCATCGACAGGCTTCCGCTCTCCGACGATTACAACATCATTCTGACCACCCGACAGCGCGGCACCGTGCCGACCCGTCTGTGGGCGTGTTCCTACTTCGTCTTCGTGGGCGACCTCGAGTGAGTGCCTCCGCTGGCGAGCGGACGGATGGGACGCCCGACGCTGCTTATCTTTAATATTCACCTGTTTCTTGACGAATATTCACTGGTTTCTTGACGGCCAAGGTTATCGTCCCCTTGGGGAAGGTTCGTTTTCAAAGAGTCACTGAATGGTCAACCCATTCTGAGCAGCCGGGGGGAGTCGTGTGGCATCTGACCCTGTAAACTGCTGAGTTCGAAATCCCGAAACAGGTGAGGTATGAATCGCGCTCCAGGTTTTCGTTTTGTGTTTTCACTCGTACTGCCCTGGTTGCTGATGGCGCTTTCCAGCTGGGCTCAGCATGCTCCTGAAATTCCTTCGGGCACCGTGGTAAGGATTCGCATCATAGACAAGCTGAACAGTGAAGAGAATCAGGTCGGTGACACCTTCCACGCGACCCTCGAAGACGCCATTACTGTCGAGGGAAGGAACCTCTACCCCAAGGGCGCCGACGTGGTGGGGCACATAACCGACCTGCACGAATCCGGGCGCTTGAGTGAGCCGGGAGAACTCGACCTGGTGCTCAACACGGTGAGCGCGGGCGGAATGACGTCGTCATTGCGGGTGCAGCCACTGGTGATCAAAGGGGAAGGCCACACCAAGAGCAATGCGGAGAAGATTGGAGGAGGCGCCGCTCTGGGAGCCGTGATTGGCGCCATCGCCGGGGGCGGCAAGGGCGCGGCAATCGGCACCCTGGCGGGAGGCGCCGCCGGGACTGGGGCGGCGGCTGCCACGGGCAAGAAAGCTGCGATTGTGACTCCAGAGACAGTCCTCAGTTTCACCACCGTAGTCGATTCCAACCTGGCTGCAGCCAATCCTCCGGCCCCGGACATGGACCGCACTGCCACCCCGACGACGCCCGCTCCGGACGCGTCGCAGCTGTTTACCATGCGTGACCGCCGGGTGATCCGCAGTTGCGTGGCAGAACACACTTCGGACTTCCCGCAGGGCGCGACCCAGCGTCCCGATCTGCCGCCTGGCTCTGACCGGCAGCTGGCGCGGGGGGAGACTCTGACGCCCGAAGTCCAGAAAGCCGTCCAGTCGTTGCCCCTGGCCTGCGTCGAGCAGCTGCCGGCGCTGCCGGGCAACCTGGACCGCGTAGTCTATAGTGGCCGGGCGATGCTGATTGACAGTAACAGTAAGATTCTAGACATCTTCTACCTCGACGACAGCCAATAGTCGAATTGCGGGGGAGCATACAGTTGGTTCCGTAGGCCGCATTTTTCTTGCTCCTCTGCCCCCGGTTTCGTCTTATACTCGGCGACGCTGCACCTTTCGCCGGGCTGGGGTGAAAAAATCGGGCCCCGGGGGGGTAAACATGCAGATTTACCATCTGATCAAGAACCAGGAAACCTATCGCGCCGACGCCGATCAAACTGTCTTCGAAGTCTCTAAAGCTATGGTTGAGCGCAACATCGGCGCTGTACCGGTGCTGCGCAACGGGCTGCTCGTGGGCATCTTCTCCGAGCGCGACCTGATGAAGCGGGTGGTCGCTGAAGGACGGGATCCGCGACTAACTCTCCTTTCCGAAGTGATGACCGACGATCCCCTCACCGTATCTCCCGCCGAGGATCCGTGCACCTGCATGCACCTCATGCGGCGGCACGGCTTCCGTCACCTTCTAGTGTGCGAGGACAAGCAGCTGCGCGGCATTCTTTCCTTGCGCGATTTGCTGCTGCATGACTTGGATGAGAAGGACGACGAGGTGCGCATGATGCGCGCTTACATCCAGGCCTGCCCCGAAATCTAGAAAGGCTCTAGGGCCGCAAATCCCCTCCGTGCCGGACTGCGCGGCGTTCTCTGCTGCTCGCTCCAAGCGAGTCTGGGCCGGGCGCCCGCCCGGCGCAACCCTGCGTTTTTCAGGTAACCATTACCTGCGGTTACCTTCGTACATTGACCGCAAGTCCTGGTCCGCATAAGTTCTGAGCGGGGAACGGAGTGTGTGGGTATAGTCCGTTAAGCCAAGGCTTTCCTCCGTGCCTGGGAAACGAGCGGAATGAACCCAAGGATGCAGTTTGCCTTTTATGCGCTCTGGATCGGCCATCCGGTCCTGCATTCTGCGGTAGCCGTGGTCATGTTGCGGCGCAAGCTGCACCGGGCCTTTCCGGTGTTCTTCCGTTACATTCTGTCGCAGATCGTGCTGTTCGCCATTGTCTTTCCCCTCTACATGCACAATAACTATCGCTTGTTCTTTTATGTGTATGCCACCTGCATCGGTATCAGCGCGGCCTATGGTTTCAAAGTCATCTACGAAGTGTTCCTCGATGTATTTCGCCCCTACCACACTCTCAAGGATCTGGGCTCGGTGCTGTTCATGTGGGCTGGGCTGGTGATGCTGCTGGTCGCGGGGGTGGTGGCGGCTGCGAGTTCGTCTGCAGACGAAGCACCCTTGTGGCAGGCGGTCATGACCGGACAGCGCTGTGTGCGCGTCGTGCAAGTGGGCCTGATCATCTTCCTGCTGATCTTTTCCCGGTACCTGGGGGTTTCGCGGCGGCAAATCAGCTTCGGCATCGCTCTCGGCTTTGGCGGCTTTGCCTGTGTGGAGTTGATGCTGGTGGCGATGCGCACCGGCAGTTATATAAGTGAAAACTTCGCCAGCTTTGCCAACATGGTGGCCTATAACTGCGCAATCGGGACCTGGCTGACCTATGTCGCAGCCCCGAGCGAGGGGCGAAGTCCGTCCGCCGGCCAGTTAATGTCGCAGCGTTGGGATCAGAGCCTGAGTGACTTGCAGCATCCGGTGGCGCCGGATTCACTGATTCCCATGTTTGAATGCATGGTGGACCGCGCCTTCTCGCGCACCCAGGACGATCATGACGTGGAGGAACGAGTCCCCGCATCTTCGCACCGCATGTCGGCAGTCGAAGGCGGAGATTCCTTTCAGCTTCCCCCCAACCTGCCGTCCAAGCTCTAGTCATCCCATCTGTCTAAGTTTGAGACGGATTCCTGCCTTCGGGTCATTCAGCAGAACATCCTGAACCAAGTGGTTCCGGTTACTCCCGGACTATTCCGGTTTGGGCCGCTTACTTTCGCCTGTAGCAGAAAGTTTGCTGGACAGCGGTTGCCTCAAGGGTATAATGCGTGGCCGTGAGGGTTTCCGCTCCCAGGGGACCCGCACGCAAGGAGAACAGTCCATGAAACGTGCGGTCAGGATTCTCATCCTGATGGTAGGTGTGGTTTGCACGTACATTGTGGTTGCCACACCGCAG
>DATFTE010000250.1:0-7037 GCA_035262225.1 Terriglobales bacterium
TACGCCAAGACCCACGACCACAGCACCATGGGCGTCGCCACCGGCAACACCATCGTCTCCACCAACTTCGATGTTCCCACCAACATCGAAACCGGCGCCAGCACCCTGGTCGTCGTCGCCAATGGAATTCCCTCAGCCGCGGTGAACATCACCGTCAACTGAGGGGAGCACCAATCGCAACCGCGCTCGCCCCGGCGAGTGCGGTTTTTTTTTGAGGAGACTCAAGCAGGAACGGACGCCCCCACGCAATCCAGGGAGCAATCGGGAAGGGCACGAGTTTCACCTCGTGCCGACAAGACACAACCGAGCCGGCGCTCTAGCGCCTGAGGGTCAGCCGCAAAGCGGCGTCATTCGTTAGCCCAGCGCGCAGGTGCCGGCAAAACCAACCACGCGGACCCAGTCGGCTTCAGCGGACAGCCGCCCTGCCTCAGAGCGCGCCGCGCAACCCAAGCACAATCACGCCGAAAAACACCGTGTAGTAGACCGCGACCAGCATCCAGGCGGTAATTCTTTCGTAAATCATGGGGATTCCTTCTCGTTGCGGGTTGATCCGCACCAGATCCGCGGCCACGGAACGGTAGGGGTCACCTCTGAAATTTCGTACTCCGGTATTTCACAACGCTTTCGTAACCCGCGAAAGATTACCGCCGTACACTGCACAAGTCACAATTGCCCGGATTGGCCCTGAACCCCTGGACAACTCCGCGGACGTTACGCAGGCCACCGAGGGAGGGAGGCCGATCCCGACGCAACCCGCGCCGCAAGCCGCGTAGTGGGACCCAAGAGAGTTTTTGATGGAGGATGGCCGTCCGCGAAGGTTGGGACACCGCCAGCACCATTTGGGGAAAGAAGGAGGGCAGGGGGACGCCCGTCCTTGAGCGCCACCCCGGCTATTGCTCGCCGCTGGCCTTCAACCTTGCCGCTTCAAACTCGTCGCCGGTTTCCCAACCCACCATCTTGGGCATGGCCGCCGCCTGCCAGGCGAGGGCGAATCCGAAGCGCGCCATCACCGCATCTCCGGTGAAGTCCATGCCCGGGTGATATTCATCGCTCGGCTGGTGATAGTGCTTCTGGGTATACTCCTCGGCCTGTTGCAATCCCCAGGCGTCGTCGTGTCCCCTGTACTTGGTGCCTTCGTTAATCGAGAACGAGGGAATGCCCACCCGCGCCAGACTGAAATGGTCGGAGCGGTAGTAGTGTCCGGCTTCGGGGCGGGAGTCGGGACGAATCGTCAGGCGGAACTCCCTCGCCATCGCCTCCACCGTGGGATAAAACGTGGTGCGCTCCGATCCCGAGACTTCCACTTCCTCGGGTGCGCCCAGCGGTGGCACGTCGTCGTAATTCAGATCGAGCGCGATCTTGCCCGCCGGAACCGGCGGATGCTTGCCCAGGTACTCGGAACCCAACAGGCCCTGCTCCTCGGCCGTCACTGCCGCAAACAGCACCGAGCGCCGCGGCCGCTGCGGCGACAAAGAATAGGCGCGCGCGACTTCCAGCAAGATGCCGCATCCGGTGGCGTTGTCGTTGGCGCCGTTGTAAATGTTGTCTCCCGGCATGTCGGAACGAATGCCCAGGTGATCGTAGTGCGCGCTGAACATCACCGCCTCGTTTTTCAGGCGGGCGTCGACGCCGGGCAGCATGGCGACGACGTTGGCCGATTGAAAGGGACGAATCTGGCTCACCATGTGCGCTTTCAACTTTGCCTCGAGCGACACCGGATGAAAATCGCGCGAGCGCGCGTCGGCCATCAGCTTGTCCAGGTCGAGGCCGGAAGTGGCGGCGATCTGACGGGCCACATCCAGCTGCACCCACGACGCCACTCTCAGCTTGGGCTGGCCTTCAAGTTTCAGAAACGACTTCTCGCCCGAGTTCGAGTTGCGCACCACTTCCCAGGGATAGCTGGCCATCTCGGTCTGGTGCACCAGGATCGCGCCCACCGCTCCCTTGCGCGCCGCCTCTTCGTACTTGTAGGTCCAGCGTCCGTAGTAAGTGAGGGCGTGCCCCTTGAAGAACTTGATGTCGTTCGAGGGCGGCTCGTTCACCAGCATGAGCAGCACTTTGCCCTTGACGTCGACGCCCTTGTAGTCGTCCCAGTTGTATTCGGGCGCTTCGATGCCGTAGCCGACGTAGACGATGTCGGCGTCCACGTCGGATGCCGGCTGCTGGGTTTCATTGAAGGCAACATAGTCGGCGAGCGGCTTCAGTTCCCTGGCCGCGCCGCCGGCGGGAATAATCGAGAACGTAGTCTGAGGTAGCGTGGTCACGCCCACCATGGGCACTTTCTGGAAGTAAGTGCCGTTGTCTCCCGCGGGCTTCAGCCCGGCGAGGGCAAACTGCGTGGCGATGTAGTGGGCGGCGATTTCTCCCCCGCGCTGTCCCGTGCCTCGCCCTTCCAGCAGATCGTCGGAGAGATATTTCACGTGCGCGCGAATGCGCTCGGGATCGATTTTCTGCATGGCGGCAATGGCCGTGCCGGGAAGATGAGCGAGCGCATAGGTCGCGCCTGGTTTTCGCGCGCTCTGCGCCGGAGCAAGGGTGGCAAAGAGCGACACAAATATACTAAGAAGACCACACTTTCGCATCGAAACGGACTCCTGACCGCAATAATGATGGGAACGCTTTATTGTACGGGAAGGACGCGGAAAATGGCGGGCGCGCGCCACATTCGGCGGTGAAATTCTCGTCCGGGACTTCCGTGCTCCGGCGCAATCACGCGGTTACCAACGTAATCGACGAGCGCGCTTTTCTGCTGCGTCATCCTGGTTCGCCCCGCTACTATCGGCCCGACGCCATCTGCCTGCGGGCCGGCGGTGGTGTGTGGAATGAATGAAATGTTTTTCGCTCTGTTTGCTTTTTTCTTGTCAGGACGGGACCAACTCTCGTTTTACGCCATGGCGGGCGTAGCGGCGGGCGTCTATCTGTTTTATCGCGGCTTCCGCACGCTCGCGCGCAAGCGCCTGATCCTCGACACGCCGTCATCGAAAATCCGCAGCGCCTCCCTGGGCCTGGTCGAAGTGAGCGGGCAGGCAGTCGGCCCCTATACCCTTCCCGCACCCGTCACCGGCATGGCCTGCTACTTCTATCACACCGTTGCCTGGCAGCTGAGGCAGGCAGGCAAGAACAAGGAATGGCAGAAGGTTGCCGAGGAGTCCATGCATCTGCCCTTCTTTCTCGATGACAACACCGGGCTTGTGCTGGTCGATCCGCAGGACGCCGACATGGACATCCATCGTGACTTCCACCAGGAATTCGGCGGCGCCTTCTTCGGCACCGGCGACGAAGCACCGGTAAACGTCCTCAACTTTCTCGCGCGTCACGGAGTGGCCAACGATCATCGCCTGCGCGTCGACGAATACTGCATCAAGCCCAAGAACGCGCTGTTCGTGCTGGGAACCCTGATGTCGAATTCCGGCCAGGCTGTGACCTCGACGCCCGTACGCACCAGTTTTTCCGGAACCCTCAAACTGAACAACCTGAGCCCGAACCTGCCCTCAAGTCTGGCGGCGAGCCTCGCCGAGGGGTTGAACACGAGTACCACCGTCACCGTGCACCGCACCCTGGTCGTCAACACGATGAAAGGCGACCTGCCGCAGGAGATTATCCGCCTGACGAGCGACGACAAGCCGGGCAGCGCCTCCGATATGACACAGCAGGGAAAGATCGCCGCGGCGCTCACCAAGGCCGGCATCAGCAGCCCGGCCGTCTGGGCTGCGGCGGGACTGGCCACGGGCGTGGCCGCGGCGCCCACGAGCGGCGGCGTTACCGTGGCGCCGGCGGCGTCCACCGACTTCGATCTGCATCCTGCAGTGGTGCTTGGCAAGGGCGAACACAATCCCGCGTTCTTCATCTCCTGGCGCAGCCAGAAGGAAATCGTGCAGTCGCTGGGCTGGCAATCGACAGCGATGATCTGGGGAGGACCGGCGATCGCCCTGCTTTGTCTTTATTACCTGCTCGAATATTTGCGCTGGCTGTAAGAAACGAGGCGTTATGAACACTGTGATCCTGGCCGGCTTCGCCTTCGCGATGATCGGTATTGTCTGGTACCTGACCACCATCTACAACGGCCTGATCGCGCTCAAGAACGACATCGACAAGGCCTGGGCCAACATTGACGTCATGCTCAAACAGCGGCACGACGAATTGAGCAAGCTGCTCGACGTGGCGAAGGGTTACATGAATTACGAGCGCGACACGCTCGAGAAGATTACCCAGGCCCGCAACCTGTATCAGCAGGCGCGCACCATCGACCAGAAAGCCCAGGCCGATCAGCAGATGACTTCTGCGCTGCGCGGCTTCTTTGCAGTGGCGGAAAACTATCCCGACCTGAAGGCCAACAACAACTTCCAGCAGTTGCAGAAGCGCATCACCGATCTTGAAAGTCAGATCGCCGACCGGCGCGAGTTCTACAACGATTCGGTCAACACATTCAACATCCGCATCCAGCAGGTGCCGGATACGTTTGTCGCCAGCTTCATGAACCTGCATCCGCGCGAGATGTTCAAGGTGGACGAAGCCGACAAGGCCGACGTGAAGATGGCGTTCGGGACCGGCGCCTCCTGACGCCGGACCCGTCCCGCCGGAAGAGCTCGAGGCTTGCTTTCGGCCTCAGTGGATTTTGCGTACCCGGTTGGCGTCGTCATCCAGGACGTACACATTTCCCTTAGCGTCGACGCCGATGGCTACCGGACCAGTCACGTTGGTGCTGAGGGCAGGCAGGTTATTCCCGTTATAGCCGGCAAGCCCCGTGCCCGCGATAGTGTTGATCTTCCCCGCCCGGCTCACCTTGCGCACCCGAAGATTCGAGTAATCGCCGATGTAGAGAGTGCCGTTTGCATCCACGGCTACGCCTTCAGGAGTGCAGATCATGGCGGCGGTGGCCAGGCCCCCGTCTCCGCTGAAGCCGCAGGTTCCGTTGCCGGCAACGGTATTGATCAGACCGGCGGCATTCACCATACGAACGCGGTTGTTGCCGTAATCGGTGAGGTACAGGTTCCCCTGCAGGTCGAGGGCGACACCATAGGGCCCGTTGAGCAGCGCCGTCGTCGCCGGAATACCGTCTCCATTGAACCCGCAGTCGCCAAGGACGCCCGCCACCACCGAAACCGCGCCGGCGGTGGTGATCTTGTGCACCACGCAGTTACCGTCATCGGCCACGTAGAGGTTGCCCGCGCTGTCAGAAACGATGGAGAGCAGGTCGCCGAAGCTGGGGTCGCTCGCGAAGTCGCTGATGTTGCCGGACGTGTCGACTTTGCGGATCAACACGTTCGAAGTGTCGGAGATGAAGAGATTCCCGAAGGGATCGGCGGCCACACCGTAGGGCGTATAAAGCTCCGTCTGGGTAGCAGGCATGTTCGTGCCGTTGTAGCCGCTCACGCCCGTTCCTGCTACGGTTGTAATCTGCCCTGCGGGGTTGACCATGCGAATGCGGTTGCCGCCGGCATCGGCGATGTAGTAGTTCCCCGACAGGTCGAAGGAGAGATTCTCCGGCGACATGAAGGCGGCCTGGGTGGCGCGCCGGCCGTCCCCGATAAAACCACCCGCAAAAGTCGTGACCACCGACGAACTCACTGTTCGCACCCGCGCGTTGACCAAATCAGCCAGGAGGAAACTCCCGGAGCTCAACAGGAACATGCCTGTGGGACCATTGAACTCGCTGGCGAGAGGCGGATTGCCATCGCCGTCGTAGCCGATGAAGGAACCGGCGAGGGTGTTGATGATGCCGCTGGTGAAACCGACATCGCGGACGCGCCCTTGTCCCGCATTGGCGATCAGGAGTTGATTGCCGCGAATCATCAGGCCTCGCGGCCTTCCCACATTGGCGTCAATCGCCGGCCCTCCGTCGCAGCAATAGCCGGACGTGCCGTTTCCCGCAAAGGTCGAGATAGTGCCGAAGGTATCCACTATGCGTACACGGAAATTGAGGGTGTCGGCGATGTAGAGGTTTGCCCCCGAATCGAGAACGACTCCGCGCGGAAAGTTGAGGCTGGCAGAGGTCGCGCCGATGCCGTCGCCGTTGTAGCCGGCCGTGCCGTTCCCGGCCACGGTCGTGATGAAACCCCCGGTATCGATCTTGCGCACGCGTTGATTGAGAAGATCGCAGAAGTACAAGTTGCCGGCCGCATCCAGGGCGAGACCGTACGGGCTGTCGAGCTCGGCCAGCACGGCCAGTCCGCCATCACCGCCGAATCCGGCCGTGCCGGTGCCAGCGATGGTGGTGATGGTCCCCGTGGTGTCGATCTTCCGAATCCGGTTGTTGCCGCCGTCGGCCACAATCAGGTTTCCCGCGGAATCAAAAACCAGCCCGACGGGATAGCTCAACATAGCGTTCCTGGCCAGGCCGCCGTCGCCGCTGTAGCCGGAGATACCGGTCCCGGCAAACGTGGTGATCACTCCATGGCTCACCTTGCGGATGCGATGATTCTCCGCGTCAGTGATGTAGGTGTTGCCGCTCGAATCCTGCACGACAAAGCGTGGATAGGCGAGGGCCGCTGCAAGCGGGGACCCGCCGTCCCCGATGTAGCCGCCTGCGGTTGTGGTCACTATTTGCGCGGGTACGACGGAAACGGAAACAAGGACGGCCGCGCCTGCGAGACAGAAATACACACAAAGCCGACGAAGTGACGGCATAGAACATCCTCCTGGAACCGGACTTAGTCCGGCGCACAAAAAAAATTCTGGACCGAGAAATTCGATAAGGCCGTGAGTTTTCCGGGGGGGAAGGGTCGGCGCGATGGCCGCCGGCGGCGTGCCGGTAACAGCGCGCCGAAGAAACAGGGGAACGATACACGAGAAACCGGACATAGTGAAGCATTTTCCAGAGGCATCCGCCGGTGGGCGCATCGGCCAAGGTCTATGGTTTAGGGACCGATGGCTCGTACCAGCTTGCTAACCCCGTAACCCGTCCGGGTCGGGTGGGCGGCACATTTCGTCCAGTAGAATGGCACCGTGAGCGATGTTGTCCGCATCGGGATCCTGGGCGACTTTAACCTGGACGCCCGCACCCATCACGCCACCAACGACGCGCTGCAGCACGCGGC
>DATFTE010000251.1:0-3993 GCA_035262225.1 Terriglobales bacterium
GTCCAACTCCTCGCGATGCTGGCTCACATAGGCCCGCGACCCCAGCAAGCCCTCCTCTTCCCCGGAAAAAAGAATAAAGCGAATCGTGCGCCTGGGACGCAACCCCGATGCCTTGATAGTCCGCAACGTATCCACCACCAGCGCCGCCTCGCAGCCGTCGTCGAGCGCACCCGTGCCCAGGTCCCAGGAATCCAGGTGCGCACCCGTGATCACCACCTCCTCCGGCTTCTCGCTGCCCCGCAGTTCGGCCACCACGTTCGCCGTCTCCACCGGACCGCCGATCCGGTTCGGAATCTGGAGGTCTGCGTACAATGCCTGCCCCGACGCCAGCAGCCGCGACATGCGCCCCGCATCCTCCCGCGCGACGATCACCATCGGCAGGTCGTCGATTTCGCCGTGTTCGGAATGCGTATCGCGGTACAAGAGGTCATAGGGACGCGACGACTGGAAGGCGATCGCCACCGCCTTGGCGCGCCGCGCTCGCGCCATCACCTCCCGCGCATTTTCGTATTCCGCATCCAGATCGTCCCACGTCTTCAGCTCGCCTTGCGGCACCAGCACAATCTTGCCTTCCAGGTTTCCCGCGCGGACAAAGTCCTCCGCCTTGCCGGCGCCAATATCCACCACCGGCACGTGATGCTGAGCGGCCAGCGCCGCCCCCCACGCGATCGAAACAGCGCGCACCGGAAATTCCACGGGGGCGATCACCCGCATCTCGGTGGCGCCTTCCGCCCACGAATTCGGAATCGTGAAACGCTCGGTATGCACACTGTCAGCCCCCGCCGCCTGGAATGCCTCCACTCCCCACGCGACCGCCTGGTTCATAGCCGCCGTGCCCGGCAGTCGCCCACCGACTGTGTCCGTCAGCCGCTCCAGGTTATGTCCCAGGGCAGAAGGTTTCAGCGCTGTTTTGATCAGAACATCCGCGGCAGAATCCGCGGCCACCGCAAGAAGAGAGGAAATACAGACCAGCCCGACCAACCCGACTAGGCGTCGCATACCTGCTGAATTAGAAACGAAAAGGAAGCAAAACGCTACTCGCCGAGGGACGGCCGCCCCGGCTGTCGGGCGGCGCCGGGTGCTACTGCGATTTATCCAGCAACCGCACCGTCTCCAGCATCACGTCCCCGACAATCTCGAAGCTCCTCGCACTCAGCTTGTCCATGGTGTCCTGCGGCGTATGCCAGAAGACGTTGTTGTACCCATAGTCGAAATCAATCAGATCCGCGCTCGGCACCCCGCGCTGGACAAACGGCAGATGATCATCCCCCACTGGAATGCTGCGTGCGAAAAAGTGCGACTGATACCCCAAATGCTGCGCCGCCTTGTACACATAATCTTCCAGCCAGGACGTCGAATATGTGTCCCGGTCGACATTCAAATCGGCGTCTCCAATCATATCCGCCAGCAGAAACGCCTTCACCTGCTTCAGCGTTCCGTCCTTTTCCCAGATCTCGGCCAGGTGCCGCGCCCCGTAGGTATTGTCATCACCGCTCCACTGCCGCACGGCTTCCTCGCCGTCGGTCCACAGCAGCCACACGCTGTACCCATCGCGCTTTTTTCCCCGCAAATGGTTGGCAAGTTCCAGAAGAATCGCGGCCGACGAGGCGCCGTCGTTGGCCCCCACATAACCGGTATCTTTCAGCGGATAGTTCGTGTCGTAGTGCCCCGCCAGCACGATCACCCCGTCGCGCGTCCCGGGATACTTGGCGATGATGTTCCGCACCGGCAGCTTCCCCGCCGGCGTGTTGGCCATAAAGTAGTCGTCCTCGACCTGGTCCCCGCGCAGGTGCGCATAGATATAGTCTTCGAGTTTTCGGTGATTCTCGCTGCCGATGGGGCGCGGCCCGAAGGCTGCGATTTCCCTGGCGTATTGCAAGGCCCTGGCGCCATCAATCGCCGGCATGGGGCCGATGTCGGGCGGCAAGGGGCTGGCCTCCGCCAGGTTGGGCAGCGTCATCGAGGTCCTGGTTTCCCCGGGCTCCGCCGCCTTGTTCCGGTTGCACCCCGAAAGCCCCATTCCCGCAGCCGCCAGCAGTACCGCCAGCCGGAGAACACCCCCGGGAACCCTGCCTTGAGAAATCATCACCATCCCCAGCCCAACTCACACCAACTCACGCGCGGACGAACGCCTCGTCTGTCCGGCGCGCTTTAAGGAACGGCCTCATCCCGCATTCCGCTCCCGCCGCGCCTTGCGCTGCTTGGGATGCACCATCCAGGCCACGCCAATGCTCAACACGTAGAGCACCACCATGGGCGCGGCAAACAGGCACATGTTCAGAATGTCGGTGGTCGGCGTCAGAATCGCGGCCAGAATGAAAATGACCAGGATCGAATAGCGCACGTTGCGCCACATCCATCCCGCCGTCACAATCCCCATCATCGCCAGGAAAAACACCAGGATGGGCATCTCGAAAATCACGCCCAGCCCGATGATGATGGTCAAAAACAGGTCGGTATACTCCCCAATCGTGATCATCGGCTGAAACTGCTTGCCGTATCCGATCAGAAAGTCCAGCGCCGCCGGATACACCATCTTGTAGCCGAACAAGCCTCCTGCCAAAAACAGGCTGACGGTAGACACCATGAACGGCAGAACGTACTTCTTTTCATTGCGGTACAGGCCTGGCGAAATGAACAACCACAGCTGGTACAGCACCACCGGCGAGGCCACGAATAACCCGGCCATGAAACCGATCTTCAAGTAAAGATTGAATGGCTCGGTAGGATTCAGGTAGACCAGCTTCTCCGCCATGCCGTTGCGGCGAAGCGCTTCCATGATCGGCTTCTGCATGAAGCCGAAGATGTTTTCCGCGTATCCCCAGCACACAAAGAAGCCAACCACCACTGCGAGGATCGAGTAGATGAGCCTCCGGCGCAGCTCCTCGAGGTGATCGAGGAAGCTCATGGCGGGCATGGACTCTTGCGAGTTCTCCCCGGGTGGCATTTCGGCAGCAATTTCAGGCATTCGGAGCCTTGGCAACAGAATTTACTTCAGGACTTGCTTCCTGGGGAGGAGCTTCGTGGGAAACCGCTTCCGGTGCGGCGGGAAGCCGCTGGGGTTCCCGGCTGGATACCGTCCCGGCCGGCGGCACCAGCGACTCGAGCGGCGCCATGATCGTCTGACGGGCCTTTTCCAGCTCCGACCGCGTATTGGCCACATCCAAATTCGTGATCTCGGCCTCGATCTGCGCCTTGAACTCGTTCGATGCCCGCTTGAATTCGTTCAGGGCCTTGCCGATCTGCCTGCCAATCTCCGGCAGCTTCTTGGGCCCAAAAATCAAAAGCGCCAGCAGGAAGATGAAAATCATCTCTGGAAGGCCGAGGTTCATAAGCTTCATCATACTGCGAGACTGCCCACCCAGCCAATCGCGGGCTGATGCCGCATCCCGCACACCTTCAGGGGAAGGCTGCGGCTTCACCGCCTCGAGAAGCAAGTGAACAAGACCCGGAATTGCACGGGTTCACAGGTACCGCCGCGGGTCTGCTATTGTTCGCGATCTTCGCGGTCAGCTGCGGATTCGTGTAAGGGCACGCCGCTTCAGTGGTGCCGTAAGTCGTTTATTCCCGGATGCCCCTCCACGGGGCCGCCCGCCGGAAATCGACTTTTGCCTCAGCCTCTGCACCCGCGGCCCCCGATTTCCCGACACCCGTCGGTTATGGGGAAAATCGCCGCATCCCCCTCCCCGCCGGACGCATCCTAACTACTGGAAAATGCGGCTTTCGATGGTTACTTCCGAGTGTCGCAAAGGGCGTTTAACGGCGCCCGGCTCCATGCTATACTCGGCGCAAGTGCTGCCGGTCGGGATCCTTAACGCCCAAACCGAAGGAAATTAAAGATGGTTCGTAGTTCGCGTCGTTCACTGTTCCTTGTCCTCTTT
Organism: Terriglobales bacterium; assembly: GCA_035262225.1. GTDB lineage: Bacteria > Acidobacteriota > Terriglobia > Terriglobales > Acidobacteriaceae > DATFTE01. The sequence goes on from DATFTE010000251.1 coordinate 3,882, forward strand.
ATCCTCATCACCTGTGGCTTCCTAGGCATGCTGTTCGGGCAGCGATTGAGCCCGGCCGCAGCCTCCAGCGGCGATTCCGACGTGCGCGACAGCCTGAAGCAGTTCACCCAGG
>DATFTE010000252.1:0-26825 GCA_035262225.1 Terriglobales bacterium
AATCTGTTTCCTTTCGTCGCTCGTGAGCTGCGCCCACGCGGGATTCTTTCTGCCCCTGTCGAGCGCCGCGAGGATGGTTTCCGCCTCGTTGCGGGCTTCGATCACCTGGCGCTGGCGAAAATCTTCCTCGGCATAGTCGAAAGAGTCGAGAATCATGCCTTCGACCTGTTCGTCGGTCAGGCCGTAGCTGGGCTGTACCCGGATTTCGGCTTCTTTGCTGCTGCGCTGCTCGCGGGCGGAGACGTGCAGAATTCCATTGGCATCGATCAGAAACCTCACTTCAATGCGCGGCATGCCCGCAGGCATCCCCGGAATACCGCGGAGATCGAAACGCGCCAGCGAGCGGCAGTCTTTGGCCAATTCGCGCTCCCCCTGGAGGACATGAATGGCGACGTTCGCCTGCCCGTCGACTTGGGTGGTGTAGTACTGCGTGGCGGAAGCGGGGACGGTCGAGTTGCGCAGAATGATCTTGTCGGTGACGCCTCCGGCGACTTCGATGCCCAGCGACAGCGGGGTAACGTCCAGCAGAAGCATGTCTTCGGTGGTCTGCGAGCCGCCGGAGAGAATATTGGCCTGCACCGCCGCGCCCAGCGCGACGACTTCATCGGGATTGAGATCTGTGTGCGGTTTGCGCTGGAACATGGCTTCGACCAGCGCGCGCACCTTGGGAATGCGGGTCGACCCCCCGACGAGCACCACTTCATCGATCTGTTCCGGCTTAACTCCCGCATCTTTCATGACTTGGCGGCAGGGACCGACGGTGCGATCGATGATGGGCTGAATTAACTGTTCGAATTGCTCGCGCGTGATCTCGCGCTGATAGCGCTGCCCGCTGTCCAGTTCAACATCCAGCCGGGTGAAGGGTTGCGCCGAGAGCGCGATCTTGGCTTCGATCACTGCTTTGCGGATTTTCTGTACCGCTTCGGCGTTGCGCCGGACATCGAGCCCGATGTCGCCCGCGATATCGTTCAAAGCGATGGTGATCAGCAGGTTATCGATGTCGTCGCCGCCGAGGTGGGTGTCGCCGTTGGTGGCGATGACTACGAAGATGCCGTCGTGCAGCTTGAGAATGGAGATGTCAAACGTCCCGCCGCCGAGATCGTAGACGGCAACGGTACCGTTCTGCCGCTTGTCGAGCCCGTAGGCGAGCGAGGCAGCGGTGGGTTCGTTGACCAGACGCAGGACATCGAGTCCGGCGATACGTCCACCGTCTTTGGTGGCCTGGCGTTGTGCGTCGTTGAAGTAAGCGGGCACGGTAATGACGGCCTTGCTTACGGGTGCGCCAAGGAAGCGCTCAGCATTCCGCCTGAGCTGGCGAAGGATGAACGCGGAAATCTCGGGCGGAGTAAAGGTCTTGTCGCCCAACTTGATGCGCAGGACTTCCCCCGGTTGCAGGTTGTCGGCCAGGCGGAAGGGGAACAGCTTGAGTTCTTCCTGGATGTCTTCGACGCCACGGCCCATGAGGCGCTTGATGGAGTAGACGGCGCGGTCGGGGGTCTCGATGAGGTACTTGCGCGCGGAGTTGCCGACAATGATCTGCTCGCGCTCATCGAGCGCGACAACCGAGGGGACGAGGTTCGAGCCGTCTTCGCCAGGGATGACGACCGGGCGCTCCGCCTCCATGAAGGCGACCAGGGAGTTGGTGGTGCCCAGATCGATGCCGATAATGCGTTCGGAGGTCATTTTTGTAATTTCGTAATCGGGCAATTTTGTGATTCCCGATGCCGCCAAATCACCCGATTACCAAATCACAAAATTCTCATGCTTCTATAACCTCGCTCACGTCGCGGAGAAGGTTACGGAGGTAGTTGCGACGATTCAGCAAATCCACCATGTTGTCGCGGACCTTGCGACGGTCGTCGTCGCTGCCTTCGTCGACCGCGCGGTCCCACCGTTGCCAATCACCTTTCAGCTCCGCGAGGAGCGCGTCCTGTTTTTCCTCCAGTTCGAGCTTTTGGCGGCCAATCTCTTCGATCAGCGCGGGATCGTCCTCGCCCAGCTTCTTCTGGGCGCGCAGATCTTCGAGTTGCATGTTCAGGTCAAAGACCTCTTCGAGCAGGTCAGGTGGTACAACTTGTTGCTTTATCTGTCCGGTAGCGCGCGCTTTTTCAGTGGCCGATTTCGATTGCTCTTCGAGTTCCACGCCTTCCAGGCGCAAGAGGTATTCCGTACGCTTGATGGGATCTTTCAGCGTGCGGTAGGCGTCGTTGAGCAGGGAAGTCTGCTCCAGGCTCCATTCCTGCTCGCGCGGGTCGGAGAGCACATTCACGTCGGGATGCAGGCGGCGGCTGAGTTCGTAGAACTCTCTTTCGAGCGCAGCCGCGTCGAGATTCAGCTTGCGCGGCAATCCGAAGAAGGTGAAGTAGTCGACCGGTTGCGGCGGCTGCACTTTGCCGCAGGCGCTGCAGAAATGCGCGGCGCGCATTTCGCCGCACGACCAGCAGGTGAGCGTAGGCGCGCCGGAGAGAGGAAGCGCGCTCTTAGGATCGTGATTTGTCATAAGACACATTCACCACGACGCTTACCGGCTTTGGCGAGCAGGTGGCGCCGTGGTGCTGAAAAGAGCAGCGGCTTTCAACCGGAGAACGAGGTGCCGCATCCGCAGGACTTCGATGCATTGGGGTTGACGAAGACGAATCCCTGTTGCATCAGAGTCTCCTGATAATCGAGTGTCATGCCATGCAGGTAGATGAACGACTTGGGATCGACAAAGACCCGCACATCATCGAACTGGAAGATGCGGTCGCGTTCCCGCGCCTGGGTATCGAAGCGGATGTTGTAGCTCAAGCCCGAGCATCCGCCGCCTTGCACGCCCAGGCGCAGGCCGCCCTGCTCGGGCGCAATGCCTTCCTTGGACATGGCGGTGCGAATCTTCGCGATCGCCTTGGACGTCACCTGGATGCCCCTGGCGTTGGTGGTTTTCGTTTCTTCTGCCATGATGGCCATACGTTATGTTGCCTTGGTCCCGGCGTCTGCAGCTCGCGATCTCAGGTACTTCCGGAGCTAACGGCAAGCCTGTAACGGACACCCTGAAGCCGTGCCATCCAGCTTCACGCCGCCAGCTGAAGCCCTGCCCGCCTTACTTCGCTTCGACCGCTATGGGCTTATCGACGCCCTGCTTCTTCTTCCAGTCGTGGATCGCCGCGCGGATGGCATCTTCGGCCAGCACCGAGCAGTGAATCTTCACCGGAGGCAGGGAGAGTTCCTTGACGATCTCGGTGTTCTTGATCGCCAGGGCCTCGTCGACGGTCTTGCCCTTGACCCACTCGGTAGCAAGCGAGGAAGAGGCGATGGCCGATCCGCAGCCGAAGGTCTTGAACTTGGCGTCTTCGATGATGTTGGTCTGTGGATTGACCTTGATCTGCAGCTTCATCACGTCGCCGCACTCGGGGGCGCCGACCAGTCCAGTGCCCACTTCCGAGCTGCTCTTGTCGAGCGATCCTACGTTGCGGGGGTTATTGTAGTGGTCAATGACCTTATCGCTGTATGCCATATTGTGTTTGTCTCCAAAGCCTCAGCGGCTAACGCCGCATTGCCATAATCTTTCGTGCACTCCCGGTCTCGAACCCGGGACTCGGTACACGGTGCTTAACACTCAACCGGGGACTCAAAACCCGATTACTCCGCAGCCCACTTCACGCTCTTCAGGTCGATGCCTTCCTTCGCCATTTCGTAGAGCGGCGAAAGTTCGCGCAGGCGCTGTACCGTCTCGACTACGCGATCAGCGACGTAATCGACTTCGGTCTCGGTGTTGAAGCGTCCGATGCCGAAGCGGATGGAGCTGTGCGCCAAGTCATCGCCCGTGCCCAGGGCCTTCAATACATAAGATGGCTCAAGCGTCGCCGAGGTGCAGGCCGAGCCGCTGGAAACCGCGATGTCGTTGATGCCCATCAGCAACGACTCACCTTCCACGTAGGCAAAACTGATGTTGAGGTTGCCGGGCAGACGATGCTCCTTGGAGCCGTTGATGTAGACTTCGTCGAGCCGGCCCATGATGCGGTCTTTCAGGCGGTCGCGCAATCCGGCGAGGCGAACGCTTTCCTGCGCCATTTCCTCGTAAGCCAGGGCACAAGCCTTGCCGAGGCCGACGATGCCTGGGACGTTCAGCGTACCCGAACGCATGCCGCGCTCATGGCCGCCCCCGTCAATGATGGCTGAAATCTGCACTCGCGGATTCTTGCGCCGGACGTAGAGCGCACCCACACCTTTGGGTCCGTACATCTTGTGCGCGGAAATCGACATGACGTCGACGTTCTGCTTGATCACGTCGATGGGAACCTTGCCGACGGCCTGGGTGGCGTCGGTGTGGAAGATGATGCCGCGCTCGTGACACAGCTTGCCGATCTCGGCCCAGGGCTGCAGCACGCCGATTTCGTTGTTGGCGGCCATGATGGTGACCAGAATGGTCTTCTCGGTCATGGCGTTCTTCAGCTCGTCGAGATCCACGAGGCCGTCTTTCTGCACCGGCAGGTAGGTGACGCGGTATCCGTATTTCTCCAGGCGCTTGCAGGTATCGAGAACTGCCTTGTGTTCGGTGACGGCGGTGATGATGTGATTCCCTTTTTCCTTGTACATTTCGGCGACGCCCTTGATAGCCAGGTTGTCGCTCTCGGTGGCGCCGGAAGTAAAGATGATTTCCTTGGTGGTGGCGCCCACCAGCCTGGCGATCCGTTCGCGCGCGGTTTCGACGCCTTCTTCCGCCGTCCAGCCAAAGGCGTGGTTGCGGCTGGCGGCGTTACCGAACTTCTCCATGAAGTAGGGCAGCATTTCTTCCAGCACCCGCGGATCCATCGGGGTGGTGGCATGGTTGTCCATGTAAATGGGCAGCTTGATGCCATCAGGGGCGGTGTGCTGCTCCTGGGGGATGGTCTTTACTTCCGTGCTCATCGTGGCTCTCCTCAAACTTATTGGCGAATCGTGATCAGGTCCGTCGGCCTGGCGGGCTTTTCTTCGCCCCCGCTGACCACTTCTTCCTTGTCTTTCATCTCCGAGATAGTGATGCGGCGCAGCACGTCCTCGATACTTTGATTGACCTTGCGCAGCGGCTCCCGAATGGTGCAGCGCGGGGTCTGATCGCACTCGCCACGCACCGTCACACAGGAGGTGATGAACAGCGGTCCATCGATGGCGCGAATTACCTCAAAGGCCGAGATGGTCGCGGGATCGCGGGCCAGCGTATAGCCTCCGTTGGTGCCATGTTGCGAGTGCAGCAGTCCGGCTTTGACCAGGCGCTGCAGAATCTTCGCCAGCGCTTCGGGCGGAATACCGTAGGCATCGGCCACATCCTTGGCGCTGCAGGCAGCGGGATGACAGTGCTCGGCCAGATGCTTCATGGCCATGAGCCCGTAATCCGCCTTCTTGGTCAGCTTCAGCATGCTGTGGCAACTCCGACCTTTTTAGTCGGACATAGACATTCTAGAAAATTTAGTTCCGGAGCGCAACCCGGAGCAGGGGACGGTAGGGATCTACGGTTGAGAGGTAATCCTATGTGGTTGAATGGCTTAGTTTAATGCGACGAATTTGGTCGGATTTCGAGGACGGGGACGGGTGCGGCGGTGGGCGTTGCTGTTGTTCGATATCAGTCGAGCGCGACCGCTGGGGATCGCTTCCCGGCAGAGCGCGGCGGTAGAAGCCCGGCGGGCGGTACAGAAAGGTGACGCCCGGGGACTTGACAAGTGAAAAGGTCGGGCTAAAATACGGCCAATTTCCGGCGCCACAGTACTCGCGGCCCGCTCGGGCCGGCAAACCCCCGGATTTATGACTCCAATCCCGTCGCCGCAAGCCCCCGACAAGAGAAGTGATATGCAAGCATGCAAGCACCCGCGTGTGCAGATCGTGTCTCGCGAGGAAGACGCCGAATTCGTGGAGTGTCTCGAATGCGGCGAGATCTTCGAGTCCAGTGAATTCAAAGATATGAATATCGAAGAGACGAAACCGCAGGACGAATCCTGAGTTTCGCACGGGGACCGGTCTTTATCCTCGCAGGCGGAAGTGTGTTTGCGAGTGACTTCGGTAACTTCCCGGCTTGTCCGCATTCTTGTCTGAAATTCAGACGCCCTGTTACTGTCAGCGCAGCCTGCCCCGGGGGTGCCGCATGCCCTTTATGGCGTTAGTGGTTGACGACTCGATGCTGATTCGGCATACCGTATGCCGCTTTCTCGAGCAGCGCGGCTTTGCCGTGGAATCGGCGAGCGACGGGCGCGAAGCCCTGGCCATTCTCCGCAAGGTCAAGCCCGACATCATTATTACCGACATGCAGATGCCGAACATGAGCGGCGGGGAACTGATCAGCGAATTGAAGTCGCGCTCGCAGACAGCGAAGATCCCCATCGTGATTGTGGCGGGACGGCGCAGCGGGTTCGGCGAGGGCGAGAAGCGCGCCGATTTCGCCATTTTCAAGGACATTGATATCGAGGAACAGCTGGCGCGAGCCCTGGAAGTCACGCTCGCCGGGGCTCTCCCGGCAAAGAGCTGAGAGCCATTCACCGCAGGCGCAGACCTGCTTCCGCGGAAAAATCCATGGCGGCGAAATCGCCCGCTTGAAACCGGGGGAAGGCGGCGGCAGCGATCATGGCGGCGTTGTCGGTGGAGAGCGGCCGCGAAGGAAAGAAGATCTGCAGTCCCTGTTCGGCCGCTTCGCGCTCGAAGGTTTGACGCAATTCGTTGTTGGCCGCGACACCTCCGGTGACAAATAACGTTGCCGCCTCATAGGCGCGGGCCGCAGCCAGGGTTTTTCCCACCAAATCTTCAACCATGGCGCGCTGAAATGAAGCGACCAGGTGGCGCGTCTCGGCGTCGGTGTGGGCGAGGACGTCCTCGAACCCGGGCTCGCCCAGGCCGGCGAGCGCCTGGCGGCGCGCGTCAATCGCGGGCTGCAGATGGTGCGTCTCCACGTAGCGCAGCACGGCGGTTTTGATTCCACTGTAAGAAAAATCAAAGCGCGGGCGCTCGTCGTCGCTCCAGTCGCGGTCGCGACGATCGCGGTGCTTCATCTGCGAGAGAGTGAATTTCACGGCTTGAGAATCGCCGTGTGAGGACATGCGGTCGATGATGGGGCCACCGGGATACCCGAGAGCGAGCAGCTTGGCGACTTTGTCGAAAGCTTCTCCGGCAGCGTCGTCGCGTGTGTGGCCGATGTTTTCGTAGCGCCAGCTCTCGGCGGATTGCTCGGCCAGGTAGAGATGGGTGTGGCCTCCGGAAACGACCAGCGCCAGGACAGGGAATTGAACTTGGTGATTTCCTTTCTGCCGTTCTTCGAGCAGGACAGCGTGAATATGGCCTTCGAGATGGTTGACCGCGATGAGCGGCTTGTCGAGAGCGAAGGCCAGCGCCTTCGCATAACTGATTCCGACCAGCAAGGCGCCGGCGAGTCCCGGGCCTTGAGTGACGGCGAGGGCGTCGATGGATTGGTAAGTCTGCCCGGCCTGCGCCAGCGCCTGGCGTACGACTGGAACCATGGCGCGCAGATGCTCGCGCGAGGCCAGCTCCGGAACCACTCCGCCGTAGGGCTGGTGGGTGGCGATCTGCGAGAAGACCACGTTGGAGATGATCTGCTCGCCCGAGCGCACCACGGCAGCCGCGGTTTCGTCGCAAGAGCTCTCGATGCCGAGGATGTAGGCGTCTGGCATAATCTGAAAAAAGCTTAAACCCCAAAGGGCCCCAGGAAAAGCCGCAAAGGACGCAAAGAACGAGTGTCTGGTCTAAAGCAACACGCGATCGCGATTGTGCACACCCTGCGCGGGCGCGGCTACCAGGCCTACCTGGTGGGTGGATGCGTGCGCGACCTGCTGCTGGGGAGCGAGCCGGCCGATTACGATGTCACGACCGATGCCACGCCGGACGAAGTCATGGGCATCTTTCCAGAGACTTACGCCGTGGGGGCTCAGTTTGGCGTGGTGCTGGTGCCGCTGCCCAAAGACCAGGTTGCGAAAGACGGGAGTGAGGTCGTCGAGGTGGCGACCTTCCGCAGCGACATGGGATACAGCGACGGCCGGCACCCCGACCAGGTGCGGTACGGCAAGCATGCGCGGGAGGACGTGGAGCGTCGCGACTTCACCATCAACGGACTCTTGATGGACCCCCTCACCGGGGAAGTCCTTGACTATGTGGGCGGGCGCGACGATCTGAAGACCGGCATCGTCCGCACCATCGGCGACGCCCAGCGGCGCTTCGCGGAAGACAAGCTGCGCATGCTGCGCGCGGTGCGCTTTGCGGCGCGCTTCGATTACCGTATCGAGGCGCAGACGTTCGCGGCGATCCTCAGGCTGGCGCCGCAGATTCAACAGGTCTCCCGCGAGCGGTTGCGCGAAGAACTCACCAAGATGCTGACCGAAGGCCACGCGCGCCGCGCCTTCCTGCTGCTCGATGAGAGCGGGTTGCTGCGGGAAGTGCTTCCCGAAATTTCCGCCATGAAAGGAGTCGAGCAGCCGCCGCAGTTTCATCCCGAGGGCGATGTGTTCGTGCACACGCTAGGGCTGCTCGACAAGCTGCCGCAGCCTTGTTCTGCGACTCTCGCCTGGGGAGCGCTGTTGCACGACGTGGGCAAGCCTCCAACGTTTCGTGTCGCTGATCGTATTCGCTTTGATGGACACGTGGCCGTGGGGATGAAGATGGGGCAGGAGATCCTGCATCGCCTGCGTTTTTCCCACGATGACAGCGAGCAGATCCTGGCCCTGATCGACAATCACATGCGTTTCGCCGATGTGCAGAAGATGAAGGAATCGACTTTCAAGAAGTTTGTGCGCATTCCGCGATTTGATGAGCACATCGAGCTGCATCGCATCGATTGTCTTGCCAGCCACGGCGATCTGACTTCCTACAATTTCACGCGGGAAAAAATTGCCAACACGCCGCCGGAGAGCGTGCGTCCGGCGCCGTTGATCACGGGGCGCGATCTGATTGACGCCGGCTACCAACCCGGCCCGCGCTTCAAGGAAATTCTGGACGCGGTGGAGGACGGGCAGCTGGAAGAACGGTTGCGCTCACGCGACGAGGCCATGGAATTTGTACGCCGGCAATTTCCCCGGGCGGGTGGATGTTAGAATCAAATTCTTCAGTTTCACCCGCCGATGAATCGCTGGCTGGAACACGCTGCCGCCGGACTCGAGAGAGTGGTTGCCAGGAGTCTCGGCCACGCCCCCCCGGCCGATGCGCCGCTGCTGGCCTGGCCGCTGGCCTGCGGGCACGCCGTGGCCGAGCGCACGCGCGCCCTGGACTGCGCCGAGGGAGTGCTGCGGGTGGAAGTTCCCGATGCCGCCTGGCGCAATGAATTGCAGACGCTTGCGCCGCGGTATCTGGCGACCATCAACCGCTACGTGAGCGTGAAGCGGATTGAGTTTGTAGTCCCGGCGCAGATCCGATGAACGTTTCTGAACAGGACGTGGCCTACGTCTCCGAACTGGCGAACCTCGAGTTGACCGAGCCGGAGCGCGAGCGCATGGTGCGCGATCTCAATTCGATTCTTGAATACATGGACCGGTTGAACCGGCTGGATACCGCGAACGTGGAGCCCATGGCGCAGATGTCGGATCGTTATGGGGGGGATGCCTCCAGGCAGGGGAGCGAGCGTTTTGCTTACGCCGACCGCGAAGACATTCACAACGGACTGCGTGAGTCGCTGCCCCATGAAGTAGCGATGGAGAATGCGCCGGAATCAGACGGGTCGTTTTTCAAAGTGCCGAAGGTGATTGAGCGCTAGCCCGGGATGTCGACCGTCTCTCCGGGACTGGGTTCGTTCTTCCGGCCTGTTCCGGGGCTGAAGCGCTGGCGCTGGCGTGGCGGCCGTCGCTCGGTGGGCCTGGTTCCCGCGGCGAAATTCTCTTTATTTTATGGATCTGCACTCGCTCACCATCCACGCGGCGCGCTCCGCAGTCGAGGAACGAAAGACCACGGCGGTTGAGCTGGCCGCGGCGTTCTATTCGAAAATAGAGCGCGACGATCCGCAGATCGGGGCCTACCTGACGCTGTCGAAGGAGCGGGCGCTGGCGCAGGCCGAGCGCATGGATCGCCGGGCGGAGCAAGGCAACGCGCTGCCTCCTCTGGGTGGTGTTCCGGTTGGCATCAAAGATGTGCTGGTGACAAGCGGTGTGCGCACCACCGCCGGTTCGAAGATCCTGGGTCGCTACATTCCTCCCTACGATTCGACTGCGGTTGCACGCATGGAGGCTGCGGGCGCGGTGATTCTTGGCAAGTTGAATTGCGACGAATTCGCGATGGGATCGTCGAACGAGAATTCCGCTTTTTGTCCGGTGCACAATCCCCACGATCTGAGCCGCGTGCCGGGAGGCTCTTCGGGAGGATCTGCCGCCGCAGTGGCCGCCGGCATGGCGGTGGCGGCGCTGGGATCAGATACCGGCGGATCCATTCGTCAGCCGGCATCGTTTTGCGGAGTGGTTGGCCTGATGCCGACTTATGGGCGTGTATCGCGCTACGGGTTAATTGCATTTGCTTCGTCGCTCGATCATGTCGGGCCACTTACCAGGTCGGTGAACGACGCCGCACTGGTGCTGCGCACCATCGCCGGACGGGATCCCATGGATCCGACCTCCGCCGATGTGCCTGTACCTGATTACGTCGCCGAACTGGAAAAGCCGGTGAAAGGCCTGCGCCTGGGAGTAGCCAGGGAATATTTTGGCGAGGGCTTGGAGCCCGAAGTCCGCGCGGCAGTGGAAGCCGCGATCGAGAAGCTGGCCGGCCTTGGTTGCGAGATCGTCAAAGTTTCCCTGCCGCATACCGAGTACGCGATTCCCACTTACTATATCGTTGCGACTGCGGAAGCATCATCGAACCTGGCGCGCTTCGATGGAGTCCGGTATGGAGTGCGGGCGAAGGATGCACGCACCCTCTCCGAGATGTACCGGCGAACGCGCGATCGCGGATTTGGCAGCGAAGTGAAGCGCCGCATCATGCTGGGGACTTATGCCCTCAGCGCCGGTTACTATGATGCTTACTACCTCAAGGCGCAGAAAGTCAGAACGTTGGTGACGCGCGACTTCGAACAGGCATTCGGGAAGGTGGATGCGATCCTGACGCCCACCAGTCCGACGGCGGCGTTCCCGCTCGGTGAGAAAGTGGACGATCCGCTGGCCATGTATCTCGCCGACATCTACACGGTGACGGCGGATCTGGCGGGGATCCCGGGCATCTCCGTGCCCTGCGGCGAGACGCGGGAGAAGCTGCCCATCGGGTTGCAGATTCTGGGAAAGCATTTTGACGAGGCGACGGTGTTGCGCGTGGCGCACGCTTATGAGGAGACATCGGGCTAGCGGCGCCGGGCAGGTGCGGACACCTGCCCCTGCCTGAGTCGGGCTTACCAGACGCGGCAACGCTTCTCGCGGACCATGGCTGAGCTCGGCTTGCATTGGAAGGCTTGCTGGAACTCGGGCATGTTCGCGACCACACCGTTGGCGCGGTACTTGTCCGGCGAGTGCGGGTCGACGGTGGCGCGCAGCCGTTTGGTTTCTTCACGGATGTTGCCACACCAATCCTGCGCATAGCCGATGAAGAAGCGCTGTTCGGGGGTGAAGCCTTCGAGCGGCTGGAGCTTCTGATCTTTCGTCTGTTCCTTCCAGGCCATGTAAGCGAGGATAGTTCCGCCCAGGTCGGCGACGTCTTCGCCCAGCGTCAGCTTGCCGTTGATCCTGATGTCATCGACGATGACATATTGTGAGTACTGATCGGAGATGCAGGCCGCGCGCTCGGTGAACTGCCTGGCGTCTTCCGCAGTCCACCAGTCGCGCAGATTGCCCTGCGCATCAAACTGGCGGCCTTCATCGTCGAAGCCGTGCGTAAGTTCGTGACCGATTGTCGCACCCGTATCCCCGTAGTTCGGCGCGTCGTCAGACTTGGGATCGAAAAACGGAGGCTGCAGAATGCCAGCAGGGAAGTTGATGTCGTTCTTCTGCGGATCGTAATAGGCGTTGACGGTGGGCGGGGTCATCTGCCATTCGCCGCGGTCCACCGGCTTGCCGATCTTCCCCAGTTGGCGGTTGAATTCGAAAACCCGCGCCCGCAGCACGTTGCCCATTTCGTCGTCTGGAGAGATCGTTACTGAGCTGTAGTCCCGCCACTTGTCGGGATAGCCGATCTTGTTCGCCACGGCATGCAGCTTTTCCAGAGCATGCTGCTTGGTCACGGGCGTCATCCAGGAGAGAGAATTGATGTCTTGCTGCATGGCGGCTTCGATCTGCTTCACCATCACCAGGGCGCTCTGCTTGCCTTCGGGGCCGAAGGTGCGGTCGACGAAGGCCTTGCCCAGCGCCTCTCCCAGGTCGTTGTCCACGTAGCCGACGCATCGCTTCCAGCGCGGTTCGAGCTGCTCCTGACCGCGCAGCGTCTTTCCGTAAAAAGCAAAATCTTCATTGACAAACGGGGTGGAGAGAAATTCCGCGTTGGCGTTCGCCAGGTGCCAGCGCAGGTAGGCTTGCCAGCTGGCGACGCTTTCCTCCTCGATGGCGGCGTTCATTCCCTTGAAGAACTCGGGCGTGGCCACATTGAGCGATTCGACCGACGGCAGTCCAACCTTGGTCATGTAGATCCTCCATGGGAAGGCCGGGCTTAAGGTCTGCAACTGCGCGCTGGTCATGCGATGGTAAAGCCGCTGCGGGTCGCGCCGCTCCACGCGGGTGAGGGAGGCTTTCGCCAGCGAGGTTTCAATGCGCAGAACAGCGTCGGCTTCCGACCGGGCAACGTCCGGCTTGTCGCCCAGCAACTCGAACATCTTCTCCACGTGCGCGACGTAGGCATGGCGCAGCTCGACGGACTTGGCGTCGTCTTTCAGGTAATAGTCGCGATCGGGAAGGCCGAGCCCGCCCTGGTCGGCTTCGGCAATGACCTCGCTCGAATTCTTGAAATCCTGGTCGGAAGAGAAGCTGAAGAGCACGCCCGTGTTGACCATCGAAGCGGCAAGGTCGGCGAGTTCGGTCTTGGAACGCAACCCGGCAATGCGATCCAACGCCGTTTGCAGTGGTTTCGCACCGGTTGCGTCGATGGTTTTCTCATCCATGCAAGCCGCGTAATAGTCGCCGATTTTCTGGTTCGTGGTGTCACGCTTCGGGTTGGGCTTGGCCGCGGTCTCGAGAATGTCGCGCAGAATCAGCTTGTTGTCATCTTCCAGTTTGGAAGACACCGTCCAGCTGGTCTGATCGGGAGGAATCGGGTTTCGCTTCATCCATCCGCCGCACGAGTAGGTGTAAAAGTCGGTGCAGGGATCGACACTGGTGTCCATCGAAGTCACGTCCAGCACCGGCAGGCGGCGCGGCGAGTCTTGGGCCACGGTGGGCGGCAAGATGGCAAGCAGGAGCGAGAGGGTTAACAAGGGGCGCATAGTTTATAGTCCTGAGCAGCCTAAAACTGGTCTCATCCATGATTCAGATGCGGGAAGGCGGCCGATGTCATGCCTCCCCGGAACGGTGTGAGTGAGAAACTTCTCTTCCCCGACGGGCTCGATTATTAACGGTGTCTTACGCATGGCTTACGCCATGGGCTTCACGTCCGGGATTCGGAGGGGGCTCACCGTCTCCAGGAATCTCTCGCAGCCTCATAGTCGTGCCCTTCCCAACCCTTGTACAAGACACCTTCGAATAAGCGTACTACAACTACACGAAGAGACGAATGCGGGCGCGCGGAGACTAACGCCAGGCCGCTTCCAGAGGCGGTTGCCTAGGCAGATCTGCTACGATTTTTCCAGCCGGATGGAGCCGTCGCCTGTGTGGATGCGTAACATGTTTCCGCCGCCGTTCAGTTTGCCATGAATATTCTTTTCACCCATCTTGCCTTCGACGGTCAGCGGCAGGTCAAGCCTGATGCCGCCGTCGCCGGTGTGCAGGTCCACATCGGCGGACAGCCTCTCCGGCACCTGCAGCTGGACGCTGCCGTCGCCGGTGTGCAACTCCCAGCTTGAGGCGACGGTCGAGCCGTCGAGCGCCCGCGCCTGGATGCGGCCATCGCCGGCGCTCAGGTCGAGCCGGTCGAAGCGGCCGCTGGCCTCGATGTGGCCGTCGCCCGAGTGGGCGCGCAGCGCGCCATCGACGCCGTCAATTTCCTGCGAGCCATCACTGGTGTCCAGATCCATGTCGCCTTTGACATTGCTCAGCCGGATGCGCCCGTCGCCGGTATGCAGATTAACGTTCCCTTCGCGCGGCATATGGATCACGATCTCCACGTGTCGGGTGCCGATGTCCACCACGAAGTGCCGGTGGGGAAAGCGCACTTCGATCTCCACCGCGTCCCCGTTCTGATGATCGAGAACCGTGATGCCATTGTCGCCGATCTTCCAGTGCGTGGTGGTGACGCGGGCTTCGATCGTCTTCTGGTCCCAGGTGTCCACGCTGATGTTGGCATCGGAGGTTTCGATGCGCAGGTCGGGCTTCCCGGTGATGGTGTAGGTCTTCGACCACTCGTCGGCGTGGGCCGGGGAAACGCCGGCGAGGCACAGGCACAGAACGGCGAACGCGAGATGTCGCATGAAGGCTCTCCTAACCCAGGCGGACACACTTCGATCTCAGTCTCAGACGGAGATACGCATCGTTCGTGAGCAAAGTTCCCTTAGCTGCGCGGCCGGGGATACGCCATGCGCAGGAGCGTGCGTTCGGCAAACGGGACGTAGAGCAGGGCCGCCGTCGCGGCAAAGGCAGCGCCGAAGCCGATCTCGGGGGTGATGAGAAACGGCGCTGCGGCCCAGAGTTGATCGAGCGGAAGAATCCCCAGAAACAGGCGCTCGAAGTTCTGGCGCAGCAGCCCGTAATCGAAGCCGATGGCGGACAGCAGGTAGCTGCGCAAAATGATACCCACGCCTCCGGTTACCAGCACCGCCGCAACGATGGCGAACGATCCCCATCCCGGAAGAAAGGCGGAGGTAATGCGATCCACCTCCGACAGACGAAAGAGTGCGATCAGGTAAAAGACCAGGTACATGACCTGAATCAGGGCGAACAGACTGCGGGTCAGGCCGCGATGCGGCAGAGGAAGCTGGAGCTCCGGATGCTGCTGCGAAGCCGCCTCCGCCGGAGGCGCAGGCGCGGACATGGGAGCCGCCTGTTCGGCCGCTTGCACCGGGGCGACAAAGCGGTAACCGCGGCGCGCCAGGGTCTCGACGTAGCGTGGGCTCGAAGCCGAATCGCCCAGCGCCTCGCGCAGCTTGTTCACTGCGGTGTTCAGGCTGTGATCGAAATCTACGAACGTATCCGCGGGCCACAGCCGCTGGCGCATGTCTTCCCTCGAGACGATCTCACCCGGGCGCTCCAGCAGCAGCGCCAGCACTTGGAAAGGCTGCTCCTGCAAGCGAATGCGCACGCCGTTCTTGCGCAGCTCGGCGGCCGCCAAATCCAGCTCAAAAATCCCAAAACGAAGGGTGCGTCCGGCGGGACTGGCTTGCGGCGTCGACATATCGCAACGAGGCGTAGTTTAGCACTCGGTCGGCGTTACAATGTTCCCGTGGCCGGTGCCGCGCCCAAACGCGAGTTGGAGCGTGAGCCTCATCATGAGGTCCCGCAGATCTATACCCTCGAAGCCACCGGACTGATCGTGATGGCGGCGCTGATTCTGGTTCTCACTCTGGCCCGTTACTGGAACCACATTCCCTGGAGCGCACACTGAGCGTGGCCGCTGAGCCGCTGCTGGTCGTCATTCTGGGGCCGACGGCCAGCGGCAAGACTGCCCTCTCGCTCGCCCTGGCCGCGCGATTTCACGGCGAAATCGTGAATTGCGATTCAATTGCCACGTATCGCGAGCTTGAGATTGGCACCGCCAAGCCGACAAAAGAGGAACGCGCGCAGGCCAGGCACCACCTCATCGATGTTGTCGATCCCAGCGCGTACATCACGGCCGGAGAATATGCGCGGTTGGCGCGACAGGCGCTCGCGATGATCAAAGACCGCGGCCACCTTCCAGTGATTGTCGGCGGGACGGGGCTCTATCTGCGCGCGCTGCTCGAAGGACTATTCCCCGGTCCGCAGCGGTCGGAAGAGTTACGTGGACGCTTGCGCCAGCGTGCTGCGGAGAAGGGCGCAGCCCACGTGCACGCGATTCTCGAGAAAATGGATCTCGCGGCGGCTGGCAGGATTCATGCCAACGACACACCCAAAGTCATTCGCGCCATCGAGGTCTGCCTGGCTTCGCGCCGGACGCTGACCGACGGGTGGAAGCAGGGACGCGATCCCCTGAAGGGATTCCGCATTCTTCGCCTGGGACTCAATCCTGATCGCGCGGCACTCTACGAATGCATCAACCGGCGGGCCAAGCAGATGTTTGACGCGGGTTTGGTCGAAGAAACCAAGCACCTGCTCGACCGATACGGCGATCGCGTTTGGTCACTGAGCGCGCTCGGTTACCGCCAGGCGGTCGAGGTGTTGCGCGGAGAGTTGACCCGCGACGGCGCCATTGCCGCCGCGCAACAAGCCCACCGCAACTACGCCAAGCGCCAGATGACCTGGCTCCGCCGCGAGCCCGAGGTCCAGTGGCTCGAGGGTTTCGGGGATGAGACGGCGATTCAGAAGCAGGCGGTGGACCTGGTTCAGGCGGGCCTTGCCTAGCGCCGGCGCCCGGTTGCGGGGAATCTGTCCCCGCCGCTCGATCAAAGCGTCAAACTTCTTGTTCAGCTGTTCATTGAAAGCCCGCCGGTGACCCGCCTCAACTTCGCAAAAACCTTCGCCGCACCCCACTATTTCACTCCCGGAAGATCCAGGTAACTGTCACCATACCACTGAATCTGAACCGGCTCGCCGGCGTCCTGAATGGTCTCGTCGCTCACATCCTTGCCGGTTCCGTAGTTAACCTGCCGGCCGGATTCTTTAATCACACTGAGCACCACCACCACGCGGCTGCCGGCCTGCAGTCGACGGCTCATGAGGCGAATATCTTCGAAATCCAGGCGCTGCCGTTTGCCTGGCGTCAGCAGTTGCCGCTGTAGGCGGTCGCCGGCATAGCTGGCGCGTGTCCAGTAGGAGGTGAGCTGCACATATTCTCCCCTGGGTGTTTGCTCGTAGAGATCGACTTCAAAGTCGAAGTCTTTCTTGTTGCTGACGAAGTCGAGGTGCCCCGAGAACAGGCCGCTCATCTCAGTAGGATTGGGCAAAGGATCGCTAACGAATTCAAGGCCGCTCCAGGGATCGACCGCCGTGTCCACCACACCGCCGCCCGGTGCCTTCCGGTCAACGTCGCTGCGGTCGGCAAGGTTCACTTTCAGGGTTACATAGCTGTCTTCGGAAGGCTTCTGTTCGGTGAGACTGTAGCTCTCCCCCGTCCGGACCGAGCTGAAATGAAGCCGCAGCCTCTGATTGGCCATGGCCGCGAGCGAAGGCGCGTGTTTCCACACGTTCGCGCCCGTTACCTGGTAGTTCACCCTGTCCGCCAGGAGCGCAGGCCTGGGGCCATGCTTGAAGATGAAATCGAACCACTGGTAGCGAATTTCGGTGATGTCAATCTTTGCCACCTCGTCAAGTTGCATTCCCGCCAGCGAGTCGTAAACGTTGCCCACCAGCCCGATCACTCCAAACTGCGCGCCGATGTGGTGATAAGGACCGATCAGCAGATAATGTTCCGCCTTCGGGTTGTACTTGTAGTGCTGGCTGAGGTAGTAGACTGCGGCACCCGGCCCCCCGTAGTAATAGCCCGCCGTCTCGAGGACGGGAATGTTGATGTGCGCGAATTCCTCTCTGTAAGGAATGAGCTTCTGCCAGTAGCTGTCGTAGCCGGGATGGGCGATCCATTCGTCGAAGATGGGATTCGGCGTCCCGTCAATCTTGTCGAGGTCGCGGTAAGCCCGGCCGCTCGCATACCAGCTACGATTCAGCCGCTGCCAGCGCGCGCGGTCGTTGTAGGTGGCGTCGTCGGCCCCCTTGGCATTGGTGGTGTAAAACGGCCAGGGGTAAACGAAGTTCCAGAAAACGTTGCCTTCCATGGGTACATCGACCCCGGGCGCCGCCGGAGCTCCCGTCATCATCGCTTTCAGTCCCTTCGGCATGTGCTTGGCGGTTGCCCACTGGGTGAAGCCCTCGTAGCTGCCGCCGTACATGCCGACCCGTCCGTCGCTCCAGGGTTGTGCCGTGATCCAGTCGATGAGAGCTGCGGCGTCGGCGCCGTCATACTCGTATGGAACCGCTTTGTCGGGACTGCAGGCCTTGCCGCGCGTGAAGCCCTCGACTCCGGCATAGCCGTTCGAGGCCGTCTGCCGTAGGTTGTTCGTGTTGTCGTTGGGATCGACGTAGATGGTGAAATTCAACAACGTGGGCAGACGCCCGGAGGTGCGGCCGGGCCGCATAAGCAGTGCGCAGATCGTTGCTCCATCGGGTGTCTTTACCGCGATGTCTTTCTCCGCGATGTAGCGGCGGCCATCATCTTCGGCAATCAGCGGCGGGTCCAGCCGGGCAAATGCCCGGTAGGCCTCCGCGACCTGGTAATCGGCAACCAGTTTTACGGCGTCGGTCAGCGCGATGCTGTGCTTGCCTTTTTGTTTGTCAAGATCGCTTTTGAAGTCCTGCTGAGAGTCCGCGGGATCGATCTCGGTGAGCGCGCGCAACACCAGGGCCGACGTTCGATCGTCCAACCGGGCAAACGTCTCGCGAAACGCCCGCGCATAGGCCTGCTCGAATGGCTGCTTCGCGCTTTCTGTTCTCATCCGTGCGCGGGAGTAAATCTCGTACTGCACATTCACCCAACCGGCGCGTTCGGGATGGCTGGCTCGCAGCCGCTCGCGCAGTGTCGCGATGGTCTTGAGAGAGTCGCCGTACTGGCCGGATACAGTCTGCAATCGGAAGAGATTGTCCAGGTACTGGCCCTGGTCATTATGCTTGTAGGCGGCCACGGTTTGCCGGGCGAGTTCCGTCAGCGCCTGGGAACGCACAGCATTGTCGTTTACCGCGGCCTCGGGGAAGGGAAACTCCTCCGCTCCCAGGCTGCAGGCGATGGTGAGTGACAGCAGAGCGAGGCCAAGCGATCGGTTCATGATGTCCTCTCTCCGCAGTGGACGTGATCGAGTGAGGATCGTGAGCAGCCGGGATTCGCGATCGTCGCACTGTGCCGCCTCATTCTACGGCAAGGCTGCGCGTTGCGCCGCTGCCTGCAAGCTTTGCTCTTACCCCACTGCCGTCCTTCTGTTATTGTCGGCTCATGCGACGTGCCGCCTCACACCTTTTGTGTCTCTGCCTCCTGCTGGTTCCGACTTTTGCCAAGGACAAGTTTCAACAGTCCGGCCCGATTCGTCTCGATCGGGATGGCCAGAAGTGGGCGCAGAAAACGCTGCGCAAGATGTCGCTCGAGGAGAAGGTCGGGCAACTGTTCATGATCTGGGTGCGAGCCCAGTTCTTGAATGCCAACAGCCCGGACTACCTGGAGCTGCGCGACAATATTCGCAAGTATCACATCGGATGCCTGGCCATGACGGTGCGTGCCGAAGGGCCGTTCCTGTATCTCAATGAGCCTTACGAAGCGGCCACGCTGCTCAATCGCCTGCAGATGGACTCGCCGCTGCCCCTGCTGGTGGCCGCTGACTTCGAGCGTGGCGTCTCCATGCGCCTGCACGGCGCTACCGTGTTTCCTCACGCCATGGCGTTCGGTGCGGCGGGCAAGAGCGAGTACGCGGAGGATTTCGGGCGCATCACGGCGCTCGAAGCCCGTGCCGTCGGCGTGCAATGGAATTTCTTTCCCGACGCCGACGTGAATTCCAATCCCGTGAATCCCATCATCAACACGCGCTCGTTCGGAGAAGACCCGCAGCAGGTGGGGGAACTGGTCGCGGCATATATCCGCGGCGCGCGGGCGGACGGCATGATGACTACCGCCAAACACTTTCCCGGTCACGGAGACACGGCGACCGATTCGCATCTGGGGGTGGCGCGGGTGTCGGGCGACAAGGCACGCCTGGAGGCGGTGGAGCTCGAGCCGTTCCGCCGGGCGATCGCTGCGGGAGTAGATGCGGTGATGACGGCGCACGTGACGGTGCCGGCGCTCGACGCGAACGCGAATCGCGTGGCCACGACTTCGCCCGCGGTTGTGACCGACCTCCTGCGCGGCCAGCTCGGCTTCCGGGGAATCGCGGTGACCGACGCGCTCGACATGGCGGGCCTGACCCGGCTTTACGGGAGCGACGTGGGGCGCGCTGCAGTTGAAACGTTCAAAGCCGGGAACGACGTGCTGCTTATCCCCGCTGATCTCGATATGTCGTATCGCGATATGGTCGACGCAGTGCGAAAGGGCGAGATCAGCATGGCCCGTCTGGACGCTTCCGTGCTGAAGATTCTGGAAGCGAAGGCGTCGGTGGGCCTCCCCAAGGCGCGGCTGGTGGATGTGGGGGCGCTGGCCGCCAAGGTGGGCCGACCGGAGAATGTTGCCCGCGGGCAGCAGGTGGCGGACGATGCGGTCACCCTGGTGCGCGACAACGGAAAAGTGCTGCCCCTGAAACAATCGGGAACTGTGAAGGGAGAGCTTCCGTATCAGAGAGTGGAGGAGGCGCACAACGCGGTGGTGGCGGTCGTATTTTCCGACGATGTGCGCACCGAGATGGGGCGCATGCTCGAGCGCCAGCTGAAGGCTCGCGTACCGGACGCCAACGTCTTTTATGTCGATCCCCGGATTGCCGGGCCCATGACGGGCGCAGTGCTGGCGGCGGTCAGCGAGGCGAAGGCGGTGATTGCGGCGGTCTACGTGGTGCCGACCGCGGGCAAGGCGTCAAAGGGGGCCGGCGGACTCGTGAATACGGTTGCGATCGCGGAGGCTCCGGCAACACTGCTGGAAAAGATTCTGGATCAGGCGCCGGAGAAGACCGTCGTCCTGGCCATGGGGAGTCCTTACCTGGCCCAGGGTTTCCCGACGCTGCAGAATTACCTCTGTACTTTTTCGAACGAAACGGTATCGGAAGTGAGCGTGGTGAAGGCATTGTTCGGGGAGATTGCCATTCGCGGCCGCCTGCCGGTCACGATTCCCGACGTCGCCCAGCGGGGAGCGGGAATCGAGCGCCCGGCGCGGGTCGCCCAGGAGAGATAGGTTTATGCGTGTTCCGACTGCTTTTTTGCACTCAAGTCTGTGGCTGGCGGCGGCGAGCGCCGCGGCGCTTGTGCTCTCGGCCTGCAGTGTGAATGTGCACAAGGGCGAGAACGGCGAGGACAAAAAGGTCGAGATTCAAATTCCGGCGGGAGGGATCCACGTCAGCGAGCAAGCGGATGTGCGGGACGTGGGGCTGTCGGTGTATCCCGGGGCGCGAATCAAGCCAAAGGATGACAGCAACGAAAAGAAGAGCGCCAACATCAACCTCTCGTTTGGGGACTATGGGCTGAAAGTGGTGGCGCTCGAGTTTTTGTCGGATGATCCGCCGGACAAGGTGCTGGCCTACTACGCGAACGAACTGAAAAAGTACGGCAAGGTGCTGCGCTGTCCGGGAACAGGGACGGAAGCCGACCTGGGCTTCCGCAAGCCTCAGGATGATTCCGATTCGGATGAATTGACCTGTGGCGACGACAAGGGGACGGGATTCGATGTCGAGATCGGCAATAAAGCCAAAGAGATGACCCGTGACGATCCCCAGCGGACTGAGATGAAGGTGGGGACGAAGTCGAACCAGCACATCGTATCGGTAAAGCCGAACGGCAAGGGGACGGACTTTGCGCTGGTGTACGTGCGCACCCGGGGGAAGGGGACGATCTGACGGGATTGGCGATTTTCGATTGACGATTAAAAGCGCCGGGTTGTCGCGCCCGGGGGAGGAGAAAGCAGGTCCCCGGCTTCGCCTGGATGACAATTTTTTTGGGAGGATGGGCCGTGCTTAGAGGCCGTTCTTGCCTGCCTTGGGCCACTGCGGTACCTTGAAGTGCGGTGGACCAGCCTTGTTATAAGTGTGGCGTGACTGTGGCGGAAGGGGTGGCTTTCTGTCCGCAGTGCGGCGCGCCGCAGATTCGGGTGATCTCTTTCGATCGGGCGGGGGAAGGTTCTACCCCTGATGTTCCGGCAAATGTTCCCTACCAGTCCTCCGCGCCGCGGGCGCGGGCGCTGCGCTATCCCGAGGCCTGGTGGGCTGCGGGCCTGGGCGTATTGGCGGGAGCGATTCCGGTGATCGTGCTGCTCGGGCTGCCGCCGGGGATCGGGATGATGGTGGCGGGATTCTTGTCGGTCGTGTTTTACCGGCGGCGCACGGCGCTGACCCGCTTCACGGCGGGATTGGGAGCGCGATTGGGTGCTCTGTGCGGACTGCTGGCGAGCGGAGGGCTGGCGCTGTCAGTGGCGGTGGCAGCGACGGTATTTCATCAGGGAGAGCGCATGCGGGATGGAGTGCTGAACCTGATGCAGCAATCGATGGCCCGCATCTCGAGCCCGCCGCCTCCCGAAGTCATGGCCATGTTCAAGACGCCGCTCGGGGTGGCCTTACTGGGCGTAGCCCTGATCACAGTGACGGTGGCCTTCTCGGTACTGGGCGGCCTGCTTGGCGCGGCGCTGCTGGGGAGAAGAGACGGCTAAGGGTGTTGAGCGGCCGCCTTGCTCCACAGGCCGGGCCCGCGTATGATGCAGCGTTCATGAGTTCACGATCTTCTCCCCGCCAGCCCAACCTGCGTGAAAAATCGCAGTTGATGTCGGCTTCGGAAATCGAGCGGACCCTGGTGCGCCTGGCGCACGAAATCAGCGAAAAGAACAATGGCGCGAAGGACTTGGGGCTGGTGGGAATCCGGCGGCGGGGTGTGCCGCTGGCGCAGCGGTTAGCGGAGATCATCGGCCGCATCGACAGGATGGAAGTTCCGGTGGGCACGCTCGATATCACGCTCTACCGGGACGATCTTTCCACCCTGGGTCCGAAGCCGTTGGTGCAGAAGACCGACATCGGGTTTGCGATCGCCGGCCGGAACATTGTTCTGGTGGACGATGTTCTCTTTACCGGACGCACTGCTCGCGCCGCCATGGACGCGCTGTTCCGCCAGGGGCGTGCCCGCCAGGTGCAACTCTGCGTGCTGATTGACCGCGGACATCGCGAGCTTCCCGTGGAAGCCACGTTTGTGGGGCGCAAAGTGCAGACCACCCTCGAGGAGATTGTGGAAGTACGCCTGAAGGAAATCGACAACGAAGAAAAAGTGATGCTGGTGGAAAAGAAGGCGGAGCGGGAGTGAGAGCAGAGGCGCCTGTCCGGAGGCGCCCCGGTCGAGATCGTTATGAACAAGCCTGTCCGCGGTTCGTTGCTCGGGATCGAACACATGGACGCGCCGGAAATTCTGGGCCTGCTGAAGCTGGCGCGGCGCATGAATCCGCTGAAGGCGCGCCCCTTGCTGCGTGGCAAGCGGGTCTTACTGCTTTTTTACGAACCTTCCACACGCACCCGCAGTTCCTTTGAAATTGCTGCCAAGTCGATGGGCGCGATGACCACGCTGGTGTTGTCGAGCGGGTCGAGCATCGAAAAAGGCGAATCCCTGCTCGACACCGGGTATACGCTGCGGGCGGTGGGCGCGGACGTCATCGTGATCCGGCACCCCCACGCCGGGGCGCCGCTGCTGATGGCGCAGCACCTGGATATTCCCGTGCTCAATGCCGGTGACGGGATGCACGAGCATCCCTCGCAGGCTCTGCTCGACGCGTACACGATTCTGCGTCACAAGAAGACCCTGAAGGGACTGCAGGTGACAATCGTCGGCGACATTTACCACAGCCGGGTCGCGCGCTCGGCGATTCATCTGCTGAGCAAGTTCGGATCGAAGATTACGCTGTGTGGGCCAGCGGAGTTTCTGCCGGAGATTGCGACGGGCCTGGCGCCCGGGTTGAAGATTACACGCCATGCAGAGGAGGCGATGCGGGGCGCCGACGTGATCATGGTGCTTCGCGTGCAAAAGGAACGGCTGGCGGGACAGAGGATCAGCCTGCAGGACTATATTGCCCGTTACCAGATGACGATGGCGCGGCTGAAGCTGGCGAAGAAGGATGCGATGGTGATGCATCCAGGGCCGATTATTCGCGGGCTGGAGTTGACGTGGCAAGTGGCCGATTGTCCGCAGTCGGCAATCGTGGAAGAAGTGCACAACGGCGTGCCCACACGGATGGCGATACTGGCGAAGGCGTTGGGACGGGCGAGGTAAGGCAGGAGCTCCAGGCCCTGGGCGCTGGCGTGCCCTGAACGCAAGCCGCCGAGCGGCGCGGGTATGAACGTTGTTGCGCAAGCCGCGGGCGGCCGGCAGAAAGCGAAATGAGCCCCGGCGGGCCGAAAGAATGAGTGGTCGGGACCCTAAACGTCCTTACCAGCAAGTGTATGTCACGTGACATCTCCAGACCGACTTCTCTGCTGATCAAGGGTGGGCATCTCATCGACGCTGCCGCCAAGGTGGACGCGCCCATGGATGTGTTGTTGCGCGACGGGAGGGTGGCGGAGGTGGCGCCGCCGAACAAGATCAAGGGGGGAGCGGAGGAGAAGTTTGATGCGCGGGGATTGGTCGTCGCTCCCGGGTTTATTGATCTGCATGTGCACTTGCGCGAGCCGGGGCAGAGTTACAAGGAGACCATAGCGACGGGAACGGTGGCAGCGGCGGCGGGAGGATTCACGTCGGTGTGCTGCATGCCGAATACCTCTCCGGTGGTCGATTCGCCGGAGTGGGTGATGTGGCTGCAACAGCCGGAGCGCGGGGCGGTGATCAACGTGTTTCCGATCGCGGCCGCGACCCAAGGCAGCAAGGGGGCGGTACTCACCGATTTTCGCGGGTTGCAGCGGGCGGGAGCGGTGGCTGTGACCGATGACGGCAAACCCATCCTGGACGACGATGTGATGCGGGAGAGCCTGCGGGTAGCGGGGGAAGTGCATCTTCCCGTGATTCAGCACGCCGAAGATACACGCATGACCGAGAATTGCGTGATGAATGAAGGTCCAACTTCGTTTGGCCTGGGATTGCGCGGCATGAAGAACGCAGCCGAGGCGGCGATTGTGGAGCGCGATGTGCACCTGGCGCAGCAGTTCGCGGGAGCGCGGCTGCATGTGGCGCATCTGTCGACGGCGGACGCGCTGAAGGCGGTGCGGCGGGGGAAGCGCGGCCGGGTGCGGGTGACGTGCGAAGTGACGCCCCATCATTTCGCGCTGGTGGATGCGGACGTGGGGGATTACAACACGAATTTCAAGATGAATCCGCCGCTGCGGTCGGCAGCGGACCGGGAGGCCATCCTGGTGGCGTTGGCCGATGGCACCGTGGATGCCATCGCAACCGATCACGCTCCACACGCTCCGCACGAAAAGATCATGGAGTTTGAGCGGGCGATGTTTGGGATAACCGGACTCGAGACCGCGCTCGGGCTGGCGATCAGCCGGTTGCATCGCGAGCATAGAGTTCCCTTGACGCGCATTGTGGAGTTGTTTACTGCCGGTCCGGCGCGGGTGGTGGACTTGCCCGGACGAGGGACGCTGGCGCGGGGCAGCCACGCCGATGTGACGATTTTCGATCCCAAGAAGAGGTGGACATTCGAGGCGGCGAAGTCACTCTCACTTTCCAGGAACACGCCCTTTGACGGGTGGCAGCTGACCGGAAAAGTGATGGCCACGGTGGTGGGGGGTAGAACGGTGTTTCGCGCGTAAAAAGCTTAAGACGCCGAAGGCGCGGAGAACAGCCGCAGAGGGCGAAAAAGAAAAGCTTCTGACCGCAACGTTCCGAAAGCTTGGGCAAAGAACGCGGAGACATCGGTCGCTTGCCTTCGGCGACAGGGGCAGAAACTTTTCAGTTCAGGATTCCCATCTTCTTTCCCGCTTTTCTCAGCACATCGAGCGCCTGGTCCAGCTCTTCTTTGGTGTGCGTGGCAGTCATGATCGTGCGGATGCGGGCCTTGCCTTCGGGAACCGTGGGGAAGGCGATGCCGGTGCCCATGACGCCTTCTTTGAACAGTTCGCGGGAGAAGTCCATAGTGAGCTTGCCGTCGCCGATGATGATGGGGGTGATGGGCGTCTCGCTGGCAGGAGTGGTCTTTCCGCCGATGTCGAATCCCAGGTTGCCGAGTTCTTTCTTCCAGTAGCGAGTGTTGTCCCAGAGTTTCTCGATGCGCTCGGGTTCCTGTTCGAGAACGTCGAAGGCGGCGATGCAAGTGGCGGCTACCGACGGTGGATGCGAGGTGGAGAACAGGAAGGGGCGGGCGCGGTGATAGAGGAAGTCGATGAGATCGCGGGTGCCGCAGACGTAGCCTCCGAGTGCACCGATGGCCTTGGAGAGCGTGCCGACCTGGATGTCAACGCGCCCGTGGACTCTGAAGTGGTCAATAGTGCCGCGGCCGTTGCGTCCGAGGACACCGGAGGCGTGGGCGTCGTCGACCATCATGATAGCGCCGTATTTTTCCGCCAGATCGCAGAGCGCGGGCAGGGGGCCGACATCGCCGTCCATGGAGAAGACGCCGTCGGTAATGAGGAGCTTGCGCCCGGGCTGGTCTTTGACGCTCTTGAGTTGCTCTTCGGCGTGGGTCATGTCTTTGTGATTGAAGACCAGAATTTTGGCGCGGGAGAGGCGGGCGCCATCGATGATGGAGGCGTGGTTGAGCTGGTCGGAGATGATGAAGTCGTCTTTGCCCAGGACGGCGGAGACGGTTCCCGCGTTGGCGGCGAATCCCGACTGGAAGACGACGCAGGCTTCGACGTTCTTGAAGCGGGCAATTTTCTCTTCCAACTCCATGTGAATCTTCATGGTGCCGGCGATGGTGCGCACGGCGCCTGATCCCACGCCGTACTTGCGGGTGGCCGCGAGAGCGGCTTCGCGCAGCTTGGGATGCGTGGTCAGGCCGAGGTAATTGTTAGAGGCCAGATTGATGACTTTCTTACCGTCGAAGGTGCAAACGGGGGCCTGCTCGTCATCGAGGACGCGCAGACGGAAGTGGGTGCCCTTAGCCTTGAGTTCGTCGAGTTG
>DATFTE010000253.1:0-2556 GCA_035262225.1 Terriglobales bacterium
ATGCAGGTTGGCAAAATCTTCTTCCTTGAATCCCCGCCGCTCGCTCAAGGTCACGGCCAGCGCATCGCCGAGCGCCAGCATGGCTGTCGTCGAAGCCGTCGGCGCCAGCCCCAGGGAACAGGCCTCCTGCGCCACCGAACAGTCCAGCGCCACATCCGCCGCCTCCGCCAGCGTGGAGATGGTTCGTGCTTTCCTCTCATCCCGAGCCGCGCCCGGGGCGGGGCGCGTCGAGGGCGAGTCGAGGGACCCTCCGCCGCCTGGCCCGCGCTTGGCGATTTTCGAAGGGTGGGGAGTTTCACACGTGGCATCTCCAGTCATGGTGACGAGGGGCACCTGCAGTCGCTTGATCG
Source organism: Terriglobales bacterium (assembly GCA_035262225.1). Taxonomy (GTDB): domain Bacteria; phylum Acidobacteriota; class Terriglobia; order Terriglobales; family Acidobacteriaceae; genus DATFTE01. The sequence goes on from DATFTE010000253.1 coordinate 351, forward strand.
TGGCCAGCAGCGCCAGGATCTCCTCCGTCTCCCCACTCGCCGACAGCGCCAGCACCACGTCCCCGCGCACCACCATCCCCAAATCCCCGTGCAGCGCTTCCACCGGATGCAGATAGAGGGCGGGCGTGCCCGTCGAACTCAGCGTCGCCGCAATCTTCCGCGCGATCAATCCGCTCTTCCCCATGCCCGTGACCACCACCCGGCCAGCGCAGCAGAACATCAGATTCACCGCCTGCTGAAATGCCGCCGCCATCGGACCCGCAATCCGATTCGCCAGCGACCTGAGCGCTTCCGCCTCGATCCGCACCACGTTCTCGCCGGTGTTTTTCATGAGCAATTACGGAACGAGGATGTTAGCACGCGAAAGAAAGGTCCCAGGTGACCAGGGTTCGGCCGCGGGACCAGGTGTTCCGCGGGTGACGACGGTCCCCAACCCGAACCAACTGGAATCCAGGAAATGAAGACCCGACAGCGACGCCCCCAGCCCAACCGCCTAAAGATTCTTAGAAATGATCTTCCCCCACCACCGGGCCCGCCCCCTTCGGCTTCTGCCCCAGGATTGCCAGCCCCTTCGCCTGGACCAGCCGGTCCCAGGGACCCGCTTGCCAGTTGTCCTGATGTTTTTCCGCGTGCCTCCAGCGCGGAGGCGTCAGCATCAGGTTGCGTCCGGTGGCGTGCACATACGGTTCGTACATCGCGCGCAATTTCGCCAGCTTGTCGCGTCCATATTCATCGCTTCGCAACCGCAGCCCCGCCGCTTCGAGCGCGGCTCGCAACGCTTCATACTCTTCGGGAGGCAAACGATCCGGCGCCGTCGGATCATGCTTGGCATTCACCACCTGCGCCAGATCTACCGCCGCATGCCGCGCCATTGCAAACGTCGACTTCGCCTGTCCGGGGTGCACTCCGTCAATTCCGGCCAGCACCAGTGAGGTCACATCCAGCATCGTCGTCAGCGCCGCCAGCCAGGACTGGTTGCTGTGCTGCGACCGGAAAAACGTCAGCACCGGATACGAAATCTGCGCCTCCAGCAACTCCGCCGCCCACCGCTCCCAGGCGCGCAGCACCTCGTCCATTACTCTCTGGTTCACTCCCGGCTCTTCGCTGGTTCCAGCCAGCCGCACCAACAACTCCGCCGCCGACGGAGGCGACCCCGCCCGCGCATCCAGCATGGAAATCTCAATCTCCCGCCGCGAGAACGAGGAATACACCACGGGGATATACCCAATCACCACACCCAGAAAGGCAAACCCCATTCCCGCTTCGAGCACCGACAGGGCGCGCGCCGCGCCCGAAGTCGGCACAATATCGCCGTAGCCCAGGGTGAAAAACGTCTCGCCGCTGTGATAAAGAATCTTGCCGAACGAGAGCGGTTCCCGGCTGAGTTGCTCGTGTCCGCCAATTCCATACTGCAGCAGGGAAAATCCAAAGATCAGCGCCGCGGCCCAGAAAGCCAACAGCAGAATCAGCGACAGCGGCCCGAAATATCCCAGGAAATTTTGCTGCCGCGAAGGCGTCTTGATGTGGCTCGCGATCCTACGCCACGGAATCCAGGTCCGCCGGTAGAAATATGCCGTCAGCTTGAAATTTCGCAACACCCGCCGCGGCAGCACCACCGTTTCGAATGCATCCAGCAGCACCACCCAAATGATGGCGATGCCACCCACGATGGCGACAATATGCACGTGCGAAGTCAAGCATCCGACCTCAGACCTTCGGTCTCAAACCTCGGCCCTGGCAATGCAAGCGGGAATGGAATCCATCTGGACGCGCTCGAAAGGTTACCAGATTCGAACCACAAAACCGCCCGGGAAGGACCCGGGTAACGGGAACCGCCTCACTGCGGCTTTTGCTGATCCGGCTGCTTGGGCGGCGGTTGCTGCTGATTTTGCTGCGTTCCCTGCCCTGCCGGAGGTTTCACGGCAGGCTTCTTGGCGGGTGTCTTCTTCTTGGTCGTTGCCGGCGGTTTCTTCGCCGGCTCGTTGTCGTCGACCACAATTTTCTTCGGAGGCTCTGCCGGGGCCATCGCCTGCGCCGTCTTCAAATCGGCCCGCAACCGCACAATCTCGGCTTCCTTCGCCCTCGATAACGTGTCAATCCGGTCCGCCAGTTGCTTGCGCGTCCCCTCGAACGCGCTCAAATCGTTCGAGAGGGCCTGCAAGTCATCCTTGCTTCCGAACGCGCCCGCGCCTTCGGTTACGCTCCC
>DATFTE010000254.1:0-3781 GCA_035262225.1 Terriglobales bacterium
TGGCGAGTAAAAACGGGGGGTTGTAAATGGAGGAAAACACGGTTTTGCCCCTGTTGGCGCGAAATCTGACAGAACCCGGGAGGATCCATTCATGAAAGAAAACCGAGCGTGCCAGCAAACCGAACCACGATGGCGAACTGCATTCGAGCGCTTAGCAATGGGCATAACCATGGCTAACTTCACGGGTCGCTTCTTCGCTGCAAACAGCGTCTTCCAGAACATGTTGGGCTATACAGAGTCAGAGCTGTATCGGCTGACCTTCGTGGACGTTACCTACGAGGAGGACCGTAAGGCTGACCTGGAGCTGGTGAGAGAACTCGTAGAAGGCCAGAGGCAACACTTCCAGATCGAGAAGCGCTACCGTCGCAAAGACGGCGCTTTATTTTGGGCGCGTGCCAACGTCGCTCTCGTTCCAGGAATGGGTGGTGTAGCGCCATTCTGGTTTGCCGTCGTCGAAGATATTACGGCGCGCAAAGAGGCACAACACGCGTTGCAGAGGACGCAAGTGGAGCTTGCGCGCGTTTCCAGGCTGACAACCATGGGCGAACTGGCGGCGTCCATCGCCCATGAAGTCAACCAACCTCTGACCGCTGTAACCAATACCAGCAATGCGTGCCTGCGACTGCTCGCCGATCGGAATCTCGAACCTGCGGTTCTGCGTCGGGCTCTCGAAGCAATCGTTGCGGATGGCACTCGCGCCAGCGCCGTTATCGCTCGGCTCCGCGCCTTCATCATGAAAGCGCCTGCCGAAAAGAACGCATTGGATATCAACGAGGTGATTCAGGAGGTGCTTGCCCTGACTGGCCGTGAGCTTGATGAGAATCGAGTCCTGCTCAAGCGCCAATTGACCAAGGCTCTCCCGCTCGTGCTAGGGGATCGCGTGCAGTTACAGCAGGTCCTGCTGAATTTGATCATGAATGGCATCGAAGCCATGACTGCGGTGGCAAATCGACCGCGGTTACTCTGGGTGCAATCCCGGATCGCCGAATCTGGGCACGTCCTGGTTGCGGTACGCGACTCGGGCACTGGCCTTGGTTTAGAAGCAGAGCGCGTCTTCACGCCGTTCTTTACAACAAAAGCGAACGGTTTGGGGATGGGTTTGTCCATCAGCCGCTCCCTTGTTGAAGCTCATGGCGGGCGGCTCTGGGCTGAGCCCAATTCTCCCCACGGCGCTGTGTTTTCCTTCACACTGCCAGTCGCCGCCGGGAGGCCCTCATGACTGGCGCTCCCGTCGTCTTTGTTGTCGATGATGATCCATCGGTCCGTTCGTCCCTCAAGTTTCTCATCAGCACCGTGGGGCTGCAGGTTGAGAGCTTTGACTCGGCTGACACCTTCTTGCATAGAAAACCACTAGATGCGCCCAGTTGCCTTGTGCTGGACGTCAGACTACCTGGATTGAGTGGACTCGATCTTCAGCGCGAGCTTGCAGCGAGAAACATGCGTATCCCGATCGTCTTTGTCACCGGCCACGGCGACATTCCAATGAGTGTCCGCGCGATGAAGGCTGGGGCAGTCGAATTCCTTACCAAGCCATTCCGCGACCAGGATCTGCTGGATGCCATTCGCATCGCACTGGAGCGAGATCGTGCCAGGCGCCAACAGGAGAAAGCAGTAACGGAGCTGCAACAGCGTTTCGCGTCACTGACGCCTCGCGAGCGGGAGATGATCTCCATGGTCGCCTCGGGCATGCTTAATAAGCAGATTGCTGGTCAACTCGGAACCGTGGAAGATACCGTGAAGGTGCAGCGCAGCCGGGCAATGGACAAGATGCACGCGCAATCCCTTGCCGACCTTGTCAGAATGCTCGAGAAGCTCAAAGGCCCCTCGGAAGAAGCCTCGTAAACGAACGCAGTACCCGCATGCCCCCTTCTGGGGATGCTCTATACACCAACGCCCAATAGCTTCCTTCGCCATCTGGGCATATCTTGAGGTCCGTGGGGCATGCAGTGATGTGGCCGCGAACCGTCTAGACGGATGTGCACGGTTTAAGCTGCAAAAGCGCGGCGCCAAGTCGTTGACGTCGCGGCGCGTGTCAAGGACGCGAAGCGCTTTGCGCAGGAAGCCGGGTGAACCATGACTATTCGGTCGTTCTCCTTCGGGGTCGCAGCCCTTCTGGCCACAGCCGTGGTGGTGGGCGTGGGTCTCGTGGCGGCCCTCCTCCAGGTCTCCTCCGGGGCCGCCAAAGCCGCCACGTTCTCGCCATATGTGGATGAGACGGGCAAGATCAGCCTTCCGGCGGGCTACCGGTCGCAGTGGGCCCACCTTGGGACATGGGCGGTGCGGGAGATGATGGGAGGCCTCGGTTACCATGAGGTGTACACGCAGCCCAGCTCGGTAGAGGCCTATCAGCAAACCGGGGTCTTCCCCGACGGGGCGGTGCTGGTCAAGGAGCTCCGCAAGACCACCGCTGCCCCGTTGACCACGGGCCACGCCACTTGGGGCGCGGAGATCACGGGGTGGTTCATCATGATCAAGGACGCCACGGGACGCTTCAAGGACCACCACCTGTGGGGGGACGGGTGGGGCTGGGCCCTCTTTCAGGTCACGCCGGAAGACCCGCCAAAACTGGTCACGCAGGACTACAAGACCGAGTGCATTCCGTGCCACATCCCAGCCAGGCAGACCGACTGGGTCTACATCCAAGGGTATCCTGAACTGAGAGGGACCTCTAACCCCTAATGACCAGGAGGTGCGCTATGACCGTACGCTCGCTCGTCCAACGCTCCGCGCTGTGTCTGGCCGTTGTCGTGAGCCTCGGTGTCGTCGTTCTGCTCTTCGTGGCCTCGCCGAAGGCCGGTTCAGCAGAAAAATCGTGGGCGGAGTTTGATACTGCGGGGAACCTGCGCCGGCCCGACGGTTGGCGCGAGTGGGTCTACGTCGGTACACCAATCACTCCCAACGAGTTAAATCCTCCTGCCGCAAACTTCCCTGAGTTTCACAACGTGTACATCGACCCCGAGAGCTACGCGCACTACAAAAAGACGGGAACCTTCCGGCAAGGCACCATTCTCGTCAAGGAGCTCGTCAGTGTCGGGTCGAAGCAGGCCGCAAGTGGCAAGGGGTATTTTGAGGGCGAGTTCATCGGGCTTGAGGCGACCGTGAAGAGTGCCCAGCAGTTTCCCAAGGAACCGGGCAACTGGGGCTACTTCAGCTTTGTCCACGGGCCTCCCCCGTATCCCGCGACGACGCAGCTCAAGCCCACGGCAGAGTGCAACACCGCCTGCCATCAGGCCCTTGCCGCGGATGACTGGGTCTTTACCCAGTACTACCCGGTGCTACGGGCGGTGAAGCCGAAATAGGCATAGAGCACGTGTCGGGGGTGTCCGGGGAGGTGCTTCTCCCTGCCCCAGGATCGTTCATTGACGACGGGAGGAGGTCGTGTCGGGAGAGTGGGCGGCATAGACATAGGCGACCAGGGTGCCGAGATCGTGCCCGACGATGACCGCCCGCTCGCGGCCCAGGGGGGTGCGGACGGCCCGGACGTCGGCCGCTTGCGTGCGCTTGTCATCGCCGTCGGCGGGATGCGAGGAGAGGCCCATGCCGCGCCGGTCGGGCACCACCACGGTATGGTCCCGCGCGAGCGCCGCCGCCAAGGGCGCCCACATGTCGCCGGTGTCGCCGAATCCGTGGAGCAGCACGACCACCGGCCCATGACCGCCGGCCCGGAGATGAATCGTCGCCCCGTCATCCGTCGTGATCTTCTGCGTGCGGACGTCGCCCGGAAACGGCTTGACCTGCGCGGCCGCGGGCCGCGCGAGGGCGAGTGCCCCAAGGAGGCTTC
>DATFTE010000255.1:0-2534 GCA_035262225.1 Terriglobales bacterium
GGTTCGAGCCTAAGCGCGAGCCGAAAAGACCCAAGACCGGATTCATCGGTCTCCAGAACCATGATCCCGGCGACATCGTCTACTTCAGAGAGGTCAGCGTCCGCGCGCTGGATGTCGAGCCTTGAGGGGCAGGTTCTCTCTCCAGTGGTCTCGGCAGTCGGCCGCGGTTAGTCCACGCTGGACGGCGATGGGACCGAAGCGCTTCCTGGCGCGAAGCGCATGCTAGTTCGGGATGGTATACGCTGCGCTCGGGATGAGCAGACCACAACGGGATACGCCGCCAGCGTCCACAAGCCCGAGGCAAGCCACGTGGGCCGGTGCCATAGCCTATCGTTTCCAGCTGGGCTTTTCATGAGCCATGCGGCAAAATCGCCGCATATTACGAGTGGGAAAGATTGCGACTACAATGAATGCATCTCACGCTGGACTGGCGGGGCACCGAGTGCCTGCCGGACTGGACGAAGCAATCGCAGCCTTCGCTGAAGTTGGCTTGGTCGTCGCTGAGGCAAGGATAACATGTCGAGAGTTCTTCCACTTATTCTCCTTCAGCTTGCGAGCGCCACAATTCGAGCCGACGATTGGCCACAATGGAGGGGACCGAACCGGGATGGTGTGTGGCACGAGACAGGTGTCTTGGAAGCATTTCCGGCCGACGGATTGACGGTCCGCTGGCGGGCGCGGGTCGGGTGGGGTTATTCCAGCCCCGTGGTAGCCAAAGGTCGAGTCTACCTCACCGATTGCCAGGGCCCGTTGCCCAAGGCGAAGGAACGCCTCCTCTGCTTTGACGAGCGGACCGGCACGCTCCTTTGGGACTATTCGACCGACGTTACCTATGCGAAGGATACCTACTTCGTGGACAAGGAAGGCAAGCCCACCATACCGGGGCAATTGCCCACGCCCACCCCTGTCATTGATTCCGGCAAGGTTTACTCCCTTGGAATGCACGGCAATGTTGTCTGTCTTGATGCTGTCAAAGGCGACTTAGTTTGGAGGAAGGATCTGGCCAAGGAATACCAACTGGGCGAGTTTCCCTGTCCCAAAGCCTCGCCATTGATTGAGAAGGATTTGCTAATTATCGCGATCGGCGGCAAGCCAAAAGCCTGCGTCATCGCACTCGATAAACATTCCGGTAAGGAGGCATGGCAAGCGCTCGATGATTCCGTAACGCATAGTTCTCCCATTGCGATTACGGCCGGAGGGAAACGTCAGCTGATCGTTTGGAGCAATGAAGCCATCTCGTCACTTGACCCCGCCACCGGGGGCATCTATTGGCGCGAGCGCTTGGCGACGAGTTCGGATTACGTGATATCCACTCCGGTCTTCTACGATAACTTGCTGCTGATCGGCGGCTTGATGTTGCAGCTCGATCCCGCCAAACCCGCCGCTTCGGTGCTGTGGCCGAAAACCAAGGCCGTCTCGCGACGGATTCTGAGCAACACCTCGACGGCACTTCTTCAGGATGATTGTGTGTTCTCGGCCAAATCCAACGGTCAATTCGTGTGCCTGGAGGCGAAGACCGGCACGCAGCTCTGGGAGACAGATAAGGTAACAGACGTAAAAGGTGGGGCAAGCATCCATCCCACGCAGAACGGCCGCTCCGTGTTCCTCTACACGGAGAGGGGAGAACTGATTTTGGCTAAACTTAGTTCCCAGGGTTATAGGGAAGTCAGCCGGACCCGTCTGCTGGAGCCAACTTACCCGTTTGGCGGCCGAAATGTGGCATGGTCCCCGCCGGCGTATGCCAACCGGTGTGTCTTCGCCCGCAACGACAAAGAATTGATCTGTGTCAGCCTGGCCGCCAGACCGCCTGGGAGATGAATAACTCAGCCTTCCCCACAGGGAGCAAGGACGATTCGGCGGCCAAGGCGGTGTCAAAGCGGTAGTGCATTTGTCAGTGAACTTTGCGAGTGACGCTTCAGGGTCCACCGACCACGGCCGAACGAATAGTTCACCTGCCGCCGCCCGCGCAACGACCCGATGCAGCGCAATCACGTTAGCGGGCGACGGTCAGGTGCAACGCCGGCTTCGGCCTAATTCACTTCTCCGCCCGCCCTTTCTTCAGCGCGTCCAGCACCCGATCCACATCCTTCTCGTACGCGGTCGGGCTATCGAACTTGGGTTCCAACATGAAGGTGAGCGTCCCCCCGTGATCGATCACGAACCAGTGCGGCTGATTCTCGACCCAGGCTCCCCACCGCAGGCACTTCCGGGCCACCCCGTAGACCGCCGACGCGTACCCCGCCGGGTCTGACAGGGCGGTGGCGTAGACCAAGCTCTTCTCCTTGGAAAACCGTCCCGTTCCCTTGGACAGTAGCAGGTTTTCCTCCTTGAACACCCGGGTGCGGTGGAGATCCATCGCGAGAACGACATACACCTCCGCCCCCAGCTTCTCCACCTCGTCCTTCTTGAGGCGCAACTGCGCCTGTTGGTGCATTCACCCGCCTCAGCCGTCGTAGGCGGCGAAGTAGATGGCGATCGGCTTTTTCCCCAGAGCGGTGGAGAGTCGGAAGGGCTTGCCGTCGCTCGTCAGGGCG
>DATFTE010000256.1:0-2211 GCA_035262225.1 Terriglobales bacterium
CGAAGATCGTCGAACACCTTGCCGCGCTGCGTTGTCTCTCTGTCCAGGCCGAAATTGCCCGGCCTGACATCGGAAGACTTGGATACGTAGTCGGGTCCAGCGCAGGTGTTGTAAACGCGGATGCGGTCCCGGGTTGCACCACCGAGCATGGCGTAAAGCGGCTGCCCGGTGGCCTTACCCTGGATATCCCACAACGCCACGTCCACCGCGGAATTGGCCCGCATCTCGGCGCTGGTGCCGGTGAAACCGACATAGGGGCGCATCTGCCGGTTCAGCGCCTCGATCCGGCTGGAATCCTGGCCAAGCAGCGCCGGCGCAACGCGGTCATGGATGTCGGCTTCGATGGCCGCGCAGCCAAACCAGCTCTCGCCAAGCCCGACAAGGCCCTCGTCCGTGTGGACGCGTATCCAGATCAGGGTAGCGCGGGACTGCAGTCGGATAGTCTCAATTTTGGTGATTTTCAAGATTCAATTTCCTCCGTGTTATGCCGACGGGAGCATTGTGGCTGGCGTCCCCGCTCAGTCCGACACTCCGCACTGAGCGAAAAACGTGCGCTTCTCAGCTCGATCGCAGCAGTGAGTGATCCAAACGCCGAAGCCGGATCGGGTCGAAGGGCGTCAAATCGCTGGTACGAGTGACACCATCGCCAATCAGCTCGGCCAAGGCTTCGCCGGTTGCCGGCGCATTGAGGATGCCCCAGACGTTATGGCCGGTGGCAACATAGGCTCCGTCGAGCTGCGGTACTTTACCGATCAGCGGAAGCCCATCCTCCGTCACCGGACGGAAGCAAGCTTGCCGTGCGATGATCCTGTCCGAGCGGAACACGGGTGACAGCCGTTCGCAGATCGCCTCGAGGCGATCGATCACGTCCGGGTCCGGCGTGACGGTGGTCGGGTCGAGCGGCGGTGGGACGATGTCGGAGAAAGCTGTGACGTGAGTGGTTCCGTCAGCGCGCGGGAAGACTTCGACTGTGCTTACGGAGCCGTCCTCCTCATGATAGTCGAGAAACAGGGCTTCCGGTGGGACGTCGGTGCCAGTGTCGTAGACAACGCTCGGACTTCTCTGACCGAAGACGGCTGGCAACACCATCCAATCGGCGGCTAAGAGCGACCATGGCCCCATCGCGACCACCACTGCGTCTGCCTCGATAACGAAGCTATCAGCCTCTACACCTCTCATCGTCGATCCGTCTGCGCTCCGGGCCATGCCGGTGACTCGTCCTGGGCAGAGTTGGGCGCCGTTTCTTTCCGCGGCGCTCATGATGGCGGACGTGAATTTACGCGGGTGAACAATCGCCGTGGTGTCCGGCGTACCGAGCCGGCTAGTGATCACCACGCCTTCGGAAAGCCAGTCGAGTTTGGCAGATCGGTTACGACGATGGTCGCGATCGGAAACGACGGTCCCGCTATAGGCGGTCATGCGTTGGTAGGCCCAATCGCTGGCAATCTCGTGGGGCAGGGCGGCATGAAGTTCAAAGCTACGACGCGCCAGCGCATCTAGCGGAGTGCCGGCACACCAGTCGAGGGCCAGAAAGCCGCCAGCCTTACCGGATGCAGCGGCGGCCACCTTGGTCCGCTCGACGACAGTGACGTCGATCCCGCGGCGCGCGAGGAAGTAGGCGGTGCAGGCTCCGATCACGCCGCCTCCGCAAATTACGACCCGCATGATGTCTCCATGGAAACCTACAGAAGTACCGACCCAGCCGAGGTCCGGTTCATTGGCTGCCCCGCTCCCACGGCGGGCTGTTGGCCGGAAATAATAGTGGCACGTACAGCAAACAGGTGGCTTCGCTTTAGTGCCTCCTTAAATAGCGGGCGCCGAGCGCATCGGCAATCCAGACCACACCCCGCCTTGGAAGTGGGCTTGCGGCTTCCATCCGGGCAGCCATCCCCGCGAATGCACCCATGGCACGCCGGCGACCTTCGGCTGCGAAGCGCTTCAGGGCCGATCAGCAACGCCCGCTCGTAGCACAAATTTGATTGTGGGTATTGATTACACGGTCCCTCGAAATCTGCTCCAAAACCGCGGCCTGCCCTGCCCGAATAGGATTCGGTCCCGGACAAACACGGACACCAGGATGAGAGAGCACATACCGCACTTCTGCTTCCGGGTTAGGAGGGTTCGGAAACCTGACGCATCCCGTTTGGGCTTGAACTTGGATCGGCGCAATCAGCGTAGCGATAGTAAAGCTTAGAAATGCTCGACGTTTCA
>DATFTE010000257.1:0-3986 GCA_035262225.1 Terriglobales bacterium
CCGCCGTGGGAACAGGAGCGGCGGTCCAGTTGCCTCGGGGCCGCCTCCGACCTCGCGCGGCGGCAGTACGATTTCGATCTCCTGAAGCGCATTGGAGAATGGCGCGACGAGGAGTTGGATTGGCTTGATATCCCCGAGCGAGCTACGGCCGCTCTGGGCGCCGCAGAGATCAGCAACATCGTTCAGCGGGAGATTGAGGCGCGGGCGTTTCCCTCATCGCGCCCCGGCGTGCCGCGTGGCGACGGAGATTGCCAGTGTCCCGCCTGCTGCGCCGAAAGGGGCGAGATACCGCGGGAACTGATGGAGACCGTGGATCAGTTCGGGCCGGAAGCGGTCGCTCAGGCCCTGGCCGAAATGCTCGGCATCGGCGGAAAAGGGAAACGCGGCCGGCGTCGTCGGCGCCTTGATGATATCGACTTCCCATTTTGAGAGAACCACCATGACACACGATGATCCCCGCCAGGTGTTGGGCATTCCGCCGGAAGCCGGCGATGATGAAATCCGCGCCGCCTATCTGCGCAAAGTCAGGGAATATCCACCGGACCGCGCGCCGCAGGAGTTCGAGAAAGTGCGGGATGCCTACGAGACGTTGCGCGACCGGCTCCGTCGGACACGTCACTCACTGCTCTCTGCCGATCCCAAACAGCCGCTATCTTGCTTGCTGGAAGGCCGCGTGTGCGAACGGCGATTCATCGGTCCCGAACCCTGGCTGGCGATTCTGCGGGAGTCCCGGCCTTGATGGATCGCAGCCAGATTCTGCAGCGTTTCGAGCAGTTGCTGGATACGGCCATGGCCGAAGAAGGTCCGCCGCTGGGCATTCCACCGGAAATTCTGGCCGGAGATGCGGCACCGGAAAGTTCTCTCACCGATTGGCACACCATATGGGCGGCGATGACCACTCTCACCCAGGAGATCAAGCTTCAGGGCCGGGCCTTCAAGCAACTGAGCGAGAGCCTCGCCACTGAAGCCGAGCGGCGTGGCCGCAAGGAATCGCTGGGCGCGCTGCTGGAAATGCGTGAACGGCTGTTGCGGGGGCTGGAAGGGCTTCGTGGCCATGAAGATCTGCGGCCAGGCTTCTGGGACCTCATCTTCACCCGCCGCTGGCGCAAGGTGGAGCACGCGCTCGGCGTGGTACGCGCCATGGAGGAAGGCTACCGCCTGAGCCTGGGTTATCTGGACGATTTGCTCTTTCAGTTTCAGGTACAGCCTATCGAGTGCGAGGGGCGGCCGTTCGATCCGCGCCGCATGAATGCGGTCGATGTCGAGGAGACCGGCCGGGCCGCCGAAGGGACCGTGCTCTTCGTCTATCGCGCGGGCTACGAATGGAATGGAGAGTTGTACCGGCCGGCGCAGGTCCGGGTTGCGAAGCGGCCGGGGAATGGAGGAATGCAATGAGCGATCCGGTAGTTGGCATCGATCTGGGAACCACCAATTCCGAAGTGGCCGCTTTCGTGGATGGCCGGGTGCGTGTACTTGGGCCGAATCCGGGCAAATTGCTGCCATCGTGTGTGGGAATCTCTCCTTCGGGGGAACTGCTCGTCGGCGAGGCCGCCCTCAACCAGCACCGCATCTACCCTGAGCGCACGGTGCGCAGCATCAAACGCACAATGGGCAGCGCCGAGACCGTGGTGATGGCTGGCAAGGGATTCTCGCCCCAGGAGATTTCCGCGCTCATCCTCAAGGAATTGGCCGACTGGGCACGCCGCGAATTGGGCCAGCGGGTAAACCGGGCCGTCATTACCGTGCCGGCGTATTTCTCGGACGCGCAACGCAACGCCACCAGGGAAGCCGGTGTGCTGGCGGGCCTCGAAGTGCTTCGCATCCTCAATGAACCCACGGCCGCCAGCCTCGCATACGGTTTCACAGACGGCGCGCGCCACACCGTGATGGTCTACGATTTGGGCGGCGGAACGTTTGACGTCTCCATCGTCACCATCGAAGGCGAAGTGACCGAAGTCTTGTCCAGCCACGGCAACAACCGGCTGGGCGGCGACGATTTTGACGACCTGCTGGCCGCCCGGCTGGAACGCGAGTTTGACCAACAGCACGGCATCTGGCTTGGAGAGGAACACCGGTCCGCGCGCGCGCGATTGTGGTGGGCGGCGGAGGCCGCGAAGAAGCGACTCAGCTTTGAGCCGTACGCCCGCGTGCGTGAGGAGGCGCTGGTGGTCCGGAATGGAAAGCCGCTCCACCTGGACCTGGAATTGTCGCGCGAGGAATACGAGAGCATGATCCTGCCGCTGGTGGAATCCACCCTCGACAGCGTTTCCAAGGCGATGGGTGACGCGGGTACGAGGCCCAGCGAGTTGGACGCCATCTTGTTGGTGGGAGGTTCCACCCGCACGCCGCTGGTTTCGCGACTGCTCCGCGAGCGCACCGGCCTCGATCCCCGTCAGGACGTGCATCCCGATCTGGGCGTGGCCCTGGGCGCCGGTGTGCTGGCCACGCGCCTGTCCGGCCGCGACGTGGAGCGCGTGTTGGTGGACGTGTCGCCTTACTCATTTGGACCGTCATATCTAGGCGAGCGCGGAGGCGTGCCCTATCCGCATTGTTACCATCCGCTGATCCGCCGCAACACTCCGCTGCCGGTAACCCGGACCGAGAGCTATTACACGAGCTTTCCCGGCCAGACCCGCGTGGAGATCCAGATTTTTCAAGGCGACGATGAAGACGCTTTAAATAATCTGCTGGTGGGCGATTTCCAAGTGGACGGCTTGACGCACACTGAGAACCTGAACGAAGTGCTGTGCCGGATGAGCCTCGACGTCGATGGTATTCTTCACGTTTCAGCCATCGAAAAGCGTACTGGCAAATCCAAACAGATTACTATCGCGGGCGCGCTCCAGGCTAAGACCGAGGCGGAAATTGCAGCCGCGCGGCAGCGCATCGAGGAACTCTTCAGCACTCGCCAGGAAGGCTTCGGCGATCTGGAAGACGGCGATCTGGAAGAAATCGAACATAACGGCGACGACGTGATCGAGACTGATGCCGAGCCGGTCGGGGTCCACCACACGAATGGAAAAGCCATCCCCATCGATGCCAATTGGACGGGACTGCGCCATGAGGCTGTAGATCTGGTCCAGCGTTCGCGCGCCCTGCTCGGAAGGATGCATCCGGAAGACAAGGAAGAAGCAGCTATACTGCAGCAAGCCATCGAAGCTGCGGTCGGGCGCCATGATTGGCACGCGCTGGACACGGCCGCGCGTTCGCTTAAAGAGTTGCTGTTCTTCGTGGAGGGCGCATAATGTGCCCGGTCTGCCGCGCACGTTTTCGCGGATCGAGCGAGTGCTCGCGGTGCGGCGCCGATCTCACGGTGGTGATGACGCTGGTGGCGTCGGCCTGGCGAATGCGGCAGGCTGCGCGTCAAGCCCTTGCCGCGGGTGAGTTTGCGCGCACCCGCGATCTGGCATCGCGAGCCCAGCAGATCTGCTACACCCTGACCGGTCGAAGGCTGGAAGCACTCGGCGCGTGGCTTGCGGGGTAGCACCGGGTTGGAAAGACGGCTCCCGTCAAAACTTGAAAGCTCGCCTCTCCGGTTTCGCCCCCCGCGTCTTGTGAGCACTTTCCCGCAGCACCTGCCCGCACTTGCTAGTGTCGCGGTGCCGGATTGCCGTTCCCCAGTACGAAGGCATAACTGGCGCGATTCCAGGACCGGCCTATCGAACCGGTGTCTCGTTGTTTGTACTGTTTTATAGAATTTCGACGGCTCCGTTTTTCTTCAATGTCGCCAGCAGAATACAACGGGATTGCTGTTCTTCCCTAATGTATATGTGACGTTGAATAGGACGACGCGAACCACAGTCACTTCGAGGCGCATGGCGTCTCCACGGCGGATTGCGAAGAGGCGTTGCAGGAAAGGTGCCAAACACCAAAGGGTGGCTATCTTACGAGCCACGCTGGCGGACAGTCCAGGACCGGAACGCGACGGTTAATGGTCCTTCTGGACGCTACCCGGTGAATCCGTGCGCGTGGTACTTCGTGACGGA
>DATFTE010000258.1:0-3131 GCA_035262225.1 Terriglobales bacterium
CGGCAACCCGCTTGATGTAGAGCAACTGGCCGATCGCCAAATCGGGATACCAAAGCGGAACACTGTACGTGCCGGAGAGCGTCGTCAGGTTGCGCCCGGTGTACGCCGTGTAGCCTCGCGGGAAAGGCACCGTACGCGAAAACAGGTAGCTGCCGTTGTTGCGCTCATAACCGCCCGCCAGATCAAGCGCATGATGCTGCGCCAGGCCGGGAAGCGCAAAGCGACCGGTGGCTGCGAGGCGGTTGGCGGTGTACGGGTCCGCCAGCACCTGATGGCTGTAGATCACGCGAACAATCTGGCTCCAGACGGGCGCGAGATCGCGAGCGGCTGATTGTCGAACGTGCGCAAAGCCCATGCTGTAGGTCAAAGGAACCAGCCCGCCGTTGCGAAGGCGAATGTCTTCGACGTCGGCGCCGAAATTGAGGCGTGTGAAGTAGATGCCTCGCGAAAAGTTCAGCGGAGTCGCAAAGCCGGCTGCCGCGGTGCGCTCCGTGAAACGGTCGGTGCGGTCCACGTACTCCAGCTTGCGATTCCGATCGCTGAAGTTGAAATACAGAACCGGGAAGTACCGGCTGTAACTCAATCCGGTTTGAAAGCCCGCTGCCTGTTCGGTGGTGTTGTAGAGGAAGGAGGCATTTGCGGCGAGCAATCCCATCTTGTCATTCGACTGCAGCCCAAAACCCAGATCCGGCGGCGGAGAAGTCACTCCCCAGGAGTGGACATCGAACAAGTGCGGTGCCGCCCGGTAGTTTTGTACCGGGTACTGCGTCGCCGGAATCGCGGCGCTGTAATCACGGGTGTCCTTCTGATATCCCAAACTGGTCGGACCCGCGACCCAGTCCACGGGCTTCCAAGACGAGGGATCGAGCGGCAACTCGGCCAGGTTGTACCCGCGCGCCGTATAGTCGCTGTAGAGCAGCTTGCTGCCGTCCGGCGAGACGGCCGGGAAATCAGCGCCGAACTGGGCCGACGTCACCTGGTACGTCCGCCCGTCGGCGATGCGCACAGCGAAGATGTTCACCAGGCCCTGGCTAGACGATTTGTACAGGACGTAGTCGCGGTAGAACACCGGGTTGCCCAGCTCCTCGTCGCGGTGCGGAATCACGTCGCGAAAGGCTCCGGTCTCCAGGTCGGCCACCGTGAGGGCCCGGCCCTGGCCGTTCTGCGAGATCATGACCGCGCGGGTCCCGTCTTCGGACCATGCGGGCGTGTAGATCATGTCGTTGTCTGGGGAAGATAGGCGCCGCAACTCCGCGCCATTCTCGGCGTCCAGGATCACCAGGGAGCAACGCCGGTCCGGCAGAAACTCCACCACGAGGATGCGGCCGCCGTCGGGCGAGAGCACCGGATTCTGAAAGCGCGCCCCGTGCGTCAATCGCCGCGTGCGGCCCGTCGCCAGGTCGCGAATCAGGATCTCGGAGTAGCTGCGCTGCCAGCGCACGTCTGGCACATACTCGTCCCATACCATCTTGCCGTTTACCACCGAGGTGCGGTTGGCACCGTTCACCGTGGGCGCGAACCGGAATACGGTCTGTTCCTTTCCGTCCGGACGCACGCGCACCATCTCCAGCGGGTAGGTATCGAACCCGGCCTTCTGGGCGAGCACGCTGCCGTCTTTTTCGAAGACCGGTTGGAAGTAGGTGGTGAAGGAGCGCTTCGGTACGGCGTTGATCACCTGGGGCCGCCTGAAGGCCAGCCCCTGCGCCTGCGCGGTCCAGGTCTCCTGCAATTGCGACATGGTTTGCCGGAAATTCGAGGCCGCGCTCATTCCGGTCTCCTTCTTCATGGCGGAGGAGACCGAAAAAGGATTCCAGGAGTTCCGGGCGGCGCGCGTCATGATGGAGTCCCAGGATCCGGCGCCGGCCTGGCGCTCCACGTGGTTCACCAGGAAAGAGCCCAGTTCGGCCTCCCCCGGCACGGCTTCTTTGAGCGAACCGTGCATCGCTTTCATGAAGGAAAACTTCTGTCCGGACATCAGCAGCGTACGCATCATCATCTCCGACGAAGCGTATTGACCCACGCCGCCGCGCAGCAAGCCGGTCTGGGCTGCCCTAACGTCGCCCGCCAGCCACCAGGCCGGCATACTCCAGGCCCCTACGAATTCGAGTCCCGACTCGCCGAAAAAAAAGTAGGCCGCCTTGCCGAAACCGTGATTGATCTTGGCGATCTGAACCAGCCGTCGTCCTTCGGCCACGGTGAGCGTGTTTATCCAATCGTTCGTGCCCCAGAAGCCTTGCATGGGCATAGCCCGCATTGTGGCCATTCGCGGCATCAGGGAGACGAAGCCTCCCGAATATCGCGTCACGCCCTGATTCGCCAGCAACACGGTGGTATGCCGCGGCAGCGTAGCCCCCAAGGGTTGGCTGAGGGGTTGGTACATCGTCTCGAGGGCGTTGGCGAGTCGCTGCGCATCGGCCGCGACCTCTCGTGGAAACACCACATCGAAATGCGCAGTGCGGATGGTTCGCCACTGCGTCTCAGGGGGGTACTGTGCCCACAGCGCAGCAGCCAGCCCGAGTGCCATGAGGGGCAAATGCGCATTCAGCATATTCCGTCAAAGCCTCACCATAAATCACCGGAGGGACGGGTAGCGGGCTGTGGATTGCAGATCCAGGGCCAAACGATCTTTCGACAGTTCCATCAGGGTTTGGAGAGCATTCGTTGACCTCGCCGAGATGGTCCGGCACAGGTGTCTCTCTCGGGAGACACCGCGTGCGCGGCCCTTCGTCGTTGTGTGTCCGGCCTGTCGTTCGGCTGTTCCGGCCGCATCACGCTATTCGGAAATAATCCTGTCGGCCTTCCGCTCAGTGGACGATAGGTGGGTTTAAACCGGCCAAAAGGCGTTAGAAGTGATTCTCAACCGCCAGTCTGAGGGAGTATTCTTTTTTCGTCTGAAGCTGACTTAGCCGGGAGGGTGAAGGCCCGGCCAGCAGATCGAAACCTTGGCTGAGACGGTCGCGGCAGGCCTTCACGCCAGCCGTGATTCTCTATATCTCACTGCGAGAGACGAAAGACAACATCGAGCCGGGGTGATCCCTTTGCACCTCCTGCCACGGCGCTGCCCGCTTTGCCGGAATCACTCCATCGTGGGTCACGGACGGCGGCTCCGTCCCGCCCACGACGACCGGCAT
>DATFTE010000259.1:0-19835 GCA_035262225.1 Terriglobales bacterium
ACCCGGCGGCAGGCAGACCGGAGCATTTGCCGCCAGCGTGGAGGCGATGGCCGTGATCGCGTTTGCCGTGTTCAGAAAGCGCGCATCGCCCACGTGATTCACATCCACCCCCAGCAGCGTATGGGTCTCCACGTTGCGCACGTAGTCAATACTGATCACCGATCCCGGCCGCATTTCATGCTGCACGCCGACGTTGATCTGCGTCGAGCGTGGGGTTCGGAAATCCGGCGTGAACAATGCCGTCCGTGTCCCGTTGATCGTCGAAGTCAGCGAGTTGGCGATGTATCCTGGATTCGATTGCGTTCCAGCGGCCGCCGTCGCCGCCTGATACAACTGCTGCAACGCTGCGATCTCGGACTCCACAGTGCCAATCGGCTGCCCGCAGAATGTCGGCGTCACCGCCGTGGCCGTGCCCGGCAAAAGAAACGTCTGCGGCACCCCCCCGATGCAAGCCTGCTGCGTCAACCCGAATCGCCCCTCCGCCAGACGCGCAGGCCGATCAAACAGCTGGTTATTCCAGATGCTGTTCTCGTAGAACAGTCCAATCCCCGCCCGCACCACCGTCTTCCCGCGCCCCGTCGGATCCCACGCCATGCCCAGCTGTGGCCCAAAATTCAGGTTCGGCTGGCGCACCCGGTTTCCTAAACCCGTGCCAAAACCATTCAAGACCGGAATCGCCGGCAGGTCGCTGTCGGTGCGATTGGTGTTGCGGTTGTAGCGCAATCCGTAGGTGAGTGTGAAGTTGTGCCCCAGCTTCCAGCTGTCGACGAAGTACGCCAGCAGGCGGTTGTCCGGCCCCTGCCCGCCGCCAGGATATCCGAAAGCCGGCAACTCCGAGGAGAAGCCCTGGCCGTTGCCCAGAATCACGTTCTGCGCCGGATAGTCCAGGGGATTCGGGTCCGCCCCCGCCGGCGCATTGACCGCGGGCGCGATCCCCAAAAAGTTCGCGTAGCCTCCAACCTGCACCCGGTTGTAGCCAATCCCCCAACTCAGGATGTGCAAGCGATACACCCGCCCGCCGTCGTACTTGATTTGCCGGTTGCTCTGAATGGTCACCTGCGGTGCCAGATAGTTGGGTCCCGAGCAGAACTGGTTGACGCCCGGGGTCTGACAGGTGGGATCGCTGCCAATCGCCAGCTCGAGCTGCGGCGCGGGGTTGAAAATGCTGCTCCCCGTCACCGCATCGCTCAGGTGATTGTGAAATTTCATGTAGGCGAAGCGTACGCTGTGGCTGTAGGCGCCGCTGGTGAAATCCAGGCCCACGGTCTGCGTCGGTGTGCTGTTTACATTGGTGAAGGGCTGAAAGGTGTTGGGAAGATAAGCCGCCGTGTCCCGACTACCGTCGTAAGAAAACTTGTAAAAGAGATGGTAATTGTCGGGCTTGATCTGCCAATCCAGGCGCCCTTCGCCATTGTTGTTGTAGAACGGGGCGCTGAACGAGCCGCGCAGGGCGGTGAAGGGAGCGGCGGGCAGCACGGGCGACGTCAGGTCCTGCTTGACCCGCTCTCCCGCCGCAAAGAAGAACAACTTGTCCTTGATCAGCGCCCCGCCAAACGCTCCCCCGAACTGATTGCGCTGAAACGGGGAATCCGCCCCTCCCGGCAAAGCCGCCGCTACCCGGTGATCGCGAAGGGCGTAATACGCCTGCCCGTGATATGCGTTCGATCCCGAGCGGGTGATCACGTTCACTGCACCCGAGGAAGTCAGCTCAGTCGGAGGGTTCAGCATCGACTGAGCAAGGTGGAACTCCTGGATCGCGCTTAGCGGAATGTTCTGCGTGGTGGTGCCCACTTCTTCGTCGCTCACGTCCACGCCATCCACAGCGAAGCGTGCTGCGCGCCCGTAGCGTCCTCCGAATGAAACCGAGGTCACGCCGTTCTTGGTGGGATCGAACACCACTCCGTCCTGCACCTGCACACCCGGCTCAAGCTGCGCCAGCAGCGCCCAGTTGCGGCCGTCCACCGGAAGCCCGTTCAGCCGCTCGAAGTCGATCACGCCCTGGATGGTCGGCTGCTCGCGGTCCACTTCAATCGGGTTGCTGGCAATCGGCACGCGGTCATTGGCGCGCACAAACAGGCGCGCGTTCACCGAGCGCGTGATGCCCACCTGCACCACCACCGTCGCGTCTTCGTTCTGGAAGCCCTTGGCTTCCAGGTGCACCAGGTAGCTGCCCGGCAGCAGCGCGCCCGAGGAGTAGATGCCTTGCGGGTTCGTCATCCGCTCGCGGATTTCGTTCGTCGCCTTGTTGGTAAAGGTAATCCGGACCGCGTTTAGAGGGCCGCCTCGCGGGTCAGTGACTTTGCCCTGAATGGCGCCGGTGGCAATGGTGCTCTGTGCGAGCGCCGCAGGGGACCACAGAACTCCAGAGAATGAAACCATGACTGCCAGAACAAGTCGTATTCTCATAGGAACATTCGAAGCGGGACCTGACATCCTTCACCTTTCCGCTGCACGCTTTTCCCCCCTCTCCCCGCCAGGGAGCGCGCCATTCTTTCAACTGAACCGGAGACGAAGGCCACGCGGTATCCGGATCCGCTGCCCGCGCTTCAGCCATGAAGTGTCCAAGATTATTGGAGCCAACATTCTATTCGATTCCCCGCCCCCGCCGCATCCCGAAGAGTAAATTTGCAATTCGGCAGTACGCGTGACTTCCGAGACCGCACTCGGCCTGATCGACATCGAGCCGCGAAGCCGGCAAACCATTCGCGCCCCGAAGCAGCGATGAAAAACAACTCGCACAAGAACCAGACACAGTCTCAGTTCCTGCCCCATGGCTGAAAACGAGTGATCCGTATCCGGGCGCCGCTCAGCGACGGCCTGAGCCCAGTTCCCTGACGCCGTTCAGGAAGCCGCACGACGGAACTGCCGTCCCTAATGCGATTTCGACGTGTAATATCCCGTGCGGTGATGCACCTTGTAGGCCGCATCCTCCCCGTTCACCACCACCTCAATCCGCCGGTAATCGGAATCCGAAAGCCGCCGCGAGGGGTAATAGGCCAGCAGATATTGCGTCCGCAACTCGTCGCTGATCTTGTGGAAGGCCGCATCCAGCTGCGCAATCGAGGTGGCGTAAAAATACTTTCCCCCCGTATCCTCCGACAGCTGAATCAGCGCATGCTCGCCGCCAATGTCGCGTCCGGCGCTGGCTTCAATGGGCACAATGATGATGCTGTAAACGATCGCCTCGGCTTCCTGCGCCGCCCGCACGGCCTCCTTGTAGTTCACCCGGCTCACCGTGTCGCCACCGTCAGTAATCACCACAATCACCTTTCGACCTTCGCGGGTTTCGAGCGCGCGCGAGCCCAGGTACAGCGCGTCATAGAGCGCCGTGGCTGATCCCTGGCGCACGTGATCAATTCCCCGATCAATCCGGCTCATGTCGCTGGTGAAGGGCGTCACTTCCTCCACCACTTCGCTGAACTGATACAGGCACAAGGCGTCGACGGGACGCAGGACGGCATGAGCGAAGCGCCGCGCCGAGGTCAACTCGAGCGGCAAGTCCTTCTTGGTGCTCAGGCTGGTATCAATCGCCAGCACGATGGAGAGCGGCAGGGCCGATTCCCTGTCGAACACGGCAATCTTCTGCGGCTGGTTGTCCTCAAGAAGCTGGAAATTATCCTGCTTGAGATTCGCGACCGGAGCGCCCTGGTTGTCGGTGACGGTGACAAACACATTCACCAGTTTGACATCCACCTTGATGGTTGTTTCCGGACTCTCCTGCGCCAGCGGCGCGGGTTTGGCTGGAGCCAGCGGCGCCTTCTCCTGTGCCAGGCACAGGACCGTTCCCGCCAACATGAAGTAGACAAAGAGGGCTTTCATCCGGAAACATTTGACTTAGATGCAGACTTTTCCGTGAAAATTCCTTCCGCGCGCGGAATCTCCGCGGGAAAGGGTTCGCCGTCGGCCCACACCGCGCCGTCTGCGAAGGATTCCTTTTTCCAGATGGGCACGGTTCGCTTCAGGGTATCAATCAGCCAGCGGCAGGCCTCAAATGCCGCCGCGCGGTGCGCCGAAGCCACCACGATCAACACGCTGGTCGCGCCGATCTCCAGTCGGCCCAGACGGTGCACAATTTGCACCTCGCGCACGCCAAACTGCGCGATCGCCTGCTCGGCCAGGCCTTCCATCTTCTTCAGCGCCATCGCGTCGTAGGCTTCGTAGTCGAGATACAGCGTTCTCCGCCCGCGCGTGTGGTTGCGCACCACCCCATCGAACATCACAACCGCACCGTCCTCAGGACGCTTGATGCGCTGCAATATCACTTGACTGTCAATCACTTCGCGCACAATCGAAGCCCGGCCCGAACCCCCGCTCACCGGGGGAAGCAGCGCCACCTCATCTCCCGGGTGAAGCTGCTGGTCCAGCGGCGCGTATTCCTGGTTCACCGACATGGCAATCGACGCCGCCAAGTCCCTGATCCGCGGAACCAGCGCCGCATAATGCGCCACCACGTCGCCGAGACGAGCGTTGTCGGGCAGGCTAAGCGAATCGCTCGTCCGCCCCATCCAGTCTTTCAACATGCCGAAGAATAAGACGCGCACCTGCATGAAATCGCTTGCCGCCATCCCCTTAAACTGCATCCTAGTCTATCCCATAGCTCACGGAACCCGGCGTTGCCCAGTCGGGAGAGGTGACCTACAATAATGGCCCATGTCGTCGGAGCAGTTGACTATTGAGCGCCTGGCCGCACCCGGACAAGGCGTACTGCGGCTGAAGGGTCCGCTCACCACCCAGAACCTCTCGCCTTTCCAGAACGCCATGCGCGGAGAAGACGCGCCCACCATGATTCTCGACCTCACCGAAGTTCCCTATATCGACTCGGCGGGATTGGGGTCGCTGATCAGCACCTTCGTTTCCCGCCACAAAGCGGGACGACGCCTCGCCCTGGTCGGTGTCAACAAACGTGTCGCCAAGGTCTTTGAAGTCATGCGCCTGGATTCCCTGTTCCTGCAGTTTCGCACTCTCGACGAAGCCCTCGAAGCCTTCACCAGCGCCGGCCACGCGTAGGCCCGCTGCCTGCCCTTCAACTCTACGGATGGAGGACGGGCGTCCTCGAAGGTCACAAGGAGGAGCCCTGACTCATCCTCTTCCTGATCGTGGGAGTCGCCCACAGCCTGCGCCAGGGGTCCCTACAAACCCAATGGCGCTCGATGCGGCGCAGCAACTCGCGCCCAAAGGAACAAGGAACAAAGAGCGAGATCTGGGACAAGGTCGGCGGACGGCCCTTGTGGTCACGGAGCGAAAGGCCGCGATTCCCGCCGCCGAGGCCATTCTCCTGGTCACGCCGGAACATAACTACTCGGTGCCTGGAGTGGCGGAAGAGTGCGATCGACTGGGCTTCACGTCCCTACGGCGACAGCGTGTGGAATGGGAAAGCGGTGGCGATCATGGGCACCCAGGACAGTTCGGCACCGTGCGGGCGCAGGCTCATTTGCCGCAGGATCCGGACGCTCCAGTCCCCATCTTGGGCTGACTCGCGGCCTTAGAGTACATCCGGCCAGGTTGTCGAGTCTTCCTTGAATGCCCGGGGCTTCAGCCGAAAGATCGTGCTCCACTCTGTGAACCCGTGCCCTTCCTGCCACACGACAGAGTCCGGGCGAGAAAATGCTGCCGAGACACCTGACAGTGAACTGTTTCTCCGTCTCTCTCTCCCTGGCAATGCGGGCAGTTTGGTTACGAGACGGGTTGCTCGCTCAGCACTTTCTCACGTTCCTCTGCGTAACGCTTCGCGTCTCCGGCGCTGCCTGGCAGGGCCAGCTCCAGAACCTCGCCGATGGTTTTCACATAGTGGATGTGGATATTCTCCAGCTGCTCCGGCGTCAGGTCTTCCTCGACGTTGGTGCGGTTCTCGGCCGGGAGAATGACGTCGTGCACTCCGGCACGTTTGGCGGCGAGCACTTTTTCTTTCACCCCGCCGATAGGCAACACGTTGCCGCTCAGCGTGATCTCTCCCGTCATGGCCACCAGCGGACGCACCGGGCGATGGGTGAGCAAGGAAACGAGTGCGGTCACAATGGTCACGCCCGCCGAGGGACCGTCTTTCGGGATCGCTCCCGCCGGCACGTGAATGTGGATGTCGTGTCTTTCGAAGAAGTCCTCGGAGATTCCCAGTTGCTGGGCATTCGAGCGCACCCAACTCAAGCCGGCCTGCATGGATTCGCGCATAACATCCTGAATCTGCCCGGTGATGGTGAACCCGCCCTTGCCTTTCATGGCGCTGGCTTCGACGAACAGAATGTCTCCTCCGGAAGGCGTCCAGGCCAGACCTACAACCACGCCGGCGCGCTGCGTGCGCTCGGCAATTTCGCCCTCGCCGCGAATCTTGATGCCCCCCAGGAATTCCTGAATGATCTGCTCGGTGACGACCAGCTTCTCAGTTTTTCCTTCGGCGATGCGCCGGGCCTGCTTGCGGCAAACCGTGCCGATGTTGCGCTCCAGATTGCGCACCCCCGCTTCGCGGGTGTAGTGGCGGATCAGGCTGCGGATGGCACCTTCCGGGAATTCAATCTGGTCCTCGGTGATGCCGTTCTCCTCGATCTGCCGCGGAATCAGGTACTGGAAGGCGATGCGCAGTTTTTCTTCTTCCGTGTAACCCTGCAGTTCGATGATCTCCATGCGGTCGCGCAGCGGCTCGGCAATGGGATCGAGCATGTTGGCGGTGGTAATGAACAACACCTTCGACAAATCGAAGGGCACGTCGAGGTAGTTGTCGCGGAACGCTGCGTTCTGCTCGGGGTCGAGCGCTTCGAGCAGGGCCGAGCCGGGATCTCCGCGGAAGTCGCGTCCCACCTTGTCGATTTCATCGAGCATGAAGACGGGATCCTTGGTTTCCGCACGGCGAATGCCCTGGATGATCTGCCCCGGCAAAGCGCCGATGTAGGTGCGCCGGTGGCCGCGGATCTCCGCCTCATCGTGCACCCCGCCCAGCGAGATGCGCACGAACTTGCGTCCCAGCGCGCGGGCGATCGATTTGCCCAGTGAAGTCTTGCCCACACCCGGAGGTCCCACAAAACAAAGAATTGGGCCCTTCATCCCGGGCTTCAGGCGGCGCACCGACAGGTAATCGAGAATGCGGTCTTTGACTTTCTTCAGATCGTAATGGTCGGTGTCGAGTACTTCCTTGGCCTTTACGATGTCAACATCGCCTCCGGAGGTCTTCGCCCAGGGCAGAACCGCCAGCCATTCAATGTAGTTGCGGGTGACCGAGTAATCGGCGGCCATGGGCGACATGCGCGACAGGCGTCCCAGTTCTTTCAGGGCTTCTTTTTTCACCTCATCGGGCATGCCCGCCTGCTCGATCTTCTGCCGCAGGTCCTCGCTGTCGCGCGCGCCTTCATCCTGCTCACCCAGCTCCTTCTGGATGGCTTTCATCTGCTCGCGCAGGTAGTACTCGCGCTGGGTCTGCTGCACGCGATCCTGCACCTCGGACTGGATCTTGTTGCGCAGCTGCTGTACTTCCAGTTCCTTGGCCAGGTGCTGGTTGATCTTTTCCAGGCGCACCCGCACATCAGTGGTTTCGAGCGTGTCCTGCTTGTCGGCCGTGGAAAGAGAGGGCAATGAGGACGCGATGAAGTCCACCAGGCGGCCAGGCTCTTCGATATTCATGGCCACCGTGGAAAGCTCATCCGACAGAGTCGGAGAGCCGGCGACAATCTGCTGGAACAGGGTCAGGACATTGCGCTGCAGAGCTTCGACTTCCGAACTCTTGGGCGGAATCGCCTCGGGCACGGAATCGACGCGGGCACGCATGAACGGGGTCAACTGCTCAAACTCACCCAGGCGCACGCGCTCCAGGCCTTCGGCGAAGACAAACAGGCTCTGGTTGGGCATCTTCACGACCTTGTGCACCACGGCCAGAGTACCCACGGTATAGAGATCGCTGGGCTGCGGGGAGTCGACGCGTGCCTCGCGCTGTGCGACCACCACGATGGTTTTGTCCTCACCCAGGGAGTTGATCAACTGCACAGAACTTTCCCGGCCGACGGTCAGGGGCAGCACGGCGTGGGGGAAAAGAACCGTGTCCCGCACGGGGAGGATCGGTAGCGCGCGATCTTTCTCCTGCTCCGGCGGCTGTTCCTTAGCTTTGGGGGTGCGCTCAGGGCGCGACTTCTCTGTCATAAATCTCCTTGAGTGTGTTTCGCTCAAGTTTTGATGTCCCAGGGCCCTGGAAAGATGCAAACGGCGACGGCAGGGTCCCGCCGTAGACCGTTGGATTCTAATCCCGAAAGGCAGTTTTAGCTATCCCGATGGTACACCCGGGTAATCACCAGGTTGGGTAGTGCGCTGAGGGTTAATAGAGAGGCGGCGAGGAGGGGAGGGGGGCACAGCGGGAGGTATAGCGCGGGCAAATCGGCCGGCCCGAGTGCCCGCGGCCTGACCCTCCTTGCTCTTCGGAGAGTGTCCTAAAACAGGTGCTTTGCGGTGTCTCTGCGGAAGACGAGTTCGTGCAGGACGCGCTCGTTGGCGTCATTCAGCCCGTAGATCTGCTGCGTCTGATCGGCCTTCGCGGTCAAGGGCACGAGCGTGCACTTCACGCGGGCCTGGGCTGGGGTGGCCTTGGTGTTCACTTGTTTGAAAACCATGATGTGGTTTTCACCTTCCATGGTGTGGAGAACTTTGTATTCCCCCATCGGGAGCAGCACATCACCCACCCGCGTGGGACCGGTGAATTTGATGTCGCGGCTGTCGGAAACACCGAACCTGTTGGTCCGTAATTGTCCGACCAGGCTGGCGGCGAGGACGCAGAGTATGACCAAGGCAACTTTGCCAACACGCATGATTCCTCCCTTTCGAACTACGGTCCCGTAGGACGCTAGAACCATGCTAGGGGTTTGAGCGGGGCGGAAGCCGTGTGTTAGCTCACGGGAAGGTGTGACGGGTAAAACTGCGGCATTGAGCACTCGGCCTTCGGCCAGTCAGCAGTTCCGCGAGGCAGGGAGGCTCTGCACAGTGAGCTGTGGGCGCTGAATGCTGACCCCCGAGTGCTGAAGGCTTTATTTCGTGCCCGCGGGATAGACTCCCAAAACCTTCACAAATTCTGCTGAAGCGTCTAATTCCTGCAACGCCTGCCGTGCAATCGAGTCGTTGCCGAGGAGGTAGTCGGCGTAGAAGACGTATTCCCAGGGACGTCCGCGCATGGGCCGGGATTCGATTTTGCTCAGGCTGATGCCGCGCGACGCGAAGGCCTGCAAGGCGTGGAACAGCGCACCGGGCACGTTCTTCAGGCGGAAGGCGATCGAAGTCTTGTTGGCGCCGGGGAGGATGTGGCGAGAACGACGAATCAGGAAAAAGCGCGTGAAGTTGCGTTTGTCATCTTCGATGCCAGCTGCGAGGATCTTGCCGTTGTATTCCGTGGCGGCGCGGCGGCTGGCGATGCCGGCACTGTCGCGGAGTTTCTGCTCGATCACGTGTTTGACGCTGCCGGCGGTGTCATAAAAAGGGGAGGGTTCAAGGTCGGGATGGCGGCGGAAGAAGTCACGGCATTGCTCAAGTGCCACGGGATGGGAGAGAACGCGGCGGAGCTCGGAGCGCTTCACTCCGCGGGCAGCGATCAGGTTGTGGATGATTCGCAGCTGAAATTCCCGCTGGACGAAGACCTTGCGCGCGAACAGCAGATCGAAGTGCTCGGTGATCGATCCCGCGAGCGAGTTTTCAATGGGGATGACGGCGGCGGAGACAGATCCATTTTCCACCCGGTCAAAAACTTCCACGGAACGGGGGCAGGGGACAATCGTACCTCCGGGGACCAGGCGCCGCGCGGCCTCGTGGCTGAAGGAGCCGGTTTCTCCCTGAATGGCGATTTTCATGGGTAGATTATGGCGCGGCGTCAGCAGTTCTGACCCCTTCTTCCATCGTTTTTTCAGCCCACCGTGGGAACATTCTAGCTCTCGGCTCCTAGCTCTATCTTTCGTGGAATCGAACACTTACCGCACACAACCCACCGTCCGCGGTACCCCCGTCGAGGGCAAAGCAGGAATCTTCCCGAGCTTTTCATCCTCGGGTACGACAAGGGGCGAAGGTCGTGAAATCCTGCACCGTTCGACTACGACTCTTGGCAAAAAGAAAAGCTAAAAATAGAGCTTGACTTTAGTATTAGTGTTATAGTTAAGTATAACAGTATATCAAACAGGTGATGTCCGAAAAACAGAAAATTTTCAGATGCAGGAGACATATATGAAATCGCTTCGCTCTTTGGCAGTGGTGGCTGTGGCGGGATTCGCCAGCGTGATGTGCGCACAAGAAATGCAGAAACCGGAGGCGCCGAAGTCAGAGGCGCAGAAATCGTTTGAGCAACTGAAGTCGCTGGCGGGATCGTGGCAGGGATCAATGTCGATCGATCCCCCGTCCAAGGAATTTGACGGCAAGACGGTGCAAGTCTCATTGCGCCCGACTTCGATGGGGAATGCGCTCATGCACGAGATGAGAGTCTCGGGCCGGCCGGATGATCCGATTACCATGCTCTACCTGGACGGAGATCATTTGCTGCTGACTCACTATTGCGACGCAGGAAACCGGCCGCGCATGGTGGCCCGGACCTTGTCCGACGGGAAGACGGTAGAATTCGACTTTCTCGATCTCTCCGGCAGCAACGACTACGGGCACATGCATCATGCGACGTTCACGGCGATTGATGCCAATCATCATGTAGAAGAGTGGACGTACATGGAGCGGGGCGACAAGCCGGCGAAGGTGCGCTTCAATTTGCAGCGGGTGCAGTAAGCAACGATCTCGAAGGTGATCTGGAAATCAGGATGGACCGTGAGTGGAACGACAATCAACCGATTTACCGCCAGCTTCGCGACAGGGTGGTGGCGATGATCCTGGACGGAGTTTTGCAGGAAGGCGACCCGCTGCCGTCGGTGAGGACGGTGGCGGCCGACTACCGGGTCAATCCGCTCACGGTCCTGAAGGGTTACCAGGAGTTGGTGGACGAAGAGCTGGTGGAGAAGCGGCGGGGGCTGGGCATGTTCATCAAGGTGGGGGCCCGGAAGCTGCTGCTCGCGGGGGAACGGCAAAAGTTTCTGGCGGAGGAATGGCCGAGGATTCAGGAAACCATTGTGCGGCTGGGACTGACGCCACAAGAACTGCTGGAAAATGACCCCGGCTCGAATTCGAAGGATAAATAAAGAGGAGGAGCGCTGATGGCGTGCATTGAGGCACGCGGTCTTCGCAAAGCGTTCGGAGAGACCGTCGCGCTCGACGGAATCAACCTGCGCGTGGAAGAGGGGCGCATCGTGGGGCTGATCGGGCCGAACGGCGCCGGCAAGACCACCGCGCTCGGCGCGCTGCTGGGGCTGATTCCCTACGAAGGGGAGCTACGGGTGCTCGGGCGGGATCCCTGGACAGAACGCGACCGGCTGATGAGCGATGTGGCGTTCATCGCCGATGTGGCGGTGCTGCCGCGGTGGATACGGGTATCACATTTGCTGGATTACATGGCGGGAGTGCATCCGCGATTCGACCGTGCGAAGGCAGATGGATTCCTGGCGAAGACTTCGATCCGGCGCGCAAGCAAAGTGCGGCAACTGTCGAAGGGGATGGTGGCGCAGCTGCACCTGGCGCTGGTGATGGCAATTGACGCGAAGCTGCTGGTGCTCGATGAGCCGACTCTGGGGCTCGACATCCTGTATCGCAAGCAGTTTTACGATTCCCTGCTGAATGATTACTTCGATCGCAACCGCACCATTGTGGTGACGACGCACCAGGTAGAAGAGGTGGAGCACGTTCTCACCGACGTAGTGTTCATTCATCGCGGCCGCATCGTGCTCGAGTGCAGCATGGAGGAGTTTGAGGCGCGTTATGCGGAGGTGACGCTGCGTCCGGAGCAGATGCCGGCGGCGCGGGCGCTCAAGCCCATGCATGAGCGCCAGCGGTTTGGACAGAGCATTTTGTTGTTTGACCGGGTGGATCGCAAGCAGTTGTCGGCGCTGGGTGAGGTGCGTACGCCGAGCATCGCGGATCTGTTTGTGGCGGTGATGGATGGGCAGGGGGGGGCCGTCCGCTGAAGCGCCTCCCGGCGGTTCCTGCGCCGCTTCCCCCGGCTTGATTGGTTGTGTTTCATCCGCGGCTTCGGCCGTGGGCTTCATCCCTGGGCCGCTGTGCGCGGCCGCGGGGCGATCTGGAAGGAGTGGCGTGATGAATACTCCAGCGAATGCGATACCGGGATCTTTCGGCATGCCGACGGCGGCTCCCGTGACCGGTTCCGCCGTGCGGGCTTTTTACTGGTCGGTACGGCGGGAGGTGTGGGAGTACCGGTCGATCTACATGGCGCCGCTGATTGTGGCCGGGGTGATTGTGATTGCAAGCTCGCTGAGCACGCTGGCGGGGATCTGGGAACCCGCACTGCGGGCCAGACCCGGGCAAGATGGGGTTGCCGAGCCTTACGATTTCGCCGCCCTGCTGATAATGGGAGCGGCGTTTCTGGTAGCGATCTTCTACTGTGTGGATGCCCTGCATGGCGAACGCCGGGATCGCAGCATTCTGTTTTGGAAGTCGCTTCCCGTCTCGGATTGGACGGCGGTGCTGGCGAAGTTCAGCATTCCGGTGCTGGTTCTGCCGGCCGTGGCCTTCGTTGTCACTGTGGCGACGCACACCAGCATGCTGTTGTGGAGTACCTTCATCCACGCGGTGAGTGGCAGCGGGGCGGCGGGCACTCACCTACTGCTGGTCCAGATGTGGGTGATGCTCCTGTATCACCTTTTCGCGGTGCACGGATTGTGGTACGCGCCGTTTTATGGATGGCTGCTGCTGGTTTCGGCCTGGGCGAAGCGAGCGGCGCTGTTGTGGGCGGTGATTTCAGTGGCCGCGATCGCGGCCGCCGAGAGGATCCTTTTGGGGAGTCAGATTTTTCTCTCCCTGTTGGAAGAGCGCTTGATGGGGGGTACGGCGGGGCCGCGCGGGAACGTGCTGATGCCGCCGTTGTCGCAACTGACGCCAGGGCGATTCCTGATCAGCTCGGGATTGTGGGTGGGGTTGCTGCTCAGCGCGCTGTTCCTCACTTTGGCGGTGAGGCTGCGGCGGCAGCGGGGTCCGATCTAGGCGCAGGTGGAGTCAGGGTTTGGAAGGAGACCAGCAACATTGCTGACGCGGCAGACAATTCGCGTGCCCAAGCTGGAGCGTCATGTTCACACCGAGCCGTACGCGGCGCTCGTGCTCTGTGGCGGATACGAAGAGGCCGGGGACAACGGACGGTTCGCGGTAACGGCGGGCACGGTCGTCTTCCACGATCGCTTTGAAGCCCACCTCGATCGTTTCTCCCGAGAGGGCGCCACGGTGTTGAATCTGCGGCTGACGGACCACTGCGACTGTCCGGCCGGAATTGCGAGCGTGGCTGATCCGGATCTGGTGGCGCGAGTGGCGGAACGCAATCACGGAGCCGAAGTCGAGTTGTTGCTTTCCCAGGGGACGCGGTGGACACCGCAACCCTCTGACTGGCCGGACGAGTTGGCGGCACGACTCAGGCAAGACTCATGCCCGAGTCTGTCCGAGTGGGCCGAGGAGAAAGGGCTTGCTCCGTGGACGCTTTCCCGGGGATTTGCCCAGGTGTTCGGGATCTCGCCGGAGGGGTTTCGCGCGCGGGTCCGCGCCCGCCGTGCCTTGCAGCGGATCGAGCAAACGCAGATACCGCTCGCCACCATCGCCGTCGAACTCGGCTTTGCCGACCAGGCCCACATGAGCCGCAGCGTGCGGCTGCTCACCGGTCAGGGGCCGCAGGCACGGCGGAGAGCTGCAAATGGATTCAAGACGGCCGCGCCCGCGACTGTGTAAAAAGCAGGGATGCGCTTCCCTTGCCGGCAATTCTCGGTTCTTCCCGCCCTGGTCTTCTCGATCGCTTCTCTGCCCTTTCTTCACCCGCAGACGGCTCGTGCGGCGACGGACTGGCAGCTGAAACCTTCTCTCAAGTACGACGCGCTGTGTCTGCTGAATGCCTTGAGCGCCGATCCCTATTACCTGCACTACTACCAGGCCGAATACGACCACTTTCATCCTCTGTTCACGGCTCAGGAGCAGGCTGCGTTCGTTGAGCTGAAACGGGTCATCAAGGATGAGGGTCACGAAATCATCTCGGCCAAGCTGGCCCTTTACTACTCTGTGGTGAACGACGAGACGCTGCCCGAGATGATTGCGACCGCGCATGACAGCTCGCGCATGGAAGCGGAGTTGAGAAAGACTTCCTACTGGGACCAGGGTTCGTGGACGGGGTACGAGGCGGCGCGGCCGGCGCTGGAGACGGCGCTGCGGGCCCTCGACCGCGTCGGGTTTCCCGCTTATTGGGCGGAGAAGGCGCGGCCGGTGGTTGAGAAGCGCATCGCCGAGCTGGCTCCCGGACTTCCCGGGTACGACATCCTTCCCGTCATCGAAAGCTACCTGGGGTTTTCGTTGCCGTCACATACCATTCACGTCTACCTGCTTAACTATTCCGAGCCCCACGGCATCCGCATCACCGGGCTGCGGTTTCTGACCCACGTCTCGTATCCGTTCAGGATCGTGCTCCATAACGCGATTCATGAGTCGATGCACCCGCCCTACCACACCGACGACCCGAAGGTCGCGCGGGCGATCGAATTGCTGGGCCGCGACCCGCTGGTGGCCGACAAGGTTCAGCACCATAACCCGTCGTTTGGGTACAACACGACGGGAGGCTACATCGAGGAAGATTCCGTGCAGGCGCTGGAGCAGATTGTCAGCGAGCAGTTCGGAGTCGCGCATAACGCCTGCAAGTATTGGCAAGAGCAGGACGACGGTATGCACGTGCTCGCGGTGGCGATGTATGAGGGTTACAAGCAGGCGCGGGCGGCGAAACCACAGCCCTATTCCCAATGGTTCGCTCACGCCGTGGAAAAGGGGCAGCTGCGGGGAGATACGTTGAAAGCAACGATCCAGTCGTTCTTTTCCGCCCCCGCCTGTCACCAGCCGTGAATGGATGCTTGAGGCTCATGGCGTGACTGCCAGATCCTTGTGCATGACCAGCGCGTCGACGCCATTCGAGTAGTAGCGGGGGATGGTCTTCACCAGAAAGTAGCCGTGGTGTTTGTAGAAGGCGATGGCGGAGGCGTTGTCGACCGCGGTTTCGAGTGCTACCCGTTCCGATCCCGCCGCGCACAGGCGGGCTTCGGCGGCCTCGAGAAGCTCTGATCCGATTCCCAGACGCCGGGCCTCGGGCAGCACATCGATGGTGATGATGTGCCCGGCGCGGCGGCGTCCGGTCTCGGCGACGA
The DNA here is from genome assembly GCA_035262225.1 of Terriglobales bacterium. Lineage (GTDB taxonomy): Bacteria > Acidobacteriota > Terriglobia > Terriglobales > Acidobacteriaceae > DATFTE01. Next base: position 15,219 of record DATFTE010000259.1, read on the forward strand.
TAAAGCCGGCGATCGATCCGGAATCGAGTTCCGCGATCAAGGAAAAGCTGGTGCGGCGGCGGAGGTAGACCTTGAGCTCGAAGCGCGAATAGGCGATGCCCGGCGCAAAGCATTGCTGGTCGATTTTCCACAGGGTGTCGAAATCCTCGGGCTGGAAGTCACGCAGGCGGAAGGTCACAACGGTATTGTAGCGAGCGAGTATGCGGATCCGGTGCTCATCATTGATCTTAAAATACTTAGGCGCACCGAGGGTGGAGTGACGAGGGTACGGTTCTCAGCCTGGGGTTTGCTCGCCGGGGGCCGGAAGAAAAGGTTGCCCGGGTTGCACCTTGAGTCGTAGTATTCGCATCAGAGGACGTTGTGGGGCGCCTGATTGCCATCGACGCGCTGAGTTTTCTGGCAGTGCTGGTTACCTGGTATTTCTGCTTGCTGCGCTACAACCACAAAAAAGCGGCGGCGGCGTTACGTTGGGTGGAAGCGGCGTGTTCCGGACGAGGCAAGGTCGTCGATGCCCACTGGGAAGGATCGTCCCGTTTGCAGGCGCAGCTGCGGTTTGCCGCCCACTGGTTTGAGAATGCCCATGTCACCGTGCGGCTTCTGCCACGTCCGGTTCCCTTCCAATGGCTGTTCAGCCTTTACCGCAAGCAGCGCGAGACGCTCACCTTTGAAGCCGATCTGGACTGCGCGCCCAACTTCCGTCTGGAAGTGTTCCGTCATCGCTGGCTGACCCATAAAAAAGGAGACGTGAAGGACGCCCGCAACTGGACGATTTCGCGGCCTGGTCCGGTGGTGCTGACAACGCGCACGGAGTGGACGCAGGAACTGACTCCGGTGGTCAATACGCTGATGACCTCGCGCGGGCACAATCTGCTGGCGGTAAGGTTCCGTCCCGAGTCTCCGCACCTGGCGGCGACCATTCCTCTCGAGTCCCTTTCTGACGAAGAAGCTGCGGCAGGATTTGTCGGCATGCTGCGCGAGCTGGCGGCGGGGGCTTCGACGTCGCATCAGTAGTGCCGGGCCCTGGGCGGTCACTTCCGGTATCCCGAAGCAGGAAATTTGCGTGTCAGCGCGCCCCGGTGGTGCAGGGGGGCGCACGGAATCCTGTGTTTGTCCGAGACTGACCGGGCACACTGTGTCCGGCGAACCAAAGGAGCATTTCCGATGACTCGACCCAAGACGAAAATATTGGTAGATGGCGGCGACCCTCAGGAGACTCTGCGGGCCAAGGAATTGCTGGGGTTTGTGGATGGACAGACAACCAACCCTTCCCTGATTGCCAAAAACCCGCACATCAAGGAGCTAATCGCGTCGGGGCATAAACTTTCCGGTCGAGAGGAAATGGACGAGTACAAAAAGATCGTGCGGACTATCTCGCCACTGGTCGGCGATGCCGGCGTTTCTATCGAGGTATTCTCCGACGAGAAGACTTCGGCGCAGGAGATGTTCACTCAGGGCCAGGAAATGTATTCCTGGATCCCGAATGCGTACATCAAGTATCCCTGCACGGCAGAGGGCCTCCGAGCAGCGCAGATGTCGGTGAAGCAGGGTATAAGGGTCAACATGACCCTCTGCTTTTCACAGCAACAGGCAGCCGCGGTGTACGCCGCCACCCGAGGGACAAGGGAGCCGGCTTACGTCTCGCCCTTTGTGGGCCGTCTAGACGACAGCGGTCAGAACGGGATGGATGTCGTAAAGAACATCAAACAGATGTTTTCGAAGGGCGACGGACACGTTCTGGTTCTGGCGGCGAGCATCCGCAGCCTTGAACACCTGCTCTACTGTTTCGCCCTCCAGACCGAGCTTGCGACCGTGCCTTCAAAAATCCTGGAGCTGTGGGCCAGCAAGAATTTGCCAATGCCCGACGAACATTTTCAGTACAAGGCTTCCGGCAAACCTATCCCCTACGAGGAGCTTGACCTGGGGCAAACCTGGGAATCGTTTGATATACAACACGACCTCACGCGCAAGGGCATCGAGAAATTCGCGGCTGATTATCGAGCAACACTCGCCCGACCCGCCTGAGCGAGCTGACTGCAGACTCCCTGGCGCCTTGCGCTTCGGAATGGTCGCGTTGCCCGGGGATGTGCTCGGCAATTGGGGTCATATTCTCATTTACGCTCGAGACCCCTGAGTGCGATTCTTGTCTTGTTCTTTGACGAAGCGCCTGCCTGCGCCGGCTTTGGGTCAGCAGTTGCACCGTTAAAAACTTGGCAGGGACCCTTCCATCGCCCCGCCTGTGCGATGCCGAAGGTCCGGATCGGTCAGTACGGGCCGCTGAAGCCATGCGTTACTCCCCTTTTGTCTTCGTAGGAACCGCACACCTCGCGGCAACAGGCCTGGCCTAACAGCGGAGTCGGGAGATGTACCGGTCAGCGTTACCGGGAATCCGCGTCGCCTCAAGGCCGCGACGACTCTATCACCACGAAGGTCCGCAAACCCGAGTGAAAGAGTCTTGATAGAGAGCGGTGCAGCATCAAGACTTATCACGGGGAGCGCAAATCAGTGGCGTCCGCCCGCGTCTGGATCGTGGCTACTTCTCTTCTCCACCACGAAGCGGTAGCCGACGCCTCTCACCGTCAGCAGGTGTTCCGGTTTGGCGGGATCGTCCTCGATGTAGCGGCGGAGGCGGACGATGAAGTTGTCGATGGCGCGCGTGTCGGTGTCTTCGTGCAGGCCCCAGACCTGCTCGAGAATTTCTTTGCGGGAGACGACGCGGCCAGCGTTGCGCACCAGGTGGCGCAGGAGTTCGGCTTCCATCAGCGTGAGCTTGACGGTGGAGCCTTTGGCGCGCAGCTCGAGCTTGCCGAAATCGATGGAGCGGTCTTCGAAGGAGAACACATCGTAGTCCGAGACATCGGGCCGGGCCTTGGGCGGCTGGGTGTGGCTTTCCCGGCTCCAATCGCGGCGGCGCAACAGGCCCTGGAGCCGGGCCAGCAGAATCGCCAGTTCGAAAGGCTTGGGGAGGTAGTCGTCAGCGCCGGAGGCGAATCCCTTGAGCACGTCTTCCGGGCTGCCGCGGGCGGTAAGCATGAGGACGGGAACATACTGCCGGGCTTCGCGCAGTTCTCGCGCCACCGAGAATCCGTCTTTGCCGGGCAGCATGACGTCGAGCACGACGGCGTCGAATTCTTCGCGCTTGGCGAGCAGGAGATCGAGCGCCTGTTCGCCGTCGCCCGAAACTTCGACGGAGTGGCCTTCGGCTTCCAGGTTAAAGCGCAGGCCCTTGGCCAGGTGGGCTTCGTCTTCGACCACCAGCACCCGGCTCATACGGCGCTCCGGGGAAGTTCCATGACTACGGTCGTGCCGTGACCTTCGCCGGGGCTTTCGGCGAAGACGCGTCCGCCGTGCTTTTTGGCGATGGCGCGGACGATGAAAAGACCCAGGCCGGTTCCCTTGACGTTGCTCAGGGCACGGTTGGGGACGCGGTAAAACCGCTTGAAGATGCGCTTCAACTCGTGGGTGGGGATGCCCACGCCCTGATCGCGCACGCTGAGCAGGATGTGCTCGTCGTCGGGCAGCTCGACGCGGACCGCGACGTCGACCTTCTCTCCCGAATACTTGATGGCATTTTCGATGACATTGGAGACCGCGGCGCGCAGTTCCTCGGGATCTCCGAGGACGCGGGCGGCGGAGCCGTTGGCGGTGCGCTCGAAGCGCAGACTTTCGGGTTCGAGGTGGTGGCTGGTGCGGGCGGCGGTAACGCAATCCTGCACCAGGTCGGCGAAATCGAAGTTGGAGCGTAGCAGCTCGGTCCTCTTGTGTCCCGCTTTGCCGGCGCGCAACACCTGCTCGACGGTAACCAGCAGGCGGTCGGTGTCGTCGAGCATGAGGCGGTAGAACTCCTTGCGGCGGGCTTCATCCACATCGCGGCGCTGCAGGGTCTGCAGGTAGAGGCGAATGGAGGTGATGGGCGTCTTCAGCTCGTGGGTGACGGCGTTGATGAAACTGTCGTGCTGCTCGTTGCGGCGGATTTCGCGGACAAGAAATATCGTGTTGAGGATGATGCCGGCAATGATGGCGCCGAAAAAGATTACGCCAAGAAAGACTTTGACGCCTTCGCGCCAGTTGAGGATGACCCATCCCATGCCGACGGCAACCGCAACCGCGGCCAGGCCCACGCCCAGGGTCAGGAAGAAGGCGATGGCCTTGCGGCGACTGGTGATGCGCATAAGGGGATTCTAGCGCGGAAAGGACGCAGCGCAGCCGCGTCTCTACCGATCGGCAGAGAGGGTTGCCTTGGAGACGCAGCCTGGCTGCGTCCCGGGTGCAATACCAGCAGCCGGCAACGTGCTGCCGGTGACGCCCAGGTTAGCGGCCAAAGAACGGGCGCGAACCTGGGGCACCCTGGTTCTCGGTCGTGATTACGGCGTGATTTTGTAGACTACCCCGTCTCCGGTACCGCCGAGCAGGGCCGTGCCGTACAAGTTGCCGGCGCCATCCGAGGTCAAACCTCCGGTTGGAAGCCACCCGTCGGACGCTCCGGTAAAGCGGTAGAGGACCGCATACTTGCCGCTGTCGTTTACTCGGTAAACGACTCCGCAACCGACCGTGCAGGTTGAATTCGTGGTTCCGCCGTAAAAAGTCACGCCGTAGTAGCTGCCCGCTACGTTCACCAGG
>DATFTE010000260.1:0-25941 GCA_035262225.1 Terriglobales bacterium
GGCAGTGGCGGTGGAGTTGGCGAAGCGTCATCCCGAGGCGGCAGGGGTGATTGTCGAGAGCAGCTTCACTTCGGTCTTCGATATGGCGCGGCACGCGGTGGTGCTTGGGCTGTTGCCCTTGCCTTGGCTGTTGCGCAATCACTTCGACAGCATCGCCAAGGTGGGGGGGCTGCGCATGCCAGTGCTGTTTCTGCACGGCACTTCGGACTGGACGGTGCCGTGTTCGATGACGGCGCGTCTGTTCGCGGCGGCGAGCGAACCGAAGTCATGTTTCATGATCGAGGGTGGGGGACATCTGAATAACGCGGCGGTCGGGGGAGAGCGGTATCTGAGCGCAATCCGGGAATTCATCTTGTAACGTCGAATTTGTTTGGCCCCGGCCCGGTGCGGCACTAGAATCGGGCCGGACTGCTCCACGGCAGGCGTGGTTGCGCGTCGCCGCCCGGCCGGGCGAAGTTCAGTAGAATAAATAATAAAGGTTTGCGCTCTCTTCGCCACTACGCCCGTGGAGCAAATCCAGAGGCAATTCGTGAGCCCCTTATGCGGCAATTGACACGGCTTCTGCGCTATGTGCTGCCGTACCTGTGGCAACTGCTGCCGGGGGTATTGCTGCTGGCGGCGGTGGGCTTTCTCGAAGCATTTCGTCTGGTGCTGGTCAAGCCCATTCTCGACCGCGTGTTGAACCCTTCGTCCGGATCCGACAATATTCAGCTCTTCACCCTTCCCAGCGGGCGGGTCATTTACCTGCAGCAGTTCGTTCCGACTCATTTTCATAATGCCTGGACGATTGTGGCCTATGCCCTCGTGGCCTCCACGGTGCTGAAAGGGCTGTTTGATTACTTGGGCACATACCTGGTGAACCACGCGGGTTTTGGCATGATCACCGACCTGCGGAACGATCTGTACGACTCGGTGCTGCGGCGTTCGGCGGCGTTTTTTCAGAAGCACACCACCGGGACTCTGATCTCGACCATCATCAACGACATCGAGCGGGTGCAGTATGCGATGTCGAGCGTGCTGGCGGAAGGGCTGCAGCAATTCTTCACGTTTCTGTTTACCGCCGGGGCGGTGATCATTCTGGGGCGAAAGCTGGCCTGGGTGCTGGTGCTGTTTATTCCATTCATTATTTATTCGGCGGTACGGATCGGGCGGCGGGTGAGACACACGACCCGGCGCGGGCAGGACAAGCTGGCCGACATCCAGAATATTCTGCAGGAAACCATTACCGGCAACCGGATCGTGAAGGCCTTCAGCATGGAATCCTGGGAGATGGCGCGGTTCCGTCAGGCGGCGCAGAGGCTGCTCCGGGCGAATTTGCGGTCGGTAGCCGCGGTGGCGCTGAGTTCGCCGCTGATGGACGTGTTTGGAGCGATCGCCATCGCGCTGCTGTTGCTGCTGGGACGGGACAAGATCGCGCACAACGAATTTACCCTGGGAGCGTTTGGGGCGTTCATCGCGGCGGTGTTCAGTTTGTACAATCCGGTGCGCAAGTTCGCGCTGTTTAACAACAATTTTCAGCAGGCGATGGGCGCCTCGTCGGAAATCTTCAAGTTCATGGACTCACAGGACGAAGTGAGGGAGAAGGCAGGCGCCCAGCCGCTCCCGCCCTTCGCGCACAGCGTGCGATTCGAGGATGTGGGTTTTTCCTATGAGGCCAACGGCGAAGGGGCCCGGGAAGTGCTGCGCGACATCAATCTGGAAGTGAAGGCCGGGGAGGTGCTGGCCATCGTGGGATCGAGCGGAGCGGGCAAGAGCACGCTGGTGCACCTGATTCCGCGATTCTTCGACGTGACTGCAGGAAGCTTGCGGATTGACGGGCGGGACGTGCGCGAGGCTTCGCTGGCATCGTTGCGCTCGCAGATCGGGATCGTGACCCAGGAAACGGTGCTGTTCAACGACACGGTTCGCAACAACATCGCCTACGGGCAGCCCTCGGTTTCGCAGGCGCGGGTGGAAGAGGCGGCGCGGGCGGCCCTGGCGCACGACTTCATCGGGGAGATGCCCGGCGGCTACGATACGGTGATCGGCGAGCGGGGAGTGCGGCTTTCCGGAGGCGAACGGCAGCGGATTGCGATTGCGCGCGCGCTGCTGAAGAATGCACCCATCCTGATTCTGGATGAGGCCACCTCGGCGCTCGACAGCGAGTCGGAATCGCTGGTGCAGTCGGCGCTCCAGAACCTGATGGCGGGGCGCACGGTGTTTGTGATCGCCCACCGCTTGTCGACCGTGCGGCGGGCGGACCGCATCGTGGTGCTCGAGAACGGCACGATCAGCGATGTGGGCGCGCACGAGGAGTTGATGAGCAAGCTGGGCACGTACCGTCGGCTCTACGAGTTGCAGTTCGTGGAAGTGGACGGTCCGAAGCTTGTGCAGAGCCAGTAGGTATGGGTCATTTTCAATTTTCCCTTGCCGATGGGAGTAACCCGCTTCCCGGCAATGGGCCCTGGGACATTGATTGACCATTGACAATCTCTTTATGCCTCTCCGCTCCATGACGGGATTCGCGCAAGTGAAGGGACAGGTGAACGGTCAATTGGCCTTCACCCTGTCGCTCAAGTCGGTGAACCATCGTTTTCTGGATCTGCATTTCCGCATGCCCTCTGACAGCGACGGTCTGGAAATGAAGCTGCGCCGCCTGTTGAAGGAAAAGCTGGCGCGCGGGCACGTCGAGCTGACCCTGAGTCTGGAGCGCGGGGCGAGTGAAGGGTTCGCGCTGAACCGCGGGTTGGTGGGGGGATACATCGCGGCCTTTCGCAAGGCGGCGGAGGAATTTCGGGTGGGCGCGGAACCGGACTTGAACGCGATTCTGCGCCTGCCAGGCGCAATGGAAGGATCGGAACTTCCGGAGAGCGGCGAGGTCGATGCCGCCGTGCTGGAGAAGGCGGAGGAGGCGCTGCACAAACTGAACCAGATGCGCGAAGAGGAAGGCCGGGGCACGGAACAGGAGTTGCGCCAGCGCATGGCCCACGTGGAGCGGGCGCGCCGCGGAGTTGAGCAGCACCGCCATGCGGTTCTCGAGGCCTACCTGGAAAAACTGAAGACCCGCATGCAGGAGATGATCGCCGCCCAGGTGGAACCGGAGCGGCTACTGCAGGAAGCGGCTCTCTTGGTGGATCGCAGCGACGTTTCCGAGGAGCTGGTGCGGTTGCAGACACACGTAACCCACTTCACCGCGTTGCTCGATCAAGGTACCGAGGTGGGGAAGAAACTGGACTTCCTGCTGCAGGAGATGAACCGCGAAGCCAACACGCTGCTGTCCAAGACCTCTGGGCTGGCGGGGGAAGCGTTGAAGATTACTGAGATGGGCCTGGCGATCAAGGCCGATATCGAGAAAGCGCGCGAGCAGGTGCAGAACCTGGAATGACCAACGTGTTTATCATTTCCGCGCCATCGGGCTCGGGCAAATCGACCCTGGTGAACGAAGTGTTGAAAGAGGTTTCGGGGCTGGAGTTTTCCGTGTCCTACACCACGCGGCCGGCGCGGGGCAGCGAAAAGAGCGGACGGGAATACTATTTTGTTTCGCGGGCGGAATTCGAAAAGATGATCGGAGAGGACGAGTTCCTGGAACATGCCGACGTGTTCGGGAACTACTACGGCACGGCCAAGCGTTTTCTGCGCCAGGCCGAGGAGGAGGGAAAGGATCTGTTGCTTGACATTGATGTGCAGGGAGCGGAGCAGATCAAGCGAAAACTGCCGCAGGCGGTGAGTATTTTCATTCTTCCTCCGAACCGGAAGGAGCTGGAGTCGCGGCTGCGCAAGCGCAGTCTGGACACTGCTGAAGTGATCGACCGCCGGTTGGCCACCGCCGCCCGTGAGATTGAGAATTACGAGAAATACGACTATATTCTGGTAAATGACCGCTTGGAGCCTTCCGTCGAGCTGCTGAAGTCGATCTTGCTGGCTGTGCAGCTGCAGCGCTCGGAAAGCCAAATTTCTGCTGGAGAACGCGAGACCGTGGCCAGGGCTGAGTCTTGCCGGTTGCAGAACGTGCGGGAACGCGTGCAACCGATTCTGGCTTCATTCGCACCGGCGGGCGCTGGCGACAAACGCTAGCCACAAAGGGGGATACGATGAAGTTGATGGACGGTTTCGACAGCAACTACCGCTATATCCTGGTCGCCGCCCGGCGGGCTAGACAGCTGCAGGGCGGGGCGCCGCCGGTAATTGACACCATTTCCCGCAAACCCTGCCGCATCGCCCAGGATGAAATCCGGGCGGGCAAGGTGAAGTGGGTGATCCCCGAAGTTCCCAAGAGCGCGGTCGAAGTGGCCAGCGAAGCGCTCGACAAGGGAATCAAGGCGGACTGATGCGCAATTTGCCGTTGCCGCCAGGAAACCGGCAATAGGCAGTTCTTCCATGAAGGTTGCACTCGGCGTCAGCGGCGGCATTGCAGCTTACAAGGCGGCGGAGGTTGTCCGCCTGCTTGAGGAGCGCGGCATCCGCGTGCAGGTGATCATGACCCGCGCCGCGCAGGAGTTCATCCGGCCTCTTACCTTTGCCGCTCTTTCCGGAGAAAAAGTCATTACCGAGTTGTTTGGCGCGGGCGCCGAGCAGCCGAATATCGATTCGGCGGTCGAGCATATGGCGGTGGCGCAGGCCATCGATGCCCTGGTCGTGGTTCCCGCCACAGCTGACGTGCTGGGCAAGTTCGCGCAGGGGATGGCGAACGACTTCCTCACCACCCTTTACCTTGCGACCACGGCTCCCGTGGTGGTGGCTCCCGCCATGAACGTGAACATGTGGAACCATCCGGCGACGCAGGCAAACCTTGAGATCCTGCGCAAGCGGGGAGTGAGAGTCATTGAACCGGGGAGCGGATATCTGGCATGCGGCATGACCGGGCCGGGGCGGCTGGCGGAGAACGAACTCATCGTGGCGGCGGTGATGGAGGCGCTGGGCGCGTCGCAGCAACTGGCCGGGGAAACGGTGCTGATCACGGCCGGCCCGACGCGGGAGAAGATTGATCCGGTGCGCTACCTCACCAACCGTTCCAGCGGACGGATGGGATACGCGTTGGCGGAAGCGGCTTTGCGGCGCGGGGCGCGCGTTCTGCTGGTGAGCGGGCCTACGAATATAGATCCGCCTGGAGGGGCCGAAGTGACGCGCGTGGAATCGGCCGAGCAGATGCGCCAGGCTGTGCTGAGGCTGCTGCCTGAGGCGAGCATTGTCATTAAAACTGCCGCTGTTTCCGACTACCGGCCCAAGGCTGCCGCATCGCAGAAGATCAAGCGTACGGGGCCGATGTCGCTGGAGCTCGAGCCCACCGCTGACATTCTGGCGGAGATTGGGCGGAAGAGGACCTCGCAGATCGTCGTGGGCTTTGCCGCCGAGACCGAAAACGCGCTGGAGAATGCGCGCAAGAAGCTGAGTTCGAAGTCGCTCGACGCGATTGTGGTGAACGATGTGTCGCGCGACGGGGTGGGTTTCGATTCCGAACGCAACGCGGTGAGCATCATTACGCATGAGGACGTGGTCGAAGTGCTGGAGACCAGCAAATGGGAAGTGGCGCAACGGGTGCTGGAGCAGGTGGTGAGGTTGCGGAAACGCTCGGTGGTCTCCAAAGAGTAAGGCGACAGCATGGCCTTGGTCCTGTCCCGGCAAAAACCCCCTCAGGCGCTAAAGCGCGTTTTATCTTGCCGGCACGCGCTCTTCTGCCACGCTACAATAGTCGTCGCACATGCCCCTCACCCTTGATCCCCAGATGAAGCGCGCGTTGGCGGAGCGCATTCGCTTTTACAACGAGCTGGGGATCTACGATTTCTACCGCCGCCAGACTGCGGGTACGATCCCCGAAATCCAGCCAGAACAGCGAGAGGAAATGCCGCTTAAAGCGAAAGCTGTGGCCGGTGAGGCCGAATTATTCGTGGTGCCCAGGCCGGAGAAGAGCGCCGCGAATGCGGCGGAAGCGCTGCGCCTTGTCCGTGAAGATCTGGGCGACTGCACGCGCTGCCGTCTGCACAAGCAGGGACGCAAGCAGATTGTCTTTGGCGTGGGCAACCCCCGGGCGGAACTCATGTTCATCGGAGAAGCGCCGGGCGCCGACGAGGATATGCAGGGCGAACCGTTTGTGGGCCGGGCTGGTCAGCTGCTCAACAACATGATCAAGGCCATGGGCCTGCGGCGCGAGGACGTGTACATCGCGAACATTATCAAGTGCCGTCCGCCCAACAACCGTACGCCCGAGCGTGATGAGTGTGAAACCTGTTCGCCGTTTCTTATGCGGCAGATCGAAGTGATTCATCCCAGGGCCATTGTCGCGCTGGGAGCGGTGGCGGCGAAAACGTTGCTGGCCATCAACGCCCCCATGGCGGAGTTCCGCGGCCGCTGGTACGACTTCCGGGGGACGAAGCTGGCGGTCACCTATCATCCGGCGTTTCTGTTACGCGATCCGCGACAGAAGAAGGAAACGTGGAAGGATTTGCAGATGGTGATGAAAGAGCTGGGACTGGAAGTGCCTAACACCCCGTAGGGCGCGTCCGAGCGAAAAGAAGACACTGCGCTCCTGAGCGGCGCCCTGATGCGAATTTTTCTTTTAGGTCTGTAGCGACTAGCGACGCAGCTTTGCTGCGTCTTTATTTTCCTGACAACCGGTTCGGTCGAAAGGTGACGCAGAGGAGCTGCCTCTCTGCGGGACGGGTGGGAGGGCTGCCGCACTTCGCTCGCAGGACAGTCGAGGCGGCTGTCGCTGCGTCTGGATGTTACGATGCCTCAGCATGCCCGAATTTTGCGACGTTGCCCTGCCCGTTCCGCTGAACATGGCGTTCACCTACCGTGTGCCGGACGGAGTGGAACCCGTGGTCGGCGGGCGGGTACTCGTGCCCTTTCGGCAGCAGCGCTTGTCGGGCGTGGTGGTGGCTGCGCATGATCGCGCTCCGTCGGTTGCTGCCAAGAACGTCATCCGTGTGCTTGACGCGGCGCCGGTGCTCGACGGGGAACTGATTCGCCTGGGGCGATGGATTGCCGACTACTATCTCGCTCCGCTGGGCGAAGTTTTCCGCACCATGTTGCCGCTGGGCGCGGAGTTCAAGCGCACGCTTACCTACCGCATAGGGGAAGCGGGACAGATGGCGCTGCACATGGCGGGAATGTCGGGATCGTCCCCGCGCGCTCGCAAGAGTCCGGAAGAACAGGTGACGGAATTTCGCGTGCTCGACTACCTGTCGGAGCGCGAGGCCGTGAGGGAGCAGAGCCTGCGGGGGGCGACCCGGGCCTCGCGGTCGCTGCTGAACGGCATGGTGCGCAAGAAGTGGATCGTGCGCGAGGACGCATCGCAGGCGCAGGATGCGGCGCGTACTGTGCGAGTGGCTCTGCTCCAGAGTGCGGAAGGCAGGCTCAACGGCAATCAACGCCTGATCGTGGATACGCTGGCTGCGGCCGGCGGCCGGCTTGAAGTGGAGACACTGCACGCGCTCGAGGTGCCGCGCAGCACCCTGGGAACCCTGGTGAAGCGAGGGCTTGTCGAAATCATCGAAGAGCCGGCGTCGTTCACCATGTCGACAGCGAAGCCGCGGCCGTCACCATTTGATTTTCAATTCAATGCGTCGCAGCAGGGGGCGCTGGAGCGGATCCGCGCAGCAGTCGAGGTGCGCAAGTTCAGGGGGATGCTGCTGCACGGGGTGACGGGATCGGGCAAGACGGCGGTCTACCTGGCGGGTATGCGCGCGGTGCTCGAAGCGGGACGTTCGGCCATCCTGCTGGTGCCGGAAATCGGGTTGACGCCGGCCGTTGCCGCCGATCTCCACCAGGTCTTCGGAGATGAAGTCGCCATTCTGCATTCCGCGCTTTCCGACCAGGAACGGGCGGAACAGTGGCATCGCATTAAGCGGGGCGAGGCGCGTGTGGTGGTGGGCACGCGTTCGGCGGTGTTCGCCCCGGTGGCGGATCTCGCGCTGATGATCGTGGATGAGGAGCACGACTCCTCTTACAAGCAGGAAGAGACGCCCCGCTACCACGCGCGCGATGTGGCTGTGATGCGCGCCAAGATGGCGGGCGGGGTGGTGGTGCTGGGATCGGCGACGCCGTCGCTCGAGTCGTACCATAACGCGCAGAAGAACAAATATGCGCTCGTCGAACTGCCCGACCGGGTGGAGCGGCGTCCGCTGCCCGAAGTGGAAATTATTGATATGCGGCAGGAGTTTCAGGCGACGGGCGGCGAGCAGGTGATCTCGCGCAAGCTGGCGGAGGAGATCCGGGAACGCCTGGAGCGCCGGGAGCAGGTGATGGTGCTGCTCAACCGCCGCGGATTTTCTCCCCTGGTGCTGTGCCGCAGTTGCGGCAGCAAGATGGAGTGCCGGAACTGCGCGGTGGCGCTCACGCATCACAAGCGCTCGCATCGCATGGAGTGCCACTACTGCGGGTTCACCGCTCCGGTGCCGAAGATGTGCGGGCAGTGCGGCAGCGAGTATGTCTATTTTCTCGGAACCGGTTCGGAGAAGCTGGAGGAATTGCTGCATGGGATGTTTCCGCAGGCGAGGATCGGGAGGCTCGACCGCGACACCGTGCGCGGGCGGGAGGACTTTGAGCGGGTTTTGAATGCGTTGAACGAGGGCGAACTCGATCTGCTGGTGGGTACACAGATGATCGCCAAGGGGCATGACATCCACGGCGTGACCCTAGTGGGCGTGGTGGGAGCCGACATGGCGCTGGGGTTGCCGGATTTCCGCGCCGCCGAACGAACCTTTCAGCTGCTCACCCAAGTGGCGGGACGGGCAGGGCGCGGGCAAACCAAGGGCAAGGTGGTGCTGCAGACGTACTTTCCGGATCACTACGCGGTGCAGTATGCGGCGCAGCACGATTTTGCCGGGTTTTATGACAAAGAGCTGCGCTTCCGCAGCTGGATGCATTATCCCCCCTATAGCGCGCTGGCCAACGTGCTGGTGCGCAGCGACAAGCTGGATGAGGCGCTGAAGTGGTCGGGACTGCTCGGCAAATGGCTTGTGAGCACGCGGCATGAGGGAATCCGGGTGCTGGGTCCGGCCGCGGCGCCCATAGTGCGTCTGAAGCGCGACTATCGTTATCACTTCGTCCTCAAGTCGCCAAGCCGGGAGAAACTGAACGCGCTGTTGCGGGCCATGCTGGCTTACGCGGTGCAGCAGAAGATTCCCCGGACGCACCTGATTGTGGACGTGGATGCGATCTGGTTGATGTAACGGGGGACGTCGGACTCGGACGTCAAGACAGTCCTTTGCGATGCAGGAAGTCGCGAACTACTTCTTTTGCGTCGCGGTGCTGGCCGTCGACGGCATAGTTCAGCTGCCGCATATCGTTGTCGGAAATTTTTCCGGCGAGTGCGTCGAGTGCTGCTTTGACCTCGGGATGGCGGGCAAACACTTCACCGCGCACGATGGGAACCGCTTCGTAGGGTGGAAAGTAGTGGCGGTCGTCGTCGAGGACGAAGAGGTCGAGAGCGGGAATGAGGCCATCGGTGGTATTGCCGGCGGCGAGGTCGATCTGGCGGTCTTTGAGAGCGCGGGCGAGCAGGCCGAGGTCCATGATGCGCGGCGGTTCGGCGAAACGCAGGCCGTAGGTCGCGGCGAGTCCCCGGTAGCCGTCGGTGCGCTCCATGAATTCGTATCCGAAGCCGGCACGCCAGGTGGGGGCGTACTGGGCGGCTTGTGAGACGCTGCTGAGGTGGAGGCGACGGGCGTCGTCGCCGCGGATTTCAATGGCGAAGGTGTCGTTGAAGCCGAGCGCTGGGCCAACGGAAAGTTGGAAACGTCGCAGGTATTCGTCCTGCACCCGCTGGTAGACCTGTTCGCGTGTGCCTTGGGGGTGGTCCTTCAGAATCGCGGTTAGAGCGGTGCCGGTGTATTCCGGGTACAGATCAATGCGTCCGCCCAGGATGGCCTGGTGGCAGATGAATGTGCCGGCGAGATAAAACTTGCGCTCGACGGTGAGCTGGGTTTTGTTCTCGATCTGCTGAGCGAGGATTTCGCCGAGGATGAGCTGTTCGGTGAAGTTCTTGGATCCGATGACGAGGCGGTTTTCGCGCGGGGGAAGGCAGGCGGCCAGCAGCAAGATGAGCGCGAGCAGGAGAAGGCGTTTCAACCGATTTCAAGGGTAGCAGGATTTAATGCCTGGTACCTAGTACCGGGTTCCGGAAGAGCCTAATAGATCGCAAAGGACGCTGAGAAGTGCCGTAAAGGCCCGAACCGGGTGGTGCGGCTGGGTTATCGGGTCAGGCGGCGTTCGAGCCATCCCAGCACCTGGTCGGCGAGGATGGCCAGCAGGGCGGCGGGAATGGCTCCGGCGAGGATGACCTGGTTGTTAACCATGGCGAGGCCGCGGAAGATGTATTCCCCGAGGCCTCCGGCGCCGATGGCGGCGGCGATGGTGGCGAGCCCGACCGAAATGACAGCCGCTACGCGGATGCCGGCGATGATGACACTCAACGCCAGCGGGAGTTCGACGCGCAGCAGGAGCTGGCGGTCGGTCATGCCCATGCCGCGTCCGGCTTCGACCACCGCGCGGTCGACGCCGGCGATTCCGGTCGAGGTGTTGCGAATCAGCGGGAGCAGCGCGTAGAGGGTGAGCGCGAGGATGGCGAGGCGGTCCGCGCGGGCGCCGATCCAGGGGGCGGGGAGAAGGAATCCGAACAGGGCGAGACTGGGGATGGTCTGAATGATGTTGGCGCCGCCGAGGATGGGCTTGCTCAGCACCGGATGGCGCGTGATGAGAATGCCCAGCGGGATGCCGATGAGCACCGCAAGAAAGATGGACACCGTAACCAGCCACAAGTGCTGCACCGTAAGCTCCAGCACTTCGATGTGATTCTGCGCGATGAATTCAAGGACGTTCATTGGAGGTTCCTCCAAAAAGCCTGGACCTTGTAACTCGAAAAGGCGCTGAGAAAGGCCGCAAAGATCCTAAGAAAAGCCGGTTCCGTTCGCGCCGAAGGCATCTATGTACAACCTCACCGCAGGCTCTTTCGAATGCAGGAATTCCTCCGGCGTCAAGGTGACAATCAGCCTGCCGTTTTCCATCAGGGCGATGCGCGTGCCGAGAAGCAGGGCTTCGCGCAGATCGTGAGTGACGAAGACAACGGTCTTTTTCAGGCGCTGTTGCAGGGCTTGAAACTCGCGTTGCAGCTGCGCGCGTGTGACCGGATCGAGAGCGCCGAAGGGCTCGTCCATCAGGAGAATGGGGGGATCGGCGGCGAGGGCGCGGGCCACGCCGACGCGCTGGCGCTGTCCCCCGGAAAGCTCGCGGGGATAGCGGGGGGCGAGCTGGCGGTCGAGTCCGACGAGTTGCATCAGCTCTTCGACTCGTTGTCGGATGCGGGGTTGCGGCCAGGCTTCGATCTCGGGCACCAGACCGATATTGCGCTCCACGGTGAAATGGGGGAAGAGGCCGACATCTTGAATGGCGTAGCCGATGCTGCGGCGCAGGCGGATCGGGTCCCATTGGCGCGTGGATCTTCCCTGGACCCGGATTTCGCCGCGGGTGGGAACCAGAAGATGATTGATGAGCTTGAGGGTGGTGGTTTTGCCGGAGCCGCTTTTGCCCAGCAGAATGAGCGTTTCGCCGGAGCGGACGTCGAGATCGAGGTTGTCGAGGAGTTCGGTTCCGCCGTCGAAGCGATAGGAAACCTGGCGAAACTGGATGGCGGGTTCAGGGATCGGTTCATTCATCGCTGGACCCCGGTCGGAGCTACCTGCAAGCGGCTTCTGGCAAGCCGGTGATGCGAATACCGGTATGGGCCTTGTTGCGAATGTTCAGGCCGATCAGCAAGGCGGTGATCTGCTCGACGATGCGGGCATTCTCGAGCTTGCCGCCGTCGAGCGGGCGGACGCCGGGAATCCGGGCGGCGAGCGCGCGCGCAACCTGGGCGGCGTCCGGGTCGTCGCTGCAGACGAGGACGTCGCATTCCACCGGTCCGTCTGCGTTCAGCAACTCGGCGGAAACATTCTGAAAAGCGGCCACGACCCTGACTCCGTTCGGTACCAGTTCGGCGGTTTCCTGGGCGGCCGATCCCTGCCAGACGCCGAGAGTGCGCGAGGCGCGTCCGCCGACACTGGCGGCAAGCGGCACGGTGGCATCCATGACGATGGTGCCGGAACGAAACGCCGGCTTCAGTTGCTTGAGCAGCTGGGCGTGGCCCTCGAAGGGAACGGTGAGGACGACGAGGTCGGCGCCCGCGCAAGCGGAGGCATTTTCTTCGCCCCAGACGTTGGCCTGGGGGCCGATCTTGTCCTTGATTTTGGCGGCGGCCTCCTGGGCACGCTGGACGTTGCGCGATCCGATGATGACGGTTTCTCCGGCGCGCGCCCAGCGCAAGGCCAGGCCGAAGCCTTCGGGGCCAGTACCGCCGAGCACCGCAATGGGGCGGCTCACGCAAACTCCGGCTGGAGCGATTGCTCGAGAACCAGTTCCACGAGCGGCAGCTTGATCTGAATGCGCGAGTAACTGGTGTTGCGTTCGGCGGGAATGCGCCCGGTTTCGAGAATCAGCGACTGAAAATCTTCGGGGCTGGTGTACTGTCCGGCGGTGGCGCCGGCTTCGCGGGAGATGTTTTCTTCCATCAGCGTGCCGCCGTAGTCGTTGGCTCCAGCCTGCAGGCAGAGTTGCGAAAGCCGGCGATTGAGTTTGACCCACGACACCTGAATGTTGTGGATGCTGCCGGCAAGCAAGATCCGGCCGAGGGCGTGAATCTTCAGGTGCTCGGCCAGGGTTGCACCGGGGCGGGAAAGACCCTGGTGGTAGAGGAGCGTGTTCTGGTGAACGAAGCCCAGGGGGACGAACTCGGTGAAGCCCCCGGTTTGGTCCTGGATTTCGCGCAGCAGCGACAGTTGGTTTACCCAATGGGTAGGAGTCTCAATGTGTCCGTACATCAAGGTGGAGGTGCTGCGGATGCCGCAACGGTGGGCGGTGCGAATGACCTGCTTCCATTGTTCGGTGGTGAGCTTGTTGCGGGATAGGATCAAGCGCACCTGATCGTCAAGAATTTCGGCGGCGGTACCGGGCAGCGTGTCGAGTCCGTTGTCGCGCAGCATGGTCAGGTAATCCGCCAGGGGCATGCCGGTCAGTTCGATGCCGTACATAATCTCCATCGGGGAGAAGGCGTGGATGTGCATGCCCGGGGTGGCGCGCTTCACGGCACGCAGGATGTCGCGGTAGTAGAACGGCGGCAGGCCGTGGGGAAGTCCGCCCTGGATGCAGACTTCGGTGGCGCCGAGTTGACGGGCCTCGATGGCTTTCTGGGCGACCTGATCGGGACTTAGAAAATAGGTGTCGGACTCGCGCGGTCCGCGGCTGAAGGCGCAGAACTTGCACCCCACAAAACAGATGTTGGTGAAATTGATGTTGCGGTTGACTACATAGGTGACGATGTTGCCCGCGAGTTCCTGGCGCAGGCCGTTGGCAGCCACCAGGAGACCGACGAGATCATCTCCTTCGGTGCGGGCGAGTTCGAGCGCCTGGTCCCGGGAGAGGGAAGCGCCGTCCAGGGTTTCGAGGACGAGCTCGAGAGCGCCGCGTATCGAGGGAGAAAGGCGCGGAACAACATCGGACCACCCCAGCGACGGGAAGTTTTCGAGCTCGATTTGTGGCCGGTCGTGCATGGGCCCTCGGATACGACAGTATCTTAGCGAAACAGATCGGTGGCCGCAGGGCGGAGCAGCTCGCGCGCAGTACCAGGCGCCGGGCGATACCGGAAACCCCTAATCATACACGCGGGAGTACGAGCCAGCTTACCGCAGACCAATCCCGCCGCGCAGGCCAGTTCGTCGGCAACGGCCTCCAGGCTGGCGCGCAGAGTGTAGCCGCTCGGGTCACGGCGGCCGCGATGGTCGTGAATGGCCTTCATGCCGGCGATGCCAATGGCGACCTCGGTGAGTCCCTCACGCCAGGGTCTCCCGAACGTATCAGTGATGAGAACGGGGATTGAAAGTTGCAGACGTTTTTTGAGGGCGCGGTGAATGCGCTGCGCCGAGCGGTCGGGGTCGGCGGGGAGCAGCAGGGCGTGCCGGCCGCCATCCACGTTAGAGACATCGACGCCGCTGTTGGCGCAGACCAGGCCCTGGGCGGTCTCGGTGATGAGAACACCGCGCTTGCGACGAACAATACGCCTGCTCTGCTCGAGGGCCAGCTCCACGACACGAGCGTCCAGGTTGTGGCGGCGGGCCCAGGCACGGGAAGCCGGAGACGGTTGGACGCTGTCGAGTGAAACCAGTTGCCCTTCGGCTTTGGAAACGACTTTGTGCTTGAGGATGAGGATATCGCCTTGTCGGAAGCAAAGTCTGTTTAGTTGCAGGGCGATTAGGATTTTCCCGACCAGGTTGTCGCCGGGGCGGATTTCGTCTGGGAGGGCGATGGGAAAGACCTGGAGGGCGGGTTGCATGGTAGGGATTCTCAGATTATGCATGTTGGCGGCGGGTCAAACATGTTTTTTGTTGCGCCCGGGTGTGTCGACGCCGCCGGCTCTGTCTTTCGACGCTGCGCAGCTTGACGAGCTTCCACGATCGATTCTTTAGAGACGCAGTGTCCCTCCGTCTCTACAGGCCGCTCCGAGGTGCGCTCGAGAGCTGGTCGTCATTCATTGGCGACCAGGGGCAAATCGGTCAGGTTCCATTCGCGAAGCAGGCGCTGGCTGTGGGTCTGGCCGGGAGCCGCGGCTAGACATAGGAGATCGGCGGGATTGTCGATATCCAAAGCGATGCCCGGGAACGACAGCACCAGACAGGGATTGCCGGTGGCCCTGGCGGCGGCGAGGTGGGGTTGGAAACTGTCGTTGCCGAAGCGCAAAGGAAACAGTCCTGCAGGGCTGCGGAAGGCGGCGTTGGTGCCGCGTCCGTCGGCGGCGGGGACCAGGACTGAGCCCTCGTGGGGCGCCGCGTCAAGAATCACCTCGAGCTCCGAGACCTGGATCAAGGGGATGTCAGCCGGGATAACCAGGCTGCTTCGGACTCCGCAGGATTCCAAGGCGCGCGTGGCCATCTCGATGGCGTCGGTTTCGCTGATGTTGGCAGTGTCGGGAAGGACAGCGAAGGCGAAGCAATGTGCCAGTTCAAGAGCATAGGGATCGCTGGTGACGAGAGCGACCTCGGGGCGGGCGGCCCAGGAGTGCAGAGCTTCCAGGACGTCGAGCAACATGGCACGGGCAAGAGCAGTGCGGGAAGGCTGATCGAGGACGGCCGCCAGGCGCTGCTTGGCGTGGGACAGATTCTTTACCGGGATGAGGATCATGATGGGTCCGAAGCACCTTGGGCGCTGGTTCCTCCAGCGACGAGAGCCATGACGGCGCGCGCCAGTTCAGCCTTATCTTCAGTTGTTCGCATGATGGTACGTGTGCACTCGACACGGAAGCCTGAATCACGGAGTTGCGCGGCTTCCTGAGAGTCGCGCACGTCTGCGACAAGGATGTCGAGAAAGTCTTGATAAGCCTGCGCAACTCCGGCAATCGAGACCGGCAGTCCCTGCGCCGCCATGAGCGCGCCGGCGGGGCCGGAAACGGCCGCGCCTCCGACGATGGGCGAGACGGAAACGACCGGGGCGCGGGTCTCGCGCAACGCCTCGCGAATTCCCGGAACCGCCAGGATGGGCCCGATGCTGGTCACCGGATTGCTGGGTGCGAGAATCACGGCGCTTGCCGTACGCAGGGCTTCAATCACGCCGGGTGCGGGCTCGGCGTCGGCAGCCCCGGCAAAACGCACGGACTCAACCGGGTCCTGGTACCAGCGCTCAACGAAATACTCTTCGAAGCTGAGTTCCCCGACCGGGGTCATGACGCGCGTTTCCACACGGGAGTCGGTCATCGGCAAAATGCGCGCCTGTACGCCCAGGCGGGTGCAGATCTCGGTGGTCGCATCACTCAGCGTTTTTCCGTGTGTGAGGAGCCTGGAGCGTAACAGATGAACGGCAAGATCGCGGTCGCCGGTATGAAACCAGATGGGCTGTCCCAGTTGTCCCATAGCCTGAAGGCAGAAGAAGGTATCGCCCTTCACACCCCAGCCACGCTCCTTGCTCAGCATGCCGGCCAGAACATAGGTGATGGAATCGATGTCGGGGGAAACGTAGAGCCCCCACCATTCGAGGTCGTCGCCGGTGTTGACGATGAGAGTGAGTTCGTGGGGCGAGACGACCTGGCGCAGACCATCAACAAATTTGGCGCCGCCGGTTCCTCCGGTGAGGACCACGATCATGCGGCGCACCTCCGGACGTAGCCCTGTTCGTCGGCCGCTTCGGCAAGACGCTTCGCCAGCAAAGCGGGGCGGGAGCTCAATCGAGGCAAGAACTCCGGATAGACGGGCAAACGCTGCTGCAGGACTTGTCCTTTCGACCGGGTGCGCTCGTCGAGCTGGGCGAGGTGCGGCCAGGGTTTTTCCGGGTTTATGAAGTCCGGGGTCAGCGGCGAGATGCCTCCCCAGTCGTTGATGCCGGCATCGAGCAAGTCTTCATAGTGCGGCGCGGAAAGGTTCGGGGGCGCCTGAATGTTGACGTTGGGCAAGAGGAGCCGCGCCACGGCCACAGTGCGCATCATTTCTCCGGAAGTCGGCTCCGGCCAGTTTCGCATTGGAGTGGTCGGCTTGGCACGGAAATTCTGTACGATCACTTCCTGGATATGGCCGTAACGCTGGTCGAGATCGCGGATGGCGAGCAGCGTGTCGATGCGGTCCTCGAGGCTCTCTCCGATTCCGATCAAAAGACCGGTGGTGAAGGGAACACCCTGCCGGCCGGCGTCTTCGATGGTGCGCAGGCGCCTGGCGGGGAGCTTGTCGGGCGCATTGTCATGGGCGGCGCCGGGAGCGAGCAGGGACGCGTTGGTGGTTTCGAGCATCAGGCCCATGCTGGGAGAGACCGCGGAGAGGCGGGCGATCCAGTCCGCGCTGAGTAATCCAGGGTTGGGATGCGGCAGCAGGCTGGTCTCGCGCAAGACGAGTTCACACATCGCTTCCAGGTACTGGAGCGTGGAGTGGTAGCCCAGCCGGCGAAGGGTCCGCCGCATCTCGGGAAACAGGAGTTCCGGTTTGTCGCCCAGGCTGAAGAGCGCTTCCGTGCAGCCCAGTTTTTCGCCCTCCCGCGCCACTTGCAGTACTTCTTCCGGCGTCATGGTGTGGGCGCCGGGATCCCCCGGGTCGCGGCGGAAGGTGCAGTATCCGCAATAGTCGCGGCACAGGTTGGTAAGGGGCAGAAAGACTTTGCGGGAGTAGGTGACTGCGCCCGGCTTGAATCGCTCTTTGGCGGCGCGCGCGGCGGCGAGCAGGGCGGGCAGTTGGTGGTCGCTTAGGCGCAGCAGGCGCAAGGCAGCGCCGCGCGAAAGCGGGAAACGGGAGAGAGCGGCCTCAACGTCCGGTTCGTCGAACCTGTCTGTCTCAACCAAGGACAATTGGACGCCTCAATACCTGCGATTCGTGAGCCCCTGCGGCCGTCCGAAAATCATCTTTCCCCATGACTTCCTGGAAGCGGGAAGACAAGGCTCAGCGCGTCGAACAGCAAAATCATACATGAGACAGCGGAGCTGCGATTCGAGGCAGGGCGCACGGGGGCGACCTGCGATGCTTTCCGTTGAATTGTTCAACACTTGACATCGTGAACAATCGGGGGCACCATGCCTGCCTACTCATTTCAAGTCTTCACTCGTCTTCATGGATCGCGCACAGATACACCGGGTCAGTGTTGCCGATCAGGTAGCGGCGATTTTGCGGCAGCGGATCCTTACGGGAGACCTGCGCCCGGGTACGTCGCTGCAGGAGGTGCCGCTGGCCGCTTCGCTCGGGGTATCGCGCAATACCATGCGCGAGGCGACGCGCATTTTGTCGCTCGAGGGATTGCTCAAGCGCAGCATCCATCGCGGGGTCGCGGTCTCGCAACTCTCTCCCGGTGACGTGCGGGAGATTTACCAGTTGCGCAGAATGCTGGAGATTCCCGCAGTTCTGGCGGCGAAGACCGGGCACCCTGTTTTTTCGGAGTTACGGGCGGAACTCGAAGGCTATGAGCGCGCGGTGCGACAGCGCGACTGGATGCGAGCGGTGGGCCATGACCTGCACTTTCATTCCCTGCTGGTGCGGTTTCATGGCAATAAGCGCCTGGAGTCCTTCTATCAGAAGCTGGTGGGGGAAGTGCGCATGGGGATGGTGCTGGTGGATTTGAGCCACGAAGACCCCAGCCGGCTGGTTCCCGCACACCGCAGGATCTACGAACTACTGGCAGGCGGGAAATTGAAGCAGTGCGCCGCTCTTTTGGGGCGTCATCTGGACGACTCGGAACGGCGGTTGAGTGAAGTCATGCAAGCCCAGAATTCGCATGGCAACAGTTCGCGGGGGGAAGAAGAAAACTGACCGAAAACCACTGATGTGGGACGAAAAACCTTAGCTGGCCGACACGGAGGACTCTTATGGAGCGCTGCATGAGGAAGATAGTGTTGGGCGGTTCGGTTCGCGCCTTGAGCTTGGGGCTGGGCCTGGCGCTGCTGGCGGTTTCGCTGCCAGCGCAGGTCGTGACGGTGACCATCGAGGGCCGGGTCTATGACCAGACCGGGGCCGCGATTCCGCAGGCGACGGTGACGGCGCAGAATGCCGCCACCGGATTCTCTCGCACCACGACCGCAACCCCCACCGGAGACTACCAGTTCTCCTCCCTTCCGGTCGGCGATTACACCTTCACCGCCGACAAGCCCGGCTTCCAGAGACAGGCGAAGAAGGTGCATCTCGATGTGGGCGGCAGCGCCAACCTCGATTTCGCGCTCGCGCCCGGGCAGGTGAGCGAGAAAGTGACGGTGCAGGATGTGGGCGAAGTGGCTGAACCCACGCGCACCATGGTGAGCACGGTGATTGACCAGCAGAAGATTGCCAATCTGCCGGTGAATGGGCGGCAATTCATCGATTTCGCGCTGCTTGCCCCCGGCGTCACCATCGGCGACACCACCTCGGGCAGTACGGATGTGATTATCGAGCCGGTGACCAAGCTCAGTTTTGCCGGGCAGAACATTCACTACAACTTCGTGGCCGTGGATGGCGCCGACAACATGTCGACCGCCTCCGGCATCCAGAAAACCACGCCTTCGCAGGAAGCGGTGCAGGAATTCCGCGTCATCAACAGCGATTACGGCGCGCAATTCGGACGGGCCGTGGGCGGGATTGTCAACGTCATCACCAAGAGCGGAACCAACAATGTGCACGGATCGCTTTATGAGTACTTCCGCAA
This sequence comes from Terriglobales bacterium, assembly GCA_035262225.1. Classification (GTDB taxonomy): domain Bacteria; phylum Acidobacteriota; class Terriglobia; order Terriglobales; family Acidobacteriaceae; genus DATFTE01. Next base: position 19,141 of record DATFTE010000260.1, read on the forward strand.
TGACGCGCTGGATGCCAAAAGTCCCCTTGCCGGACAAGGCTTCAACAAGCTGCGGCAGAACCAGTTTGGAGGCACCATTGGCGGACCGATTCGCAAGGATAAGACTTTCTTCTTCGCGAACTACGAAGGCCAGCGGCACATCGAATCGCCGTTCTATAACGTTGCCGTACTCGACAACCTGACGGCCATCAACAATGTAAAGACGCAAGTGTTCGGGTTGCCGCCCGAGAACCTGCACGTCAATCGCGTAATCAACTACGACAGCGGGCTGGGCAGGATCGACCACTCCTTTACCGACAAGCATTCGATGTTTGTACGCTACTTTATCAACGACCAGCGCTCGACCAACCTCTCGCCGCTGAACGACGGATTCGACCTGCCCTCCGGGTTCAAGAACAACTCGTTCCGCGACCAGTCGGTGGTGGGCAACCTGACGTCGGTGTTTTCCAGTTCGCTGGTCAATGAGGCACGCTTCCAGTATGCGCACCGCTTCTTTGACTTCCCTACGACCAGTACGCAGCCGCACCTGGAAGTTTCCAACCTGTTTACCCTGGGCGTGAACCGCGGCAATCCGGATTTCTATGAAGAGGGTCGCTACCAGTTCCTGGATGACGTAACCAAGACCCGGGGAAACCACACCATTCAGTTCGGCGGGGACTTCAATCACGTCACCACCACCGAGTCGTTTCCGCTGTTCTATCCCTTTGAGGCGGACTTCGCCAGCCTGGGTGCGTTCCTGGGGAGTGACGGAGCTGTTTCTCCCTGCGCGGCCCCGTCGGGCTTGTGCCCGCATCCTTTCGTAATTTTCTTTCAGCGCTTCGATGCTGCGTCGAACTATACCGAGCCGACCATCAATACTTCGGTGTATCAGGGCGGCGCGATCGACTCCGCGATCCGCAATCAGGCCAAGGGTGTACTCGCACATACCTATCAGGCGCTCTACGTACAGGACAGGTGGCGGGTGAGGCCGAACTTCACCTTCAACTACGGGCTGCGGTGGGAAGGCGAAAACTGGCCGAGCGCCGCGCTGAACAATACCAACAAGAACTTCAATCCTCGCGCGGGATTCGCCTGGTCTCCAGGTGGACACTCGGGATTGGTGATTCGCGGCGGCGGCGGCATTTTCTACGGGACCATTCCATCTCCCCTACTGATGTGCCAGATTCCCTCCTGCGGCGGAACCATCGGGCCTTATCCCGGGCGCGAGGCCAAGCAAAATACGCTCAACGCCAAGACGCGTTTGTTCGCCTTTGCCAGCGCCCCTTCTCTTACCAACTTCGCACTCGAAAGCCTGCTGGCGCCGGGCCAGGCCCAGGGGACGTATCCCGATGCGACGCCGGCCGGGTTCTGCCCCAACGGGTTCCTGGCCACCTGCGGATTCTTCGGCGATTCGGTGATTGCGCGCTTCGCCAGGGACCATAAGCCGCCTTACGGCGTGCAGGCCAGCGTCGGGGTTGAGTTCCAGCCCTTCAGGGACGCAGTGCTGAACATTACCGGCATGCACGTGCGCGCGGTCCATCTGGGAAGCTTCTGGAACGTCAACCAGCCGGATCAGAACGGATGCCCTTCTCTGGTGCACAATTCTCAAGGGCAGCCAGGTTACAAGTACGACTATCACATCGTGGCGGTTCCCTGCTCGGTCGTTCTACCTTTCCCGGGCACGCGCCAGCCGCAGATTTACGGAAGTTCCATTGCTGTCTACTTCGAAGCCGATTCCAAGTGGGATTCGCAATGGAACGGGCTGCTGATCAACTTCAACAAGCGCGTCAGCCATCACGTGGGGTATGAAGCGAGCTACACCTGGTCGAAGGGAATCGACAACGGGCCGAACCCCAGCTTCGTGCTGATTCCGCAGGACAGCTGCTGCTTCAACCGCGAACGGGCCATCTCCTCCGACGGCGTGGGCCAGCGTTTTGTGGGAAACGCCACGTTCTACGGGCCGGAACACAGGAACGTTCTGCTGAATGGCTGGCTGCTGAGTACGATCGTCAGCCTGCAGTCGCCCAACTACTTCACCAAGTTCGCGGGTTTCGACGCCAACGGCGACGTCTTTGGAAACAACGATCGCGTGGGTCTCGAAGCGCGCAATACTTTCCAGGGTGACAGCTATCAGAGTGTGGACGCCAGAGTCTCGCGAACCTTTACCATCGGCGAAGGCAAGCGTCTGGAAGCACTGGTCGAAGGCTTCAATCTGCTGAACACACTCAACGTCCACTACTACAACACGGCTTACGGAGCCGCGGACTTCTGTCAGTTCAATCCCGCAGCCACCGGTTGTGGGCCCATCCAGTACCGCGAGGGCTCGCCAAATCCGTACTACGGAACCAAGCGGGCGATCTTCAATCCGCGGCAACTCCAGCTGGCATTGCGCTTCACATTTTGAGGTGTACCGAGCGGGGCGGCCGGGAGGCCGCTCCGCCTGAGGCAGGAACCATGCGTTTTGGGATCTATTGCGAAATGCAGACGCCTCCGGGCAAGCCGCATTATGACTTGACCTGGGAGGTGATGCGCCAGATCGAACACGCCGATGAGATGGGCTTCGACGTGTACTCTGTCATTGACCACCACTTCTTCCAGAAGTTTTCCATCTCCGCCAATCCGCTGGCCATGTTTGCTGCAGCGGCGCAGCGCACCCGACGCATCCGGTTTCGCACGGCGTTGCATACGCTGCCGCTCGAAAATCCCATGCGTCTGGCGGGGATGATTGCCGAAACCGACATTCTGACCAACGGGCGCCTGGAGTGCGGCTTGGGGCGCGGTCATGCCTGGCTGTTCGGGCCTTCGGCGCTGCCACTGGAGGAGAGCCGTCCCCGCTACAACGAGGCGATTGACATCCTGCAGCTGGCATTTACGCAGGAGAAGTTCTCTTACGATGGAAAATATTACAAAGTCAAAGATGTGACGGTAGTGCCACGGCCGTTGCAGAGGCCGCATCCCAAGTTCTATACCGGGGGCACCAGCGACATTACTTATGAGATGGCGGGAGCGAAAGGCTGGGGGATTTTTGTGCCCCCGCTGTTGCCCTGGAAGGTTCTGGAAGGCCCGCTGAATATCTACAAGCAGGCCGCGAAGCAACACGGTCACCAGCCGGATATCGTTTATATCCGGCCCGTATACCTGGACGATGACGAGAGGCAGATTCGCAAGGAAGCGGAACAGGCGCTGAAGAATTTTCTAGCCTTTAATGCTTCACCGGTGGAGTCGATCGCGAGTGCGGAGAAGAAAGCGGAGCTGAAGGAAAAAGGCTACGGGTTCTACGCCAGCGGTGCGCTCGAGTCGCTGACCAGGTTGACCTACGAAGAGATTGTGGGGGAGGAGATCGGATTTATCGGGACGCCCGAAAAAGTGATTCGACAGGTGCGCGCGCTGTTGGAGAAAGGCGGGATCGGGGAACTGGCGATTGTCTCCAACTTTGGCGGATTGGAGCCCTGGAAGGCCATTAAGACTCAATACCTGTTTGCGAAACACGTGATGCCTCGATTCCGGCCGGCGACGGTGGCCAAAGCGGCGGATTAGAGCTATGGCAGTGTGGGGACCAGCAAATCCGGCCGAGGAGGACGCGCGCGGTTCCACCGTACTGCATTCCCTTGCGCCTTCCCCCGCCGGTGTTGCGGCCAGTTTCGCCGCCATGGGCGCGCGCCGTTTGCTGGTCGTCGGCGGGATCGCGCTGATTGCGGGCGGAATGTTGTTCGGGGATGTCTTCGCTGTATTCGTGCTTCACCAGAATGGCGGAGAGACCGGGGCCAGGCTGATCGAGGCCGCGCAAGCGGCTGCCGCAGGAGATCCGGCGGGTGTCGAGGCGGTGTTCAGCCAGATCGGCGGCCTGCTGGAGGATCACGGCACCAAGGTGGACGCGCACGTGCATATGACCGGCGCCGGTTATCTTGCCCTGCTGCTGGCACTGGTGCAGCCCTATGTCGCGCTGTCGGCCGGAAGCAAGAAGTTTCTGGCGAAGCTGTTTTTGTGGGGAAGCGTTCTTCTGCCCATCGGGATTTTTCTGATTCACTACATTGGATTAGCCTATAGCCCGTTTGCCGTCATCGGGTGGGCGAGCGTTCTGGCGGATACGGCTGGCGCCTTATTGACCGTGGTCCTGCTTGCCGAGGCGTGGGGCCTGTGGGCATATTTCCGCAGCCGGCGTGCGAATCCGGTGGAACCTGAGTTGCCGCCGGATCGGACCTGGGAGCGCCGTGCCCTGCTCGCGGGAGGAACTGCGCTGGTGCTGGTGGGGTTCGCGCACGGAGCCTGGTACGCGGGCGTGCACTTGTACGAACACGAGTCGCGGGAGACAACGATTCTGAACGCGATGCTCGACTCCGCAGCGGCTTCCGACACCAGTCGGATCCGCCAATCCGCAGATGACTTTGGTCGTCTGCAGGCGGAAAAGGCGGTCAACATTGCCGCGCATTCGCACATCATTGAATTCGGATTTTTGGCCATGCTGCTTTCCTTTGTGCAGCCCTACGTCTTCCTCCGGGGCGGACAAAGAGCGTTCTGGGTGAAAGTGCTGCTGGCGGGATCACTGATTCTTCCTGTCGGTGTGTTTCTGGAGCAGAAGTTTGGTCTGGTGGCCGGCGGAATTGCCGATGTCGGCGGTTTGCTGGTGATTATGGCGCTGGTGGCGATGTTGGTCGGGGTGGTGCGCTACACAGGGTATCTCGACGCCCAGAGCGGAGGCGCAACGTGAGTGGCGCGCGCAAGTTGCTGGTCCTCGGCGGAATCGCGCTGGCCGCGGCGGGAATGCTTTACGGCTTGCATTACGCGGTATTCGTCGAGCATCAGACGCTCGACCGATTGGGAGGATCACTGGCGTCGGGTTTTGTGCACGCCGCCGGCCGGCAGATGTCCGATGCTCGCGCCGATGTCGCCAGCTACGGTGCGACAAAGTACGATTATGTTCGCCAGGTGGATCTGCATTCTCACTGGATCGGTCTGGGAATGTTGCTGATTCTCCTGGGAGTAGCCTTCGACAGCGTGGCTCTCGGCAAGCGGATGCAATGGGTGATGGCGTTTGCCCTGCTGATCGGCTCAACGATGTTTCCGCTGGGCGTGATTCTCCAGACCGTAAGCCATGGCGCCGTTTATGCACGCGCTCTTGCAGTAGCCGGTTCCGCTCTCGTGATTGCTGCGCTGGCCGCAGTGACGGTGGGTTTCGCGCGCCCGAGCGCTTGAGCCGCATTCCATTTAAACTGGTGGGCCCGCCCTCTCGGATGGGAGGGCAAGGAAGAACCGAACTATGTATCCCCGAGCATTCCACTATCACCGCGCCGGTTCGCTCCAGGAGGCCTGCGGCATGCTGGCGGAATTGGGCGAGGAAGCCAAGCCGCTGGCGGGCGGGCAAAGCCTGATTCCGCTGATGAAGCTGCGCTTTGCCAATCCCGCTCACCTGATTGATCTCAACTTTATTCCCGGGAGCTCCTATATCAAGGAGGAAGACGGGAGCTTGCGATTTGGCGCCTTGACACGGCACGCGGAAATCGAGAGCTCGAAGACTGCCTCCAGTATTCCCATTATTCATGACTGCGCGGCGGGCATCGCCGATGTGCAGGTGCGCAATCGTGGGACCATCGGGGGGTCGCTGGCGGAGGCTGACCCAAGCGGCGACTGGGCAACCGTGTTGATGACCCTCTCCACTGAAGTGCGCTGCCTGAGCCCGAAGGGCGAACGGACAGTGGCCTTGCCGGAGTTCATCCAGGATGCCTACACCACCGCGCTGGGGCACGACGAGTTGCTCAGCGAAGTGATTGTGCGGTATCCGCCCAAGGGGAGCGGCGGAGCCTATGTCGCATTTAAGCGTTCGGCGCCGGTGTACCCCACGGCGAGTGCGGCGGTGCAGCTGGTCCTGGAGGGTGACACCTGCAAGCAGGCGGCGATTTTCCTCGGCTGTGTAGGCTTGACGCCGATCCGGGTGAAGGAGGCGGAGAGCGCACTTCGCGGGCAGGCCGTCTCGCCAAAATCCCTGGTCACGGCGATGGAAGCGGCACAGGCCGCGGCGGATCCGCAATCCGACATGCGCGGCTCCGCTGACTATAAGCGCAGGCTGGCGGGGGCGCTGGTGAAGCGGGCCATCGAGATCGCACGGCGCCGGGCCCGCGGCGAACCGGTGGAGGTCAGTCATCTTTATGCCTGAAACGATCGAGAGAGTGGCCATTCAAGTTCGCGTCAACGGCAAAGCGCGCAAGCTCGAAATTGAGCCGCGCAAGCTGCTGGTCGAGTTGCTGCGCGAGGATCTGGACCTGACGGGCACGCACGTAGGCTGCGACACTACATATTGCGGCGCGTGCACCGTGCTGCTGAATGGGAGCGCGGTGAAGTCATGCACCGTGCTGGCCGTGCAGGCGGATGGCGCCGAAATCACCACCGTGGAAGGGCTGGAGAAAGACGGTCAGCTGCATCCCATCCAGAAAGCCTTTGGCGACTCCTACGGATTGCAGTGCGGGTATTGCACCCCCGGTTTGATGCTCGCGACGCTTCAGTTGCTGGCGCACAACCCGAGCCCCAGCGAAAAAGAGATGCGCAAGGCAATTGCCGGCAACACCTGCCGCTGCACCGGGTACCAGAACATCCTGAAGGCGATCGAAACCGCGGCGCACACCATGAAAGGGGCTTGAGAGATGGCAATCAAGTTCGGCGGCGAGTTTGAAGTGAAACGGACGCCGGAAGAGGTTTACAGCTTCCTCACCGATCCCAACAAGTTCGCGCCGTTACTTCCGGAGTTTCGCAGCCTTAGCGTGCAGGATGCCACCCGCTTTACGGTAAAAGTGAACGTGGGGGTCTCCTATATCAAGGGTGCGGCCGATG
>DATFTE010000261.1:0-26993 GCA_035262225.1 Terriglobales bacterium
AATCTGGTGGCGGCGGTTGGACTCGAACCAACGACCTACGGATTATGAGACCGTCGCTCTAACCACCTGAGCTACACCGCCACAATAACGGAATCAATCGGTGGGATGGGATAGTGGAATCAAGTCGATTGCTTGCCCTTCCTCGATCCCGCACTCTGATTTTACACGGAATTTGCAGCGCCGAGTAGAGCTTCGGCAAACCGAGCAACCCCAGCACCACGGCTGGAGGCTGCTCAAACTGGACGGGGATTATCTACCGGTGGTCATGATCATGATCGTCGCGGTCATGATCATCGCGATCCCAGTCGCGCTGGTCGTGCCACTGATGAGCGCGTCCATCCCACCATCCGCGATACTCGTTCCAGCACCGATCCCTCTCGGCGTTCAGGTCGCGCCGGCGCTCGTTGGCCTCTTCGCTACGCGGTCCGTGTTTGCGGATCGCCTGGTCGAGCCTCGATTCCGCTTTCTCAACCTGATGTTCGCACTTCTTACGATCATCCCTGTCCGCGAAGGCGCGCGGCACGCTGACCGTGAACAGCAACATGGCGCTCGCCGTCTTCACCCATTTCCAATGATTCTGATGTGTGATCACAGGAGTCCTCCATCGATCTTCAGGGCTCTTAGATAGGGCCGTGCACCAGGAGAGTTGCTTGCCAACGCTCCCCGGCAGCGAACTATACTCAACGCGAAGTCGCCGACGATCCCCATGAAGGTCATCGCCGTCATCCCCGCGCGCCTCGCCTCTACCCGGTTGCCCCGCAAGATGCTGCGTGAAATCGCCGGTGTGCCATTGATTGGCCGCGTTTATCAGGCGGTTCGCTCCTCGGCCTTGCTCTCCGAGGTGGTCATCGCGACCGATTCAGAAGAAATCATGGCCGTGTGCCGGAGCCATGGATGGCATGCGCAAATGACTGCGTCGTGGCACCGCAGCGGAACCGAGCGGGTGCATGAAATTTCCTGTGCTTCAGTGGCCGACGTTTATGTGAACGTGCAAGGCGATGAGCCTATGGTGCGATCAGAACAAATCGCGATTCTTCTCGAACTCATGACGCCGGAGCACGTCGAGGTGGGAACGTTGAAGACCCCGGCTGCAGACGAGGACATAGCCAATCCGAACGCAGTGAAGGTAGTGACGGACGTGGCCGGGCGGGCTCTCTATTTTTCCCGCGCTGCGATTCCCCTTGACCGCGATGGGACCCATCCTCGCTACTTCAAGCACCTGGGCCTTTACGCATATCGCAAACCTGCGCTCGAACGCTTCGTCGCTCTGCCGGAATCCCCGCTTGAACGCAGCGAACGGCTGGAACAGTTACGTTTCCTGGAAAATGGCATTGCCATCCATGTCGCCGAAACTCCCTTTGACAGCGTGGGCGTGGATACAGAAGACGACCTGCGGCGGGTGGAAGTTTTCTTGAGAAGGGTCTGAGGCGGCGCTACTGGCCCGAGGAAGCACTCGCCGTCCTCCAGGCTTGAGCCGCCTGTATACGCTTGATCACCGCCGGATGGGAATGGAAGAACCACTCTACCCATCGTGAGGGTGTTCTTTCTGCCAGGTTCTGCTCGGCCAGCTTGTTCATGGAGGTAATGAACGGTTGAACGCTGGGAATCGACCGAAAGGCATAACGGTCCGCCTGGCGTTCGTTAAAGCGGGAGTACGCATTCAAGGCCGGCATCAGGAGGAACGAAAGCACAGTCGAGACCAGAGCGAGCAAAGGCAGGTTGGCAAAGTCCGAGAGCGTCTCGAACATGTGCCAGCGATCCACGGCGTAGTGAAGCACCCAATTGGCGGCCCAGAAACCCAGCAGCGTGGTCCCGGCCTGGACGGCAATGCTCTTGAGGATGTGATTATGCACGTGGTGCCCGAGTTCGTGGGCCAGAACAGCTTCGATCTCATCCGGTGAGTAACTCTCAAGCAATGTGTCAGCCAGAATGATGCGCCGCGTACTCCCCAGTCCGGTTAAGGCGGCATTTGCCTTCTTGCTTTTCTCTGACAGCTTCCACTGGTACACGCCTCGAACCCGGGTCCCGGCCCGCTCGCTCAATCGCACCAGGCGCGCTTTCAGTTCTTCATTCTCCAGGGGGGCAAACTTATAAAAGATGGGGAACAGCACAATGGGGGCCAGCTGCGCGAGCACCACGAACATTCCCAGGAACACCGCCCAGGCAATCAGCCACCAGTATTGCGGAGACTGCCGGATAATCATGTAAAGCAGTTCAACCACGATGACCGCCAGGACCACGCCCACGGCAAAACCCTTGGCTTCGTCCCAGATCCAGGAACGAAAACGCATATTCGAAAGCTGAAAGCGGCGCTCGAGACGGAACCCGTAGTAATCGAGACTGAAGCCCAGGAACTTGCCGAGGGCCATCAACATCACGACGTAGAGGAATACGGCCACGGCGTAGTTCTGGAGGGCACCGCGATAAGCGAGATCGCGCAGGGTTCCGCTCCAGCCGGTCACCAGCAAAACCACCAGAAAAGCCAGGCCGAGACCGAAGTCGGCGATCCCCAGCCGTCGCCGGATGCGGTTATAACGCCGTGCCTGTGGCGAGTCGGTCGAAATCGTGGCTGGTATCGCTGCGGAACTCATCTGCTCGCTCGATTATCTTCTATCCGCAGGGCCAACGCGACTGCCGAAAGTGCAGGGGAGGGCGTGGTCCCAGAGTGCCTCATGCGGCTAACCCCTGTCGACAAAGTGTTCGGCGCTCGCCAGGATCTCCCCCACCAGTTCGGGCGTAGCTGCCTCAGCGTAAACACGCATCAAAGGCTCGGTCCCCGACGCACGAAACAGGACCCATGCCTCCGCTCCCTTCCCGTTGATCGGAGCATCCAGGAAGAACTTAATTCCGTCGAGGCCTTCTTTCTTTAAGACGCTATAGCTTCCCAAACGTTGGGTCCTCTCGGATCGAGCCCGCGCTATGGCCTCCTGCTTCACTTCTTCCGCAATGTGCAAATCCTTGCGACCGTAGTAGTGTGGCCCAAATTCTTCTTGCAGGTCGGCGACGAGTTGTCCCAGGGGCTTGCCCTCTTCCGCCATGACGTTGGCCAGCAGCAAGGCATTCAGCACTCCGTCGCGCTCCGGCAGGAATCGCCCGTAGCCAATGCCTCCCGACTCTTCTCCGCCCATCAGGATCTCGCGTTCCATCATCAGGTCCGCGATGTATTTGAAGCCGATGGCGCACTCGTTCAGGCGACGGCCGTGGCGAGCGGCAATGCGGTCGAGCATACGCGTAGTGTTAAACGCCCGTACCACTTCCCCTGGCCACTGCCTCCGCTCCAGGAGCCAGCGCAGCAGAACGGAGAAGATCTTGTGAGAGTCCACAAAGCTTCCATCCTCGGCCACCGCACCGATACGATCCGCATCTCCGTCTGTGGCAAAGCCCGCGTGACAGTGTTCCTTCACCACTGTCTCCTCGAGCCGAGCCACGTGAGGCTCGATCGGCTCGGGATTGATTCCGGGAAACAGCGGATTTAACTCCTGGCGGATCGCGACATATTCGACCCCGCGCTCTTCAAAGATTTTCGCCAGCACCCCGCGGCCCGACCCGTACATCGAATCCACGGCGAACTTGAACCTGGCCTTGGCGATCTTCTCTAGATCCGCAAAGCTGCAGATCGCACGCACATACGCGGCCTTGAAATCCCGGTTCTCAATGCCGGCCTCCTGGCCCTCTGGCCTGGTTCCGGCACGCACTTCGTTCTCGATCACCTTCATGATCGCAGGTGTTGCCGAACCGCCGAACTTGCCTTTGAACTTCACCCCGTTCCAGTTCCAGGGATTATGGCTGGAGGTGACCACCACGCCTCCAGCGGCGTTTTCGCTCTTCACCGCCAGCGAAATCGCAGGGGTGGGAGTATAGTCGTCCGCCAGTTTGACCGGGATTCCCGCACCGGCGATCACTTCCGCGGCCACCCGCGCTGCAGGCTGCGATGCAAACCGAGTGTCGTAGCCCACGATCACGCCCCGGGCCGGATCCTCATGCTTGAGCACGTAGCCGGCGATTGCCCCCGCCACACGCCGCACATTGTCGAACGTGAAGTCATCGGCGATGACACCGCGCCATCCGTCGGTACCAAACTTGATTTCCGCCATGCCTGTCGCTGGTCGCCGGCCGCACCCGTTCACCGGGAGGAGAGGCCCGCGACGCTTCTTATACCAGCCTCGATAGCTTCTTTTCGTCAAGATGCTTGACGATCTTGCCCACATCCTGCGCCTGGTCTCTTGTGGTAATCAGCAGTGCATCGCCGGTTTCCACTACAACCAAGTCATCGACCCCCACCGCCGCCACGAACTTCCCGGGCGCGTGGATGTAGTTCCCCTGGGCGTTCAGGGTGTAAACCCCGTCTCCCACGATCAGGTTGCCCTGGGGAGGTTGCTGCTTGGCTACTTGATGTTCGTGCAGCGCCGTCCAGGATCCGAGATCGTTCCACCCGAAATCCGCCGGCAAACAGAAAATGTGAGAAGCTCGCTCCCCTTTGGCCGAGCGCGGCTCGAGCAAGGCATAGTCGACGCTGATGTTTTCGCACGTTCCATAGAGCCTGCGAAACGTCGGTCCGAACCTGCTCGTGCCGTACGCCTGCGCAATCTTTTCCAGCACCGCGGCGGTTTTGGGAAGATGCTCCCTGAGCCCGTTCGCCAGGGTGCGCGCGCTCCACAAAAACATGCCGCTGTTCCAGAAGTAGTTCCCCGCGGCGACAAACCCTGCCGCGCGCTGCGCGTCCGGCTTCTCGGTAAACCGCCGCACCCGCAAAGCACCCGCGTAGTCCGATCCCGCTTCGATGTATCCGTATCCCGTCTCGGCGCGCGTCGGCCGAATGCCGAGCACCACAATGTTCTCTCCTGCGGCGGCAATCGCCGCGCCCTGTTGCAAAACTCTGCGGTACTCCTGCTCGTCCCGAATGACATGATCGGAAGGAAACATGCCGATCACCGCGTCAGGATCGGTGTGCAGCAAAATGAACGCCGCCAGACCGATGGCGGGCGCCGTGTTGCGCCCCACAGGTTCGGCGACGATTTGCTTCCTGGACAAGCGGGGAAGTTGCCGCGCAATCTCCCGCTCGAGGTCCTGGTTGGTAATTACCCAGAAGCGCTTCGCCGGAGCCAGCGGCAACAAGCGGGCAACCGCCTGCTGGATCATCGTCTGCTTACCGTCGAGCGCCAGCAGCTGTTTGGCTCGCCGCTTGCGGCTGAGCGGCCAGAAGCGCGTGCCTCGTCCGCCGGCGAGAATCACCGGATAGAAGTTGGATTTGTCTTTTGCCAAGCGTTTCGCTCGCGACTCAAGCTAGACTCTCACCGCCGGCTCCGGCAATTTCTCCCCCGGAACCGTCGCCCGCAGAAACTCGACCGCCCACTGCGGACGGACCCGGAACTCCCCGATTGACGCGGGTACTACGACGGCATCGCCCTTGGCGAAAGTCACCGGATCCTTCCCCCTCGCTTCCACGATTCCGCAGCCTTCCACGGCCACCAGGATCTCGACCGAGCTCTTCCCGGAAGCATGGCAAGTGTTGAAATCATGCACCCTCTTCAGCTCGAACATATCGACCACAAAGTACGGCGCCTCGATGAGGCTGGATCGGCGATTGCTGCCATTGACTGGCTGGGGGGCGGGACGGATCACCTTCCCCGAATGCGCTGCTTCCTTCACTGCCGCCAGGCCGGCCTTCAAGTGCAACTCCCGCGGGCGCCCGTAGTCGTATAACCGGTACGTCGTGTCGGACTGCTGCTGCGTCTCCACAATGATCGATCCCGGACCCAGCGTGTGTACCGTCCCGCCGGCGACGTAGATCATCTCCCCCTGAAATACCGGGACCCAGTTCAGCAGTTCTTCGGCGTGCTGGTCGTGAATCGCATGCTCGAACTGCGCTCGGGTGACGCCAGGCTTCAATCCCAATCCAATCTGTGCCCCGGGTTTGGCGTGCGCCACGTACCAGCATTCCGTCTTGCCCCAGGGTTCGCCTGCCAAGTGCGCCTGCTCATCATCGGGATGTACCTGCACCGAGAGCTTTTCCGCGGGAAATAAAAACTTCAGCAGCAGCGGGAAACGTTCCGGATCGCGGGCTGCTTCTCCTACCAGTCGGCGCCCGTATTTCGAGCTCAATTCGGCGAGCGACTTGCCCTTCAACGGGCCGTTGGCCACCTGGCAAGCGTCGCCGGTCAGCCATGATTCGCCAATCTTTTCGGCAAACTTTTGATTGGGATAAATGGGCGCCAGGTCCATCGTTCCCCAGGGACGGGGATCGAAGGCGGGCGACATCAACCATGGATACAGTTCGCTCATGGACACAGCGCGGCGCGGACGCGATTATCTTCCGTCCACCACTCCACCTTAGCACGATGCAACTCAGGCAGAGAGCCTGCCTGATTTCAGTTGGCCGGTCTGCAACTTACAACCCACCCAGAAATTTGCGCATGCGCTCCAGACCGCGATCGAGCTCGGCGATCGAAGTGGCGTAGGAGACGCGGATGTGGTCGCTCGTTCCAAAACCCTGGCCCGGAACCGTTGCCACATGCGCCTCGCGCAGGAGTTTTCCGGCAAGATCGGAAGCCGACTTGATCCCTCCGCGTCCGAAGAACGCCGATACATTCGGGTATGCGTAGAACGCGCCTTCCGGCAACGTGCACCTCACGCCGGGAATCGAGCGCAGTCCGTTCACCACGTGATCGCGCAGCTGAATGTACTCCGTCCGCATATCCTGCACGCATTGTTGTGACCCCTTGAGAGCAGCGACCGCCGCCTTCTGCACGATGGAGGTGGGATTCGACGTGGACTGGCTCTGCAGTTTCTGCATCGCGCTCACCAGCGCCGCCGGAGCCAGCGCGTATCCCAGGCGCCATCCCGTCATGGCGTAGGTCTTCGACAGCGACCCCACAATCACCATGCGCTCGCGATACTCCCGCAGCGATCCGACCGAGAAGGGCCTGCCGGTGTAATTGAGATAGACGTAGCACTCATCCGAGATCACCCAGATGCCACGCTGCGTCGCCAGGCGCACAACCGCCGCCAGATCCTCGGGAGCCATCACCGCACCTGAAGGATTCGACGGCGAGTTCAGAATGATCAGCTTGGTCCGCGGTGTCATCAGCCGCTCAATCATCTCCGCGGTGACGCGGAATCCCTGCGCCTCGTCGGTCTCGAGCAACACGCAGTTGCCACCGGCATAGCGAACAATATCCTTGAACGATACCCAGTAGGGCGCGGGAAGGATCACTTCATCGCCGTGATCCACCAGGATCTGGATCGCGTTGAACAACGCGTGCTTGCCGCCGACCGAGGCAATCGATTCTTCGCGGCGGTAGTCGGAATCAAAATCCACGGCATGACGATGCACGATGGCATCGCGCAATTCAGCGGTTCCGCCGACTGCCGTATAGCGGGTGAAGTTTCCCTCGATGGCCGCGACCGCGGCATCCTTGATGTGTTGCGGCGTCGAGAAGTGCGGCTCGCCTGCGCCGAAGTCGACCACGTCAATGCCTTGCTGGCGCAATTGGTCGGCTTCCGCCACCACAGCCATGGTGGCCGAGGGCTCGATGCGGTTGATGCGGTCGGTCAGTTTCACCGCAGGCGTTGCTTCCGTAACTGGCGTCATACTCGTTTCCCTGCCCTTGCTTTTCTGGCGTGCTGTAGCTTGATCGCCGGATCGAGCTTCTCTCTCAGCCTCTGTTCTACCAGCTCCGGAACCAGGTCCGTGATCGATCCGCCTAATTGCGCGATTTCGCGCACCAGCTTGGAACTGAGATAGGAATACTGCTCGGCCGGCATCATGAAGACCGTCTCCAGATCCGGCCGCAACTTGCGGTTCATCAGCGCCATCTGCAATTCGTATTCGTAGTCGCTGATCGCCCGGATACCACGCAACACGGCGCTGGCTCCCACTCTGGCTGCGTAGTCCACGGTCAGGCCGTCGAACGTGTCCACGCTCACATTCTTGAAGGCGTCGGTCAGCGATTCCAGCATCAGGCGGCGCTCGGCCAGACTGAACAGCGGAGACTTTTCCGTGTTGCGCAAAACCGCCACAATCAGCTCATCGAAAATCAGGCTGCCACGCGCAATCAGGTCGAGATGCCCGTTGGTCGGCGGATCAAATGACCCGGGGTAGATGGCGACGACCTTTTTCAATGGACCTCTTTCCGCGCGCAGGGGCAGGCTGGAGTATAGAAGATTTTAGACGGGCGGACGAAGGGATGGCAATCGCTTTGACTGCGGGGAGGCAGGCTTCTCGAGGTCCGCTTTCAAGAAAGCCCGCGACGCAAGACACGGGGACCAACCGGTTGTTGGCAACCAGCAATCACGAACGAGCGCTCTTCTACTCTTATTTTTTGATACTTTTACTTTCTCGCTGCCGACACCTTGGCCGGTTCGCCGGGTGCGCTCGGCATGGTCGTCAACCGTCCACCCGGCGCTGTGGCCGTGGCAGCAGTCGCCGCTGGCTGCGCCGTCACCGGCGTCAACCCCAGCTGCTTGCGCACCTCGGCATCAAGTTTGCTGTAAACGTCGCGGTTGTCCCTGAGGAACTGGCGCGCATTTTCCCGGCCTTGGCCGATCCGCTCGTTCTTGTAACTGAACCACGAGCCGGACTTCTCTACCAGACCCTGGTTCACCGCCAGGTCCAGCAGGTCGCCTTCCCGTGAAATGCCTTCGCCATAGAGGATGTCGAACTCGGCCTCGCGGAACGGCGCCGCCACTTTGTTCTTCACCACTTTCACCTTGGTGCGCGAACCCGTCACCAGGTCGCCTTCCTTGATGGCGGCAATGCGGCGGATATCCACCCGCACCGAGGAATAAAACTTCAGCGCGCGGCCGCCGGTCGTGGTCTCGGGATTCCCGAACATCACGCCGATCTTCTCGCGGATCTGATTGATGAAAATCAGGCAGGTGCGCGACTTTGAGACGGTTCCTGTCAGCTTGCGCAGCGCCTGCGACATCAACCGCGCCTGCAGGCCCATGTGGCTGTCGCCCATCTCGCCGTCGAGTTCGGCTTTGGGCACCAGAGCGGCCACCGAGTCCACCACCAGCACGTCGATCGCGCCCGAGCGTACCAGCGCTTCCGTGATTTCGAGTGCCTGTTCGCCGTAGTCGGGCTGCGAGACCAGCAGATTGTCCACGTCGACTCCCAGCTTCTTCGCGTATCCCGGATCAAGCGCGTGCTCGGCGTCAACGAACGCCGCCATGCCGCCGCTCTTTTGCGCCGAAGCCACCACCTGCAGCGCAATCGTCGTTTTGCCCGAGGATTCCGGTCCGAAAATCTCCACCACCCGCCCGCGTGGGAACCCGCCTACGCCGAGCGCTGCATCAAACGAGATAGCTCCCGTGGGAATCACTGAAATGGGAACGATGGCTTCCTTCGATCCCAGCCGCATGATGGAACCCTTGCCAAACTGCTTCTCGATCTGCGCAAATGCCAGCTCAATTGCCTTTGTCCGTTCGTCTGCCATAGAAGTGCCGCCCTCGCTGATTGGAGTATGAGAACCCATGTAGGCTACACCTACGGGCTGGGAGGTCGTAAGTGCGGGCCATCGCAATGCTGTGGAAAGCATAGCATGACAGCGAACAAAAGGCGAATAAATCGCGCGCCGCATGCATCTGCCCGGGAAACAACGGAGAGAATGGCCGGTGGAAATGGAAAATCAGACTCTTAGCTCTGCCAGTACCGTCCCCTCTTCCATGTCCGCTTGCAGCTGGAAGCCCAGCTTCTCGACAATGGCCCGCATCTCGCGGTTCTCCGACAGAATGGTGGATACGACCCGCTCCAGTTTTTCATCGTGCGCTACCGCAATCAACCTGCGGTAGAGTTCCGTGCCCATGCCCTGGTGCTGGAAACGATCGTCCACCAGAACCGCCAATTCCCCTTCGTTCCGCCCGCGCAGCTTGCTCAGGCGGCCGATGCCGATGATCTCCGGCGATCCATCTTCTTTCTTGCGCTCCACCACCAGCGCCATCTCGCGATCATAGTCAATGAAGCAGATTCGCGTCAGCCGCTCGTGCGCGGTGCGCTGGCTCAGCTTCAGCGGCTGAAAATAGCGTAAGTAAACAGTCCGGTCGGAAAGCACTTGATGCAGCTTGATCAGCAAAGGCTCGTCCTCCGGACGAATGGGGCGAATGGTCGTGTCTTCGCCGTTCTTCATTTTCCAGGGACGAACGTACTGCGTCGGATACGGCCGGATCGCCAGGCGCGGCAGCTGCTCGCACGGAACATCCTGTCCGTAAACCAACACGCGTGCGTCCAGCGCCAGCAGGCGCCCGGGCGAAGCCAGCAGCGGATTGATGTCAATCTCTTTGATCCAGGGCTGCTCGACCACCAACTGGCTGAAACGCACCAGCAGTTCTTCGAGCGCAGTCATGTCAATCGTCTTTCGTCCCCGCACTCCCCGGAGTGCCTCGCACACCTTGGTCTGCTCGACCATTCTCCGCGCCAGCGTGGTGTTCAGCGGCGGCAGCGCCAGAGACCGGTCGCGGAACACCTCAACCAGTTGGCCACCTGCGCCGAACAAAAGCACCGGCCCGAATTGCGGATCGGCACTGCTCCCCACAATCAGCTCGTAACCATCCAGCTGGATCATCGGTTGCACGCTGACGCCGAGAAAATCCCCCGCGCCCGCCTTTTCCCGCACCGACACCGAAATCTGGCGGTAGGCCGCACGCACCGCCTCTTCATTGCCCAGATTTAACTGCACCCCTCCCACATCGGTCTTGTGGGTGATCGTCTCCGACCAGAGTTTCAAAACCACCGGATAACCGATCTCTCTCGCCTGCTCGACCGCCTTGTCTTCGGTTGCTGCCGTAACTGTCGCCACACTCGGAATCCCGTAGGCACCCAATAACTCCTTCGATTCCACCTCGGTCAGAATCGTCCGTCCCGACTGCCGCACGCGGTTCACCAGGTGTTCGGCCCGCTCCCGGTCCGGACCCTCTTCGCCCTCTCCCCGCAGCACCGGCGTCTCATAGAGCCCCCGCAGGTTGTAGCTGTAGCGCCACATGTACTGAAAGACCCGCGCCGCGGTATCGGGGAAAGGAAACGTGGGCACGCCGGCGCGATTCAGAATGTCCACGCCCGCGGCCACCGCCGGTCCTCCCATCCAACTGGCAATCACCGGTTTCCCCGTACTCTGCGCATAAGCTTTCAAATGCCCCGCCGTCTGTGTTGGCTCCGCCATGCCCTGGGGACAGATCACTGCCAGCAACCCGTCCGCATTGGGATCATGGGCAGCGATATCCACGACCTTGGCGTACTGCTCCGGTGAAGCATCGCCCAGAATGTCAATGGGATTGGCGTGGCTCCAGTGCGGCGGCAGCAGCTGGTTTAATTCCTGCATGGACTTTTCCGTCAGCTCGGCCAGCTGCCCGCCGCTGGCGATCAGGGAATCGGCTGCCAGTACTCCCGGACCGCCGGCATTGGTAACGATCGCCAGCCGCGGTCCGCGGGGACGGGGCTGCTTGGCCAACACCTCCGCCATGTAGAACAGATCGGCGATGGTGTTCACCCGCAGCACGCCGCAGCGCCGAAACGCTGCCTGCAACACTTCATCACTCCCGGTGAGCGATCCGGTGTGCGAGGCGGCGGCATGCGCGGCTGCCTCCGTGCGCCCAGCCTTGATCACGATGACCGGCTTGTTCAGGGAAACTTCCCGTGCCGCCGACAAGAACGACCGCGCGTCCCCGACCGATTCCATGTACATCACGATGCTGTGCGTGCGGGGGTCGTTCCCCAGGTAGTCGATCAGGTCGCCCCAGCCCACGTCGAGCATCGAGCCCACCGAGACGAAGGCGCTGAAGCCGACCATTTCCTTGTCGCACCAGTCCAGGATCGCCGTGCACAGCGCGCCGCTCTGGCTGATGAACGCTACATTCCCCGGACGCGCAAGGTGCGGACCGAAGGTAGCATTCAAGCCGCTGAGGGGATTCATCACTCCCAGGCAGTTCGGCCCGATCAGCCGCATGCCGGTGCCGCGCATGCGCTCTACGATTTGCCGTTCCCGTTCCTTTCCCTGCTCCCCGTGTTCTTTAAAGCCCGCGGAGATCACGATGCAGCCGCGCACCTGCGCCTCCACGCATTCGCCGATGATGTCGGGAACTGTGATTGCCGGCGTCACCACCACCGCCAGATCCAAGGCTTCCGGAATGTCTTCAATTCTTTTGTGGGCCTTGATCCCCAGCACGCTGCTCCGCTTTTCGCTGACCGGGTACACGGTGCCGCCAAAAGGACTGCTCACCAGGCTCCATAAAACCGCGCGGCCGATACTGCCAGGGCGCTCGGTGGCGCCAATGACGGCGACATTGCGGGGAAGGAAGATCGCATCCAGAGGATGCCCTTCTGTGTGGAGGACGTCATGGGCCCGGTCATGCGCCGTTCGCAGTTTGCTTTTTTTGGGGAGGGATTTGGTGATGCTCATAAGCCTCAAGAGTTTACGCCGCTCCGACTCCTCCGTCTGTGTCGGGCGACCGGCGATGCCGTGAAGCCGGCGATCAGACCGGTAACTCCCCTGCCGGTTACCTGACCCACTTTCCCCTTGGGCAAAAACGCGGGCTTGGAATACAATCTCTCCCCACCGGGACAATCCCTGTTTCAGCAAAAGGCGGGAGTGCGTCCCTCAGTTGGATTTAGAGAACCAACAAGGAGAATCTATCTCATATGAAGAAGCTGCTCACGCTGCTGTTCGCGGTTGCCCTCACCCTCTCGATGTCTTCCTTCGCGCTCGCCCAGGATGCTGGCAGCAGCGATAAACCAATGGACAAGAAGGCCGACAAGGCCGACAAGACCGAGAAGAAGGCCAAGAAGAGCAAGGCCAGCAAGAAGGACACCACCAAGAAGGACGACATGAAGAAAGACGACATGAGCAAGCCGCAGTAATCGTCGTCTCGACTCACAGTTGAGAACGCCCCGGCCGGCCGACCGGGGCATTTCATTTTCGTATCTCCCGAATTCATATGTTCTGATTCCCCCCAAGCCGTGGCTGCGGTCCATCCGTCATGGCAAGTGACTTATTTCTCGTTCCTTAGGCCACCCCCTCCAATGCCGGGCAAATTTCTCTGCGCCGTTATCCCAAGAACCGTAGTAAAATTCGCCGTATCAACACCTGCCGCTCACGCGGTGTGTGGGTCAACGGACGCTTCCCGCGTCCGCACGTCTCGCTTGGAGGTCGTGCATGGAACCTCGGGCCCTGGGGAATTCTTCGTCAACACCTACTGATAAGTCCGCCATCCGACATGAAGGTCGCAGCGTCTGGATTCTGACTGCTTATGGCATCAGCGGCCTAGCCCTCATTGGCATACTGGCCTATTACTTCAGCAACTACGTTACGCACTGAAGCTGAAGGATCAGTTGCAAGTCCAGCTCGAGCGAAGCGCAGCATGTGCGCGAACCAGGAAGTGTTTGCCGTCGCTCTCCTCCGGACTGTGCCCAGCCTGTGGCGTGCTACAATGACCCCCGCAACATCGTTCTCCTGGTCAAATTTCCCCACACTTCATCGATACGGACTAGCCCGTGGCCCACGACCCGTCGAAAACAGGCACCATCACCTACGCCGACGCTGGCGTTGACATCGACCGCGCCAACCGCACGAAGAAGCGCATCAAGTACCTGGCCCACAAGACCTTTACCCGGGGTGTGTTAAGCGAAATCGGCGGTTTCGGCGGACTGTTCTCCATCGACAAGTCAAAGTTCGCCGATCCCGTGCTGGTTTCGAGCGTCGACGGCGTTGGCACCAAGCTGAAACTCGCCTTCGAAATGAACGTTCACCACACTGTCGGCGCCGACCTGGTGAATCACTGCGTCAACGACATCGCGGTGCAGGGCGCCACGCCGATGTTCTTCATGGATTACCTGGCGACGGGAAAACTGGATCCCGAAGTCGCCGAGAAAATCGTCGAAGGCCTGGCCGACGCCTGTAAACACAACGGCTGCGCCCTTATCGGCGGAGAAACCGCCGAAATGCCGGGCTTCTACCCCGACGGCGAATACGATCTTGCCGGATTCATCGTGGGTGTCGTGGAACGGGAGCGCATCATCAACGGCAGGGCGGTCGAAGTCGGAGACGTTGTGCTGGGTCTGGCCTCAAACGGCTTGCACACCAATGGCTATTCCTTGGCCCGCAAGCTTTTGTTCGAAGTCGCCGGCTACACTCCCGAGACCTACGTGAATGAACTGAAAGGCAAAGTGGGCAACGAACTGATGCGCACTCACAAAAGCTACTGGCCCGCCATCAAGCGCCTGGTGGATGCAGAATGCGTCTCGGCGATGGCCCACATCACCGGAGGAGGCATCAGCGAAAATCTGCCTCGCGTCCTGCCGCGCGGCACCGCCGCCGTGATCGAAATCGGCTCCTGGCCGGTTCCCCCGATTTTCGAGCACTTACAGACCCTGGGAAAGGTCCCGCAGGATGAAATGTTGCGCACTTTTAACATGGGAATCGGCATGCTGCTGGTGGTCCCCTCGAAGAAGTTCAAGAAGGCGCAAACGGTTCTCGAGCGCGCCGGAGAAAAAGCCTGCACCGTGGGAAGAATTGTGAAGGGCGACCGCAAGGTGATGTACACGTAAGAGTTCACGTTGTTGACCGTTTGAAGATCGAAAGCGCTTTAGGGCAGGACACCGAGAACAGACATCAGCCGCACTAGATAGTTCCTCGGATATCGGTTACAGCGACTGTTCACAGCGGGACAGGAAAAATTTCGCGTCTATCTCCCCGCGCTATCTACACCCGGAAACCGATTTCACCGACCAATTCGGCAAAGTGCATGCACGGGGAACCGTTACTGCCTAACGGTCCGCACCGATCGAAGCCTGCGTGACATTAAGGCCGAGAACAAGCTTGCTTATGGTCTGGAGGGGAACGCGATCGCGGCGGTATGGGAATGGACATCGGAGCCTGCCACCAGCGGCGGCAAGCCTGTTGAAACGAAGATGGGCGTGGGCCTGACCTTCCGGCGACCAGTTTCCCTCTACCGCTTCAGCAGATCCACCGGCTCCCGCACATCCGTGACCCGGAAATGCTTGGCCAGCGCGGGGTATTTCTTCGCCACCTCTTCATACATCTCGTAGGCCACGGTGCGGTAAGAAATGTGACCCGCCGGCCCGGTGCGAAGTTCCGAGATGTAAACCGCTTCGGCGAAGTCCATCTTGAACAGAGTTCGTTTCCGATAGCCCAGGGGAATTGCGTACTGGGCATTCTGCTCGGCTTCCGCACTGCCCGCGGCTCCAAGCCTTTCGACCGCCGCGGCCGCCTGCCGCATCACCACGTCATAGCTCGCACTCGCTCCCGCGGCCTGCAACTCCTGCGGCGTGTCGTAACCATGGCGCGTCGTAAATCCCTGCCCGATCTGGACACACCGCCGGTGCCGGTGCATGTCGCGGAAGCCGCCCACATCCATCAGGATGTCGAAGCGGAACTGCTGTCCCGCGCAGAATGCCCGCAGCATCTCGTCGTGGCGTCCGCGGTGCCGCAGACCCAGGTCAATGATCTCGCGCCGCCTCCGCTCGCCCGCCGCCTCCACCGCCGCGCGGATCTGACGGTAGGGATAATGACAATGCTCATAGAGCAGCGTACTGGCCAGTTCCATTTCGAGCGGCTCCTCGTCCAGCAACTCAACTGTCTTTGCCGACTCGATCGCCGTCTTGCCCATCAATTCCGCTGCCGCCTGCCGCAACTCGCGCCGCGTCTCGATCTCATATTGATCCGGGTCGGCGTACTTCACCAGCGTCGGCGCGACCCGCACTTCCCGCAGCAGTTCCTGCTCGGCACGGTCGGCCAACTCCGGCGCCCGCTCCCGAATCCGCTCTACCAGCGCCATGAGCGAATCCTGATTCACGTTGTACGCGGGCGAAGTCGCGGCCTTCTTGAGCAATTCTCCGAGCGCCCGGACTTCTTGGTGAGTATGCGCGAGGAGGTGCGCGACCTGGGTCTCGAGCGTGCGCGCATTGACGATCTCCCCCAGCGACGTGTTGGTCGCGAGCGGCAGCAGGTAGCGGGAAATATCGAAGGCTCGCGCTCTCAGCGTCCGCTCATATGCCTCCCGTTTCAGCTCCGCCGGCTTCGGTGCTATTGCGGCCAGGTAATGGAACATGCGCTCGGAGGTCGCTTCGTATTCGGCAAACAGACTTGCGATCGTTTCACGATAGAGCGCCCGGCTCGGCTCGTCGCTTCCAAAATCCGGCGTGTAGCATCCGCTTTTCTTGAAATCCTGATAGCGTGTCGAACGCTCCTGCCCATCCCAGCGCTGCTCATCGGCCACCGCGATGGCCGCCAGAATCGACAACCGTTCAATCGCCAGGGCGATATGCGCCAGATCGGCAATCGAGCGGTGACCGTACTGGAAATAGAAGGTATTGAGGAATTTTTCCGCCTTCTGCGAACTGATCTCCCGCAGCGACTCTTTCATGGAGAGCGCCGAGCGGGAATACTTCGCCATCGCATAAGCCTGGATCTCGGGCTCGACTCCGTAAACGGCGTACACCTCGACGGATGGAGCTTCCACCAGCGGCCGATGCGAGTTCTCAGAATGGGTCGGGGCCACAGCTTCAGACATTTGGGTCATTGACCTCAACAGTGAAAGAGTGTTGAAATCTTAAATTGCCCGTTTCGCCGCGCGCAAACGAGTCCAACCTAGTAAATTCGGCGTTCTTTGTATAGGGCCTGCACCACTCCGTGCACTCCCAACGTACTTTTGAGACTTTTCGGGGACCAGGGGAATCAGATATAAGGTTATAGTTCTAGCTTCATCCATTATGCGTTCTTTATTTATTTTTCTTGCAGTTTTCGTGTTTCTGGCTGGACTTGCGTGTGCTCAGACTCCGTTCACGGTGGTCTCGGGATCGATCGTTGAAGTCGTTCCCTGGCCAGTAGTATCGACCATCGATCTTTCCGCGCCGTCCTCGCTGGCTGCCGGGCCGGGTCGCGGGATGTTGTCGCTCGATACTTCGGTTGCGATGCCCCGCATGTCTCCCGACCTTGCCCTCGCAACTTACCAGGAACGTGCGGAACAGCAACGTGCACAGTTGGCCGCCTATTCGGCTTCCACCGTGATTCGTGCTGAACTCCTTGACACGGAGCAATCCGGAGAATACGAACTCGAGCGCCACTATGTGGCCCCACGCACCCTCGAATTCAAGGCCGTGCGCTTCAGCGGAGACAAGTTCGTCAAAACCAGCGTCATTAACCACCTGCTGCAATCCGAAGTCGATCATCTTCAGAAGGACGATCTTTCGCTGACCGCGCTGACTCCAGCGAACTACAAGTTCTCTTACAAAGGCGGGAGCGACGTTGACGGTCATGTGGTTCACGTGTTTCAGGTGAAGCCTCGCAAGCAGCGCGCGGGCCTTTTCAAGGGCCGGGTTTATCTTGACGCCTATAACGGCAGTCTCGTGCGTGCCGAAGGCAGCGTGGTGAAATCGCCTTCCTTCTTTGTGAAGAACGTGGAATTCGTACAGGACTATGCCGACGTCAGCGGATTCACTTTTCCGGCGCACGTGCATTCCGAGGCTCGCGCCCGCATCGTGGGTCGCGCTGTGGTCGACATCTACCAGCGCAATTACCAGCCAATTGCCGGTCCGGTGCAGGCCCGCCAACAGATTCCCACCATGTAAGCGCGATCCAGGGATCGGCCTCCTGCCCGTCCTTTGCTGGCCAGCAAATCCGATCCTGGTTGCAGCCGGCTTTGCGTTTTCCTATCCTGCGCTTTCCCAGCTGATCGGCTGGGGTCTGCCGCTGCTCGCGCGAGGGATGGTCCACCGCGCGGCGCGTGGGCGCGGGCATAGTGCCGCGCGGAGAAGTTGGGCCTCATTGTCGCGGGCGTCGCACCGCAGTCGCAGATCCTGACTCAATCCACTTACGCCATCGTCGCCATGACCGCCGTGACGAGGGCGGATTGCCCCTCTCTGGCTCCGCCGCTCGTCTCGCCCGGAGAGAGCCACACCCGCAGCCCCGGCCCCCAGCTCAGGGTTGCAGGTATAATTTCGCTTCGCCGGTTGGAGAGGAGCGCTGCATGAGTCTTTCAGGTCGGGTCGCGCTGGTCACCGGCGCCTCGCAAGGAATAGGGCGCGCTTGCGCTCTCAGGCTGGCGCAATCGGGAGCCGCCGTCGCGCTCATGGCCCGCAATCAGGAAAAACTCGACCAGTTGGCCGCCGAAATCGCCGCCGCGGGCGGCACAACCGCTGCATTTCCTGCGGATGTAGCCGACGAAGAGCAGATCAAATCGGGCATGAAAGCGGCAATTGTGCAATTCGGCAAGATCGATATCCTGGTCAACAACGCAGGCATCACCCGTGACCAACTGGTGATGCGCATGAAACGCGCCGATTGGGACGCGGTTCTTGATACGAATCTGACTTCCGCTTACCTCTGTATCCAGCAGGTGATTGGCTCGATGCTCAAGCAGCGCTGGGGCCGCATCATCAACATCACTTCCATCTTTGGACAAATGGGTCAGGCGGGACAGGCCAACTACGCCGCATCCAAGGCGGGCCTGATCGGACTCACCATGGCCATGGCGCGAGAAGTCGCTTCGCGCAACATTACTTCGAATGCTGTCGCTCCAGGCTTTATCGAGACTTCGATGACCTCGGTCCTGGGTGAGGACTTCAAACAGAACGCATTGAAGATGATCCCCCTGGGCCGAATCGGAACCACGGAGGAGGTCGCCAATGCTGTCAACTTCCTTGCCTCCGAAGAAGCCGCTTACATCACCGGCCACGTGCTGAACGTGAATGGCGGCATGCTGATGGGCTAGCCGAAACACTTAGGACCGCCGGCCTCGCCCGCCGCGACCGCCTGTCCTCTCCCATGGCCGAACCGCCAGGACGGAATTGCCATGAAAATGCTGATCGCAAGTCTCACACTGTTCTCACTCACCTGTTTCGCCACTACCTCCCGGACCGTGTCCTACAAATCCGGCGATGACACCGTCGAAGCCACCCTCTACACCCCGGAAGGCAAGGGCCCGTTTCCCGCACTCGTGGTCATCCACGAATGGTGGGGCTTGAATGACTGGGTGAAAGACCAGGCCGGCAAGCTGGCCGACGAAGGTTACGTGACTCTGGCGATCGATCTCTATCGCGGCAAGGTGGCCACTACCTCCGAGATGGCGCACGAGTTGACGCGCAGCCTCGAAGGCAAGCGCCTCATGCGCGATCTGCACGCGGCGTTCGCCTTTCTCCAGTCACAGCCCAGCGTCAAGCCCGACCGCATCGGTTCGATTGGCTGGTGCATGGGCGGGGGTTTCGCGCTCGATCTGGCTTTGAGTGAACCCGCGCTGGCCGCCGCTGTCATCAATTACGGCGAACTCGAGACCGATCCTGGGGAATTGAAGAAGATCCATGCCCCCATCCTTGGCCTGTTCGGCGCGCAGGATCACGGCATCACGCCCGAGGAGGTGCGCAAGTTCGAGGCTGCGCTCAAGCAGATGGGCAAACCCGTCGAGGTGACCATTTATCCCGATGCCGGGCATGCCTTCGAGAATCCCCGGAACAAAGACGCCTATCGTCCTGCTGACACCGCAGATGCGTGGAAGCGCACACTGGCGTTCCTGGCCAGCACGCTCAAGCGCTGAGGCGCCAGATTGCGGCCACTCCGGAACCGGCTTCGATGCAATCAATTTCCACTTGCCAGAAGTTACTCCTCTGGTTACTATTCAGCCATTCCCCGGAGACTCCGTTGCAGGTTTTCACTATGAATATCGGCGAAACCATTCGGAACTACCGCCTGCAGAAAGGCATGTCTCAGGGCGACATCGAAAAGCGCACCGGCTTGTTGCGCTGTTATCTCTCGCGCGTCGAGAACGGACACACCATTCCCTCACTCGACACGCTTTCGAAGATCGCCGGCGCCATGGAGCTTCCCCTCTCGCAATTCTTTTCCGAGTCGGGACACAGCAACGGCTCGAGGGCACTGCCGCAACTCTCCGATGACGAAGTCCGCTTCCTCAGCCAGATTCGCCGCTACTCGGTCGCTCTCAACGACAGCGACCGCAAACTCGTACTTGCCATGGTCAAGAAGATGGCGTCGAACGCGGCAAGATAGCCTGAATTTCAACCCCATGAAGATAGCGACGAAGTGGCAGGTGGGGCTGGTACTCGCCCTCCTGGTTCTATGTGCCCCGCCTGGCGGCGCCTTCCAGTCTCCGGGCGATCTCCCGCAGATGGTAGAGCGCAAAGTCGCGGTCGCGGAGAACAAGACGATCTTCACCCTGTTCTGCCTGCTCAACGCGGGAGGGTACGACCAGGAAAACCGCCGCCAAGGCATGCATCCGGCCCGCCTAAAGGTCCGCGAAGAGCTCTCCCGTAGCCTGCCCCCTGAACTCGCCCGGCACATTCACGATTATTACCGGCGGCATGGTAGCGCCACGGCCTACGAGTACAGCGTAGTCGCCATGTCGACCGGAGGGCCTCCCGATTTCAGGTTCGGCGCGGAGTGGCCCGAAGTCAGCAAGGAAGCGCCTTTCGCCGCGATCGCCGACTTGCCGCTGCTGCTGCGCGAACTCTACGCATCGGTTCCCATCGAAGGGATTTACGCCAAGGTTCGCTCCGATTACGTGAGCTACAACGCTCAGTACCGTGCAGCCGTGGTGGCGCAGGTGGCGAAAGTCATGGCCTTCTGCCGCATCTCGGAACTCGGCAGTGTCGGGGGCGGAGAAGTTCCCCACGCAGTGGTCGTCCCTAACCTCCTCGAGTCCTACAGCAACGCCTTTTCCTTCGTGCTCGGCGATACCTTCTATTCCATCGAGGGTCCGCAGGATAAGGTCGGCTACAATCCGCATGAGTTCGTCCACAGCATTACCAACCCTTTGAGCTACGATCCCGGTTATCAGGCTCTTCAGGCTCCAGCCCAGCCGCTGTTTGATCTCGCCAAAAAACAACCCGAGGCGGATGACTTGAAGAACCTCCAGAGCTTCCTGGACGAAAACCTGGTGCGAGCGATCTCGCTGAAGTACCTCGACGACGCTGCTCCGGCGCGCAGCCAGCGTCTCCACGAAGCCATGATGCGGGAGTACCGCATGGGCTACACGCTCGAGCCTTTTTTCTACGACCAACTCGGCGACTACCGCAAGAGCGGCGAATCACTGGCCGCCTTTTACCCCGTCATGCTGAAACACCTCGATGTCAAGGCCGAACTCAGCCGCTGGCAGCAAACTGGGACTCCCGGGAAATAACGGGATTGCGGGCCGAAGACCTCTCCAGGCGTGAGCCCTGCCTGCAGCACTTTCGTACCATCCCTCCCGTGACCTCTGGAAACCTCCTCTCCGCGCCCGATCCCCCCTAAACTTATAGGTCTGGAGAGATCTCTGTGACCATCGACGAAGAACTGTCAGTGCTCGACTCGCAGCTGCGCCGGTTAAAAATCGAGTACGAGATCTACTTCAACAATCCCGCCAAGAAACCGCCTACCGACGTGGAGTGGAAGGTGCTCAGCTTGCTGCGCAAGTTCAGCGAAGGGAAACTGAACTTTGCGCAGCGTTACCGCTACAACGAAATGGCGCAGCGGTACGCTATTTATAGTGATCTGTGGCGGAAGAAAAGCCGCATTCGCGAAGAAGGTTACCGCCGCCCCCAGGATGCACTGCTTTCCATTCAAGGCCTGCGCCACGAAGAGCAGGAGCCGCAGCACCAGACCTCCGGTACCAGGCACGCCACTGCCGCCGCGGAGAAACCGTTCACCGTGGAATGCTCCGATGCAAGCGCCGAGCGCGATCAGGTGGAAAAACTCTACCTGGCTCTGACCGCGGCCAAGACCAAAGCCGGAGAGGCGGTCTCGGGCAACCTCGACAGCTTTGCAGCTTTCATGCAGAAGAAGACCGATCAGATCCGCAAACAGTACGGCTGCCACGCCGTCGAATACTCCGTCGAAATGCAGGAAGGCCAGGTCCGGCTGAAGGCAAAAGCGAAGGTCTAGCCATCACCGGTCAGCGGGACGGAAATAACGGTTCTCACACCCGCTCCACGGCACTCTATGCACGCCCCCGAACTGGAAGCGCTTCCCCCGCTTCACTGATTTCCCGCGCCGTCTCCGGGATGGACGCGCTCCTCGAGGATCGCCGGTAACCCGGCGGCGAACCGCCGCCATTCACAGGCCGCATCCTGTTAAAATCCTGGGTTCCGGCCAGCATACTGTTCTGATCTGAGGTCTTTCATGTCGAAAATCCAGCGTGCTATCTTAAGCGTCACCGACAAAACCGGACTCGTAGATTTCGCCCGCAAGCTTCGAAGTCTCGGTATCGAACTCATCTCCACCGGCGGCACCGCCAAGCTGCTGCGCGATTCCGAGATCCGGGTGAAAGACATCTCGGACCTCACCGGCTTTCCCGAGATGCTCGACGGCCGGGTGAAAACCCTGCACCCCAAAGTGCACGGAGGCATTCTTCACCGCCGCGACGTCGCCTCCCACCGCAGCGCTGTCGCCGAACATGGCATCCAGCCCATCGACATGGTGGTGGTCAACCTCTACGCGTTCGAAAAAACCGCTGCCCAGGCGGGAGTGCACTTCGAAGAACTGATCGAGAATATCGATATCGGCGGTCCCTCGATGATCCGATCGGCCGCCAAGAATTTTCAGGATGTCGCGGTGGTCACCTCCCCCTCGGACTACGACGCCATCGCCGAAGAGTTGGCGAACTCAGGCGGCGAGCTCTCCTCCGCCACCAAGTGGCGCCTGGCGCAGCGCGCCTTCGCCACCACCGCCGCCTACGATTCCGCCATCGCCTCTACGCTCGAGCGCGTCAGCTCCAACGGACATCGCGAGCTTCATGCTGCCGACGGCTTCCCCAACACGCTGCGCCTTTCTTTCCGCAAGATCATGGACCTGCGCTACGGTGAGAATCCCCACCAGAAAGCCGCCATGTATTCCGACGGCTCCGGCGTAGGCGTGGCCAACGGCCGCCAGTTGCAAGGCAAGGAACTCTCCTACAACAACATCGTCGACCTCGAGGCCGCCTGGGACCTTGCCCAGGAGTTCGAGGAGCCGGTGTGCGCCATCATCAAGCACACCAATCCCTGCGGCACTGCCACCGGCAAAACACTGCTCGAGGCTTACAAGAAGGCGCTCGAATGCGATCCCGTCTCCGCTTTTGGCGGAGTCATCGGCGTCAACCGCCCGATAGACGGAGCCGCCGCGGAAGAAATGGCCAAGCTTTTCCTCGAAGTCATCGCCGCACCCTCCTTCGACGAGGCGGCGAAAAGCAAGTTCGCCAGCAAGAAAAATCTGCGCCTGGTCGAAATCGACAACGCGCCGGACAAGTGGGTGTTGAAAAATGTCTCGGGCGGAATCCTGGTGCAGGACGCTGATGCCTGCCCACTCACCGAGTCTGACCTCAGGGTCGTGACCCGCTGCGCGCCCACGGCGGAGGAAAAGCGTGCCTTGCTGTTTGCCTGGAAGATCTGCAAGCACGTGAAATCAAACGCCATCGTCTACGCGCGGGACGGCCAGTCGGTCGGTGTCGGGGCGGGGCAAATGAGCCGCGTCGATTCCTGCAAAATCGGCGCCATGAAGGCGGTTTTGCCCCTAAAGGGCACCGTCGCCGCCTCCGACGCCTTCTTCCCATTTCCCGACGGCGTCGAAGAGATCGGCAAAGTTGGCGCTACGGCGATCATTCAGCCGGGAGGCTCGGTGCGCGACCAGGAAGTCATCGAAGCCGCCGACCGCTTGGGATTGGCCATGATCTTCACTGGAGTCAGGCACTTCCGGCACTAGGTTGACGAAAACCAGTTACAATCGCCGGATTTCGGCTGCTTTTGCTTTCCATCGTCCCTTGACGATCGGAAATCGCCACCCCCTGTTACTTCCGTTATTGCCGACTTCCATCCCGCAAGTCTGCTTTTTTTTCGCGTTCCTGCACTAAGGTTTACAATACAGAGAGCACCCACCCGCAGCGGTCCGGCATCCAATCGCTATGGCTTTGGGAAATCGAAGGTTTTCGATGAAACGTATGAGCCGCCCTGTTTTTTTCTTTTTGCTAGTCGCCGCCACGGCATTTGCGCAGCAAGCTCCCACGCCCGATTCAAAGCCCGCGGCCCCGCCCCAGGCACGCAAGGTGGATCGTGCCGCAGCCTATTACCATTACTCCCTGGCTCATATGTACGAGGAGCAGGTGGCGGTCTACGGACGCAGCGACCTGGCCAACAAGGCCATCGAAGAGTACCGGCTGGCCATTGAGGCCGACCCAACTTCGGAATACCTGACATCGGGGCTGGCCGAGCTCTACGCAAAGACGGGACGGATCCGCGACGCAGTGGTCGAAGCGCAAGATATCCTCAAGCGCGATCCCACCAACCTCGAAGCCCACAAACTTCTCGGCCGGATTTACCTGCGCTCGCTCGGCCCGGATGCCGACTCGGGCAGCGTCAGTTCGCAGAATGTCCTGAAGCTCGCCACCGAGCAGTATGAGCAGATCGTGAAGCTTGAACCCGACAGCGTAGATGACCACATGCTGCTGGGGCGCCTCTATCGCATGAGTAACGATCTGCAGAAGGCGGAAAACGAATTCAAGACGGCCGTGAAACTGGAGCCGGATTCCGAAGAAGCCGTCACCATGCTCGCCTACCTTTACAGCGAGGAAGGCGACAGCGCGCGCGCGGTGCAGGTGTTGAACTCGGTTCCCGAAGCGGCGCGCTCAGCCAAACTTTACTCCGCGCTGGGATACACCTACGAGCAGCAGAAGCAATACAAGAAGGCCATTGACGCCTATCGCCACGCCGTCGAACTCGATCGCGATAACCTCGACGCCATACGCGGCTTGGCGCAAAACCTGATGAACGATGGCCAGAGCGATGCCGCGCTCGAGCAATACAAGGTCATCGCCGACGCCAATCCCGAAGACGCGCAGACCTATCTGCGCATGGCCGAGATTTACCGTAAGAACGGGAAGTTCGATCTTGCACTCGACAATCTGAAAAAAGCCGAGTCCATGGTGCAGGACTCCATCGAAGTACCCTACAACATTGCTACCGTCTATCAGGCGCAGGGACGCTTAGACGAAGCCATCCAGGTCCTCCAGGGTCTGCTGAAAAAGACCGAAAAGCCCGACAACAGCTACACCCCGGGGGAACGCAACAATCGTGCCGTCTTCCTCGAACGGCTGGGCATGATCTATCGCGATAACGCCAACGACCAGGCCGCACTCGACACCTTCCGCAAGATGCTCAGCCTGGGCGATGAAAATGCCGAACGCGGATACCAGCAGCTCATCGACACTTATCGCGAAGCCAAACAGTGGCAGCAGGCCACCGAGACCGCCAAGGAAGCCACGCAAAAGCTTCCCAAGAGCCGCGGCCTGAAAATGGTCTACGCTGCTCAGCTGTCCGACATGGGTCAACCCGATGCCGGTATCGAACAAGTGAAGGCGCTGCTCAAAGGCACGCCCGAGGATCGCGACGTCTACATCACGCTCTCCCAGATGTACAGCCGGTTGAAGCGCTGGCCCGAAGCCGAGCAGGCGCTCGACAAGGCCGAGGAGCTCTCTACCAAGGACGACGATAAGGAATACATCTGGTTCCTGCGCGCCTCCGGTTACGAGCGTCAGAAGAAATACGATCAGGCCGAAGAGACTTTTCGCAAGGTCATCGACAGCGACCCGCAGAATGCCACCGCCCTTAACTACCTCGGCTACATGCTGGCCGACCGCGGCGTGAAGCTCGACGAGGCTCTCGCCCTCATCAAGAAGGCGGTGGATCTCGATCCCTCGAACGGCGCCTACCTCGACTCGCTCGGCTGGGCTTACTTCAAGCTGGGCAAATACGACCAGGCGGAAGAAAACCTGGTGAAAGCTTCGCAGCGCATCGGCACTGATCCCACAGTCCAGGACCACCTGGGCGATCTCTACCAGAAGACCGGGCGCCTTAAGCTGGCCGCCGCTCACTGGGAGCGCGCGGTGGACGAATGGAACAAAACCATCTCCGCCGAAGTTGACGGCACCCAGGTGGCGCAAACCCAAAAGAAGCTGGAATCGGCCAAGGTCAAGCTGGCCAAGGAAGACTCCCAGCAGAAGTAAGAATCTCACGTTGCCACGCCCCGGGACGGCCGCCTCGGCCGTCCTGGTTTCCTCATCTTCTCAGCAGCTACACTCATCTCATCCTCATGCACCCGGAAACCTCGATCCGCCCCGCCACGCTCGCTGACATCCCCGAGCTTCTCCTCCACCGCCGCGCCATGTACGAAGCCATGGGCCACACCGAGGCCACAGCCCTCGCCGGCATGATGAAGACCTCCGAGCCCTATTTGCATGAAGCCATGACCAACCACACGCTGCACGCCTGGGTGGCCGAGGTGGACAGCCAGGTAATCGGCGGAGGTCTCATCATTGTCAGCCCCTGGCTCAGCCACCCTTACGATCAGGAGTGCCGCCGCGCGACCATCCTCAACATGTATGTCGCTCCGGAATTCCGCCGCCGTGGCATCGCCCGCCGCCTCATCGAAACCATGATCGCCTGGTGCCGCGCACAAGGCTTCGCCGGTGTCACCCTCCACGCCAGCGATCAAGGCCGCCCACTCTACGAATCGCTGCGCTTCGAGCCGACCACCGAGATGCGGCTGAAGCTGCGGTAGCCGTCGATGGGGTCGATCAGCGCCGCTCAGGCCGACATAGCCCCGTTCACCGCAGAACGGCAACCCGCCATCAGGGCGTGTATGGTCTACTGGTGTTCTCGAAAATTCGCTCATCTCTTGCGCGGTCATTTTTCCTGTGACCTTCGGTCGGACCCCGGCCGGTTACGCATCCGACCGCGATTTGCCCACACCGTGATCGACTATCCGGGGGCCATTTCTACTGCGATTTCCGGGAGCGAACTTAGTCGGCGATATCGTGCCACGCTTTTTCCCAACGCCCCTCACCCCGATTGCGGATTCGTCATTCCCGGCGTCATCCTCGATTGGGTCCGAGACTCACGACGTTGACGTAGCCCGACGATTAGACGATTCTTGATGCGCCGAATTTGACCACAGACCACGTCGAGAACAGACGCGCCGTCAAAACCAGGAAGGCGAAGTTGAATCTGGCAAAGATATTCCTTTCGAACA
>DATFTE010000262.1:0-30273 GCA_035262225.1 Terriglobales bacterium
CAAAGTGGTATCATCGTCGCGTTCTTCCCCGACAACAGGTTCGATCGACGCGTCCGTCAAGGAGTACGGCCGTGTTGAAAAAACATTTCCGGAAAAGCCAGTCCAAGACTCGATTTGATCTTCAACCGACGAATCGCGAAGGAGTCTTCACGTTTCGTCCCCCACCGGAAGGCTTCGATCCTCTCACCGCCAGTCCTCGCGCCTTGCGGCAACGAGGAATCCTGCTGCGCCGGCCCGACCCCGCCAAGGAGCCGCACCTCTACAACCCGTGGACGCGGATCCTGGGCAAAATGGCCATTCCCTCGGCGTACGACGTCCCTGTGAAATTTGTGCCGCGTAGCCTCGCGCCCATCCCTGGGAGAGGCGGCCGGAGAATTTCTCACGGCGACAGCACCTGGGCTGGCTCTCAGGTGCCGGGCCATTGGGTTGGAGTCTTTGCCACCTGGCACGTTCCGCCGGTGACGATTCCTGCTGCCCTCAACTGGCCCTCGAGCCCCCAGGAACTAAGAAGTTCATCCTGGGTGGGACTAAGCGGAGTTGGAATTGGCCAAGCTACGCCCATTCTGCAGGCGGGCGTTGATCACGTGATTGATGCCACCGGAAAGATCTCTTATCTCTCCTGGGTTGAGTGGTACCCAAACCTCTCGAATTATTTTGGTTTGCCAGTGTCAGCCGGAGACCAGATCGCTGTCGCCATCCAGTTGGTGGCCAGCGAACGGGCGAATGTCGGCGCTCCGGCCCCGCCACCTGGGCCCTATCAATACGGCGGCGTGAATTTCGTCAACCTCACCACCGGAAAGGTGCAGACTCTCTATCTTCCGCCGCCACCACCGCCGGACCCTCCGGCAAGTCAGGCGTTTGTGGAGTTGAACGCGGAATGGATCGTGGAGATCATGACGTCATTTCTCACCAAGTTCACACCGATCACCTTCGACGCCTGCGGATCCTGCAATGTCGGTGGGACCGTCGTCGGCAAACCGTCCCAGGGCACCATTACGAATTTGGAATTCAACGGCGTCCCGCAAACCACAACGGCCGTGACGGACACAACCGTGACTATTATGGATCTCGAGCCCTAGCCGTACATGATCGTACGGCAATGTTTTGGCGGGGAAGCCTAGGCCGAGTTTGCAGGCTACCGTTTTCGGCGTCGCCGGAGCCAGATCATCACCACAACAACCCCGGCGGCCGCCAGCAGGCCGACGTTTACGTCCTTGACGACCTCCGTCAGCCGGTCCCAATGCTTGCCGAAAAAGTAGCCGACGCTCGAGATCACGGTCACCCACACGGCCGCCCCCAGGAAATTGCACAGGGCGAAGGTGCGCCAGTTCATGCGCATCACGCCGGCCAGCGGTCCGGCGATGACGCGCAGCCCGGCGATGAAGCGGGCCACCAGAATGGTCGCGGCGCCGTAGCGGGCGAACAGGTTTTCACCCTTGGCCATGCTCTCGGGAGAAACGTGCAGCGTCTTGCTGTAGCGCGCCAGCAGCGGACGCCCCCCGTGGAATCCGACCAGGAATCCGAGATTGTCCCCCAGCGTCGCGGCAATCACTCCGACCAGGATGATATAGGGCAGTGCGAGACGATGTTCGGAGTAGGCGAGGAAACTGGCGAGCAGCAGAATGGTCTCGCCGGGCAGGGGCAGGCCGGCGTTTTCGAGCAGGAGAGCCAGGGCCACAGTCCAGTAGCCATGCTCCACCAGTTGCGCGCGTATCAGGTCGAAAACGTACAGGGCCATGAGAAACGGAGACGGAACGCCTGCAGCGAGAGTATCAGAAACACAGCGGCACGCCTGATGCTGCACCCTTTCAAGCTACTCCGGCGGCGGAGCGATGAGGAAGTCGTTGACGATGCGGTTGAATTCGTCGGGCACTTCCTCGTAAGGGATGTGACCGATGCCATCCAGCATGATCAGGCGGCAGTGCCGGAAATTCTGCCGCAGCGGTTCGGCGGATTCGGGGATCACGGCGGCGTCGCGGTTTCCCCAGACGAGCAGCGTGGGGATGTGGGCGATGCGCGGCAACACCGCGCCCAGTTCATCGAGATCGCGGTTCCAGGTTTTGAGAATGCGCATCTCTTCGGCGAAGGATTTCGAGATCTTATAGGGAGCGGCATAACCTTCGAGCGTGCCCGGAAGAATGCGGCGGGGATCACCGTACAGGCGGCGGAGCAGATATCGCTGGAAGCTTTTCACTCTGGGCGCCACGCGCGCAAAGACGGGCGCGATCCCCGGGTGGCTCAACACCGGCGCAATGCCGCGGCCGTGGGGTGACCAGGGATTGATCGGCGAAACCAGGACCATTTGTTCCACATGCCGGGGAGCGAGCGCCGCGGCCCGCATTGTGATGCCTCCGCCGCGCGAGGAGCCGAGCAGCCGACAAGGCGATCCGGGAACCTCGTCGACAAAACGCAGGAGGCGTTCAGCGTTGCCGCGCAACGATTGATCGACGTGGGGATGGTCGGAGTATCCCGCCCCCAGCAGGTCGACGGCGTAGACGGTGAAGTGCTGGGCGAAGACCGGCATGGCGAAGCGCCAGGAGAACGCGTGGCCCATCAGCCCGTGCACCAGCACCAGGGGGGGACCTGAGCCAGCGCGCAGGTAACGCATGCGCGCGCCCTCGATGAGGAAATGATGTTTTTCTATGGCGACGTCGGTGGAGGAGGGCGAAGTCAAAATCTCACGATCTTTCTTGCACGCGGACAACTTTTCCTTCGTTCCTGGAGTCTATCTAAGTGATATCGCCTCTGTCGCTTCATTTCCGGGGAGTTTCGGCTCCCCGCTTTTTATGCGGCTTGGGTCACCGATCTGGATTTCGTCCTACCCAGCAGTCTCTTGAGCACCCGTAGGCCCTTGTCGACGTGCTTCTCTTCGAGCTGGAACGGAGGCAGAAAGCGCACCACTGTGTCCTGGGTGCTGTTCAACAAGACACCTTCACTGAGCGCTTGTTCAACGATGGGCCGGGCGGGAATTTCCAGCTGTAAACCTTGAATCATGCCGCGGCCGCGGGTTTCGACAACCCCGGCATATTTCCCGGCCAGCCCGCGCAATTGCTCCTGCAGGTAGGCGCCGACGCGGTTCACGTTGTCCAGCAGTTTTTCCTCTTCGAGGATGGCCAGATATTCAAGCGCCACGCGGCAGGCGAGCGGGCCTCCGCCGAAGGTGGTGCCGTGCTGCCCGGTTGAGATGGCGGACGCGAATTCTTCTTTGGCGAGAAAAGCTCCCAAGGGCAGGCCGGCGGCGATGGGCTTGGCGATCGCCACGATGTCGGGCGTGACCCCGAAAGACTGGAAGGCGAAGGTGGTTCCGGTGCGTCCCAGGCCGCACTGGATTTCATCGAAGATCAGGGCGGCGCGATGTTCGTCGGCCAGGCGGCGGCATTCCGCGAGAAATTCCACCGAGCACTCGCGCACTCCGCCCTCGCCGAAGATGGGCTCAAGCACGATGGCGCAGGTGCTGGCGTTGACGGTGGCACGGAGCGCAGCAAGATCGTTTTGGGGAACGAAGTCCACGTCTTCGAGCAGCGGCTCAAAGCCTTTGCGGTACTTGTCTTGCCCGGTGAGCGACATGGCGCCGAAGGTGCGCCCGTGATAGGAGCCGTCGAGGGCAACCAGCCTGAATTTCTCGGCGCCTCCCACACGGTGTCCCGCGAGCCGCGCCAGCTTGATGGAACCCTCGATCGCCTCGGTGCCGCTATTGGAGAAAAAAACGCGCTGCATTCCCGAGAGGCGGCAAAGCTTCTCGGCGAGCGCTCCCTGATACTGGTTGTAATAGAGGTTGGAGAGATGAATGACCTTGGCGGCTTGCTCGCGGATGGTTTTCACCACCCGAGGATGCGCGTGGCCCAGTGCGTTCACCCCGAGTCCGGCAACGAAGTCGAGGTACTTCTTTCCCTCGAGACCGTAGAGAAAGACCCCCTTGCCCCGCTCGATGACCAGGGGATAGCGGCTGTAGGTTTGCAACAGAAACTGACGCTCGCGCTGGATGATTTCTTCGCTGCTGTTCATGATGACCCGATTTTATCGAAGAGCGCCCGCGAGGAAGGAGCGCAAAAGATTGCACACGAAAAACCCGCCCGTTGGGGCGATTGATCATCAAATCCAGAAACCAGGATTCCGGTCGTAAGGTTTTCTCAGGTAAGCAGTTACCAAAACCCACAGAAACATTCTAAAATCCGTAGCAGTGGCATGTTCCAGCTTCTATAATCTTACAAGTCTTTGATTTGTGGCGCTTTGGCAGTGTCTTGTATGCCTCTGGCCGTGGCACCGAACGTGCACACTTTGGCGCGGGGTGGTTTGTCCCGTGCGCTCGACGTGTCGTCTGGGGCCATGAACAGGGATTTCCAAATTCGCTTTACCGCCGTTCTGCTAGCCCTGCTGACGGTGGCCGCGGCCTATCTTGCCTGGGTGAATTTCCAGAAAGAGCGTGAGTTCGCTGTGCCCAGCGACGGCGTGTTCTGGATGGAGCACGGCGGGGCGCTGGTCGCCGACCGGGTGGAGGCGATGGGTCCGGGCGACAAAAGCGGCATCCGCCCCGGCGACCGCTTGACGGCGGTCAATCGGCACAGCGTCAGCGATATGGCGGGGCTGACGCGCGAGATGTACCGCTCGGGCGCATGGTCGAAAACCACCTACTCGGTGGTACGTAACTCGGTGCCGCTCGACGCCGTCGTCATCCTGACTCCCACCGACAAGTCGTTGTACGACTGGCTGCGCTTCATCGCCTTGATTTACCTGGGAATCGGAATTTACGTCTTGCTGCGGCGCTGGACCGCGCCCGGTTCGACCCACTTCTACGTCTTCTGCCTGGTGTCATTCATCTTCTACGCCTTCCATTACACCGGGAAGTTCAACGGCTTCGACTGGGTGATCTTCTGGGGAAATGAAGTGGCCTGGCTGCTGCAGCCGGCGCTGTTCCTGCATTTTGTCCTCACGTTTCCCGAGAAGCGGCACTTCATTCGCCGGCACCGCTGGGTCATTCCGCTGATCTATTTGCCCGGGCTGTTGCTGCTGAGCGTATATCTGTTCGCGCTCGAAACGCTGCAGGCGAGCCAAGCCTTGCGCTGGAACCTGGACCGGCTGCAGATGGCCTACCTGGCGGTGTTCTTCGTCGCCGCCGCCGCGGTGTTGTGGGACAGCTACCGGCGGGCAAGCACTCCGATTCTGCGGCAACAGCTGAAGTGGGTGACGCGCGGGACGATCCTGGCGGTCGTGCCCTTCACGGTTTTTTATGTATTTCCCTACATGGCGGGCTGGCTGCCGGGCGGCGCCATGAAGGTTTCCGTGCTGTCGCTGGGCCTGCTGCCATTGACCTTCGGCTACGCGATCTTCCGCTACCGCCTGATGGACGTGGACCTGATCTTCAAGCGCGGGATGGTCTACACACTGGCGGCAGGTTTGATTGCCGGGACGTATTTCGCGGTGATTGCCGGGGTGGCCGAGCTGGTGCACGCCCAGATTCCGAGTTCCGGCCCGCTGGGGTTGATCCTGGCGATCGTAGTCACGGCACTGCTGTTCGACCCGGTGCGCAAGTGGGTGCAGGCGCGCATGGACCAGGTGTTCTACCGCACGCGTTACGACTATCGCCAGACACTGATCGAGTTCGCGCGCGAGCTGAGTTCGGAGACCGACCTCGACAAAATGCTCAGTTCGCTGGTCGATCGCCTGTCGCGGACGTTGCTGGTGGACCGCATGGCGGTGTTTCTCACCTCGAGCGAGCCTCCCCACCGCTTCCTGCTGGCCAAGTCGTTCGGGATTTCGCAGACCAGCGGCATTGATTTGAGCTTCTTGAGCGTGCCCCGTCCGGAAATGGAGGCCGGACACCTGTTCTTCGACAACACGCACCAGGTGCAGCGCGAAGACCCCAAGGCCCAGGAGGCGATCGGCAAGCTCGACCTGAACTATTACATCCCCTGCCGCGCGCAGAAGAGGGTGATCGCCGTGCTGGGATTGGGCAAGACGGTGGAAGGGGACTTCCTGACCAGCGAAGACGTGGAGCTGCTCGAAACCCTGGCCGGCTACCTGGGGATTGCGATTCAGAATGCGCGCCTGTATGCGTCGCTGGAGCAGAAGGTCGCCGAATACGAGCGCCTGAAAGACTTCAACGAGAACATCGTCGAATCCATCAACGTGGGCGTGCTGGCGGTCGACCTGGCGGACCGCATTGAGTCGTGGAATTCGCAGATGGAAGTGATGTACGCGCTGCCCCGCTGGCAGGCGTTGACGCGTCCCTTGAGCGAGGTGTTCCCGGCGGCATTCGTCGAGGAGTTTTACCGGGTGCGGCGAAACCCCGGGATTCACAACCTTTACAAGTTCCGCCTGGACACGCCGGCCGGGGAAGGACGCATTGTGAACGTAGCCATTGCGCCGCTGGTGACCAAAAAATTCAACGTGATCGGGCGTTTGATCATCATGGATGACATCACCGAGCGCGTGGAACTGGAGTCGCAGCTGTCCCAGGCCGACAAGCTCTCCTCGATCGGCTTGCTGGCCGCGGGTGTGGCGCACGAGGTGAATACCCCGCTGGCGGTGATTTCGTCATACGCGCAAATGCTGGCGAAGCAGTTG
Source organism: Terriglobales bacterium (assembly GCA_035262225.1). Lineage (GTDB taxonomy): Bacteria > Acidobacteriota > Terriglobia > Terriglobales > Acidobacteriaceae > DATFTE01. The sequence continues at coordinate 6,565 of DATFTE010000262.1, forward strand.
CAGGGTGATCCGCAGAAGAGCGCGCTGCTCGAAAAAGTGACACGGCAGACCTTCCGCGCTTCGGAAATTGTGAACAACCTGCTGAACTTCTCGCGCACCAGCGGAACCGAGTTTACCGAAGTGGATGTGAACAAGATCATTTCTGACACCCTGGCTCTGCTCGAACACCAATTCAAGACGACGCGAATCAGAGTCGAGGACGAGTTGTGCGAGCACCTGCCGACCATTCACGGCAACGCCGGGCGCCTGCAGCAGGTATTTCTGAATCTGTTCCTGAACGCGCGCGACGCCATGGCAAACGGCGGCACGTTGCGGGTAACCACCGCCAATGGCGAGGGCGTCAGTGTCAGCGTGTCTGACACCGGCACGGGAATCGCGCAGGAGCACATTCACCGCATTTACGACCCATTCTTCACGACCAAGGCGACGCCCCGGGAGGGACAGCAGAGTCGGGGAACGGGATTGGGGCTGTCGGTGACCTACGGCATCATCCAGGAACATGCGGGAAAGATTCGGGTGGAGAGCCGTCCCGGCGAAGGAACGACGTTTTATCTGGATTTCCCGCTGAGCAGGAAGGCGGTCAATGTCTGAAGCTGCAGTCATCTCCCGGCAAAATATGAATGATTCAGCGAGCACGGCGGGGTCGGTGCTGATCATTGACGACGAGGCGGCGATTCGCGAATCGCTCGAGACGTTGCTGGAGATGGAAGGCTACAGCGTGGAGTGTGCGGGCAGCGGGGAAGAGGGCCTGGCCCGGATCGGTGAACAGAGCTTCGATCTCATTCTCCTGGACCTGGCTCTCCCGGACCGTAACGGACTCGACCTTCTGATGGACCTGCGGCTGCAGGACCCGCAGCTCTCGATCATGATGATTACCGCCTACGGAACGGTGGAGAACGCGGTCAAGGCAATGCAGGGCGGGGCTGCAAACTTCATCCAGAAGCCCTGGGACAATGAAAAGCTGCTGGCCGACGTGCGGGCCGCGGTGGCGCGCCACCGGGCGGAAGAGGAGAATGTTCAGCTCAAGCGCGCGCTCAAGCAGCGCTACAACTTCGAGAACATTGTGGGCAAAAGCGAGCCCATGCTGAAGATCTTTGATCTGGTGGCACAGGTGGCGCCCAGCCGCTCGACCGTTCTGTTGCAGGGAGAGAGCGGCACCGGCAAGGAGTTGATCGCCAAGGCGATCCATTTGAACTCGGCACGCAGGGACCGACCCTTTGTGCCGGTGAATACGGGATCGATGCCGCCCGACCTGCTGGAGTCGACGCTGTTCGGGCACGTGAAAGGGGCGTTCACCAGCGCGATTGCCTCGAAGAAGGGGCTGTTCGAGATCGCCGACCGGGGCACGCTGTTCCTCGACGAGATCGGCACCATGAGCATGGACACGCAGAGCAAGATCCTGCGCGTGCTGCAGGACCGCAAGTTCATGCACCTGGGCGGAGTGCACGAGTTGCAGGTGGATGTGCGCATCATCGCTGCCACCAACGTGGACCTGAGGCAGCAGGTAAAGGATGGTAAGTTCCGTGAGGATCTTTTCTACCGCCTGAATGTCATCACCATTGACCTGCCGCCCCTGCGCCAGCGCAAGGAAGACATTCCCCTGCTAGTGGATTTCTTCCTGGATAAATATTCGCAGGAAAATGAGCGGCCGCGGCGGCGCATTAGCACCGAGGCGTTGCGTCCCCTGGTGGCGTATTCGTGGCCGGGAAATGTGCGTGAGCTGGAGAATGTGATGGAGCGGGCGGTGGTGTTGTCATCGGGAACCGACGTGGGAATCGAGCTGCTGCCGGATTCGCTTACCGGGAAAGGGACCGCCTTCCCCGTCCTTGAACACCGGGCGGACGCGTCGCTGTTCGACATCATGGAAGACTGCGAGCGGCACATCATCATCGACATGCTCGACAAGTGCAGCTGGAACCAGACCGAGGCGGCCGACCGCTTCCACGTTCCGCTTTCCACCCTGAATCAGAAAATCAAGCGGCTGAATATCGAGATCAAGAAGAAGAACCGGGAGTAGGGAGAGGCGGCCTAGCGGCGTCGCTCCGACAGGAATCCCGGGTGCCCAGGCTGCGATCTCTACCGATTGGGCTTACTCTGTTATAGTTCGGTCATTGGCGTCGGAGCCGCGGAATGGCAGAAGACGATTTCCTAACCATCGAATTGGTTTCTCCCCTGGAATTTGCGAAGAAGAAGATCGCGTCACTCCAGGAATACTCGCTGCTGGCGGCACAATCTGTCGCCAACCTGTTTCGCCGTCCGCTGTATGTGGCCGACACGGTGCAGCAGGCCGACCTGATTGGCTTTGGTTCCCTGCCCATCGTGCTGGCCTCGGTCTTCTTCACCGGAGCCGCACTCGCGCTGAACAGCGCCACCACGTTGAGCCGGTTTGGCGCGGAGACGGTGGTTGGCCAGTTGGTGTCGGTCGGGATTGTGCGCGAGCTGGGTCCGGTGCTGGCCGGCCTGGTGGTGGCGGGACGCAATGCGTCGGGAATGGCGAGCGAACTTGGGTCGATGATTGTGACCGAGCAGATTGACGCCATGCGCGCGCTGGGCACCGATCCCACCAAGAAGCTGGTGACGCCGCGGGTGGTGGCCACGGTGGTGATGCTGTTCTTCCTGACCATCCTCGGTGACTTCATGGGGCTGCTCGGCGGCAGCTTTGTGGCCAGTCTGCTGCTGGGGCTCGATTCGCACGAGTATTGGAGCAACGCCTGGCAGACGCTGGTGTACTCCGACGTGTTCATGGGATTGTCGAAACCGCTGGTGTTCGGTTTCATTGTGGCGACGGTCGGCTGTTACTACGGACTGTCGACCAAGGGCGGCACGCAGGGCGTGGGGCGGTCGACCACGGAGGCGGTGGTGGCGGCGATGATTCTGATTATCGTGGTGGATGTGTTTGTCACCCGGTTCCTGATGGTGGTTCTGGGTTCCTGATGGCAACTCCCTCCCTGCCCGCGGAAGCTCCGCTGGCGACGGGCCAGTCCGGCGCCAACGACGTGATCGCGTTCGAGGATGTCTCCATCGCCTTTGAAGACAAGGCGGTGCTTGAAGGCATTTCCTTCCGCCTCCCTCGCGGCGAAACCAAGGCGCTGTTCGGCGTAGCCGGATCAGGGAAAAGCACCGTTCTGAAGCTGGCGCTCGGTCTGCTCAAGCCGGACAGCGGGCGCATCCGGGTGCTCGGCCAGGACATCTCCGGGATGAGCGAGGAAGAGCTTTTCGAACTTCGCAGCAAGGTGGGGATCGTCTTCCAGGAGAGCGCGCTGTTTGACTCGCTCACGGTTCGCGAGAATGTGGCTTTTCGTCTGACCGAGGAGGGCGATATTTCCGAGGATGAGATCGAGAAGCGGGTGCGCGAGGCACTAAGCTTCGTCGAACTGAAGCACACGGTGGATCTGTATCCTGCGGAGCTTTCTGGCGGAATGCGGCGGCGCGTGGCTATCGCCCGGGCGATCATCACCCAGCCTGAGGTATTGCTTTATGACTCGCCCACCGGGGGGCTCGATCCTGTCACTTCCACAACCATTGTCGAGCTGCTTGTGAAGCAGCGTGATGTTTCGAAGACGAGCTCGCTGCTGGTAACGCACCGGTTGCAGGATGCGTTCATCATGGCCACGCACTACTTCGATCGCCAGACGAACCAGATGCAGCTCCTGCCGAAGGGCGCGCGCGGCGAAGTTCCCATGAGCTTCCTGATCCTGCGCGACGGAAAGATTCTCTTTGATGGCGACGCGCACCAACTGGCCCAGACCAGGGACGAGTACATCCGGGAATACATTTCCTGAAACCGTTGAACCACAAGGGACACGAGGGTTCACGAAGCTTGTGAACCCCGGTGCCCTTGCGATGGAAAACCAGGGCTTAGCTGGCTTTGGCGAGCGGTTCTTTCATGGCCTGTTTACGAGCCGCGACCCGGGCCTCGGTCTGTTTCAGAAATTCCTGCGCAGCGGGAGAGCTGTTGATCAGCGTCTCGACATTGCGGAACATGGTCGGGGCATTCATCTTTTCGCGCAGTTCCTTGAGGAATGGGCGGAATTTGGAGTAGAAGAAAAACATTTCGCCGCTGAAGCTGGGCTCGAGGAACAACTCAGCGCTCACCGTGCCGCGGACGGCCAGCGAGGCGGCCATTTCCCAATAGCCCCCGACCTGACGCAGCCAGTTGTTCTCCTGGCTTCCGAGGTTGGAACCGAGCTTGATGATGTCTTCCGCGCTCTCAGGCCAGAATTGGGTGAGCCACCAGTGGCGGGCCTTGCGCATTTCGGCTTCGCGGCGCAGATCGTACAGTTTGAGGATAATTTCAGCGTCAGCGGCAGTGGGCTTGTCAGCCATGAAGACCTCCAATGGAATCGTGAATTTTCTTGCGGAAAACGGACAGGAAATCACTGAATTCGATTTTGGGGGAGGGAAAACGGCTGCAAAATATTCTTGACCGGTCGACGGGGCGGCAGCCGGGGCAAGGCTGGTAAGACTTTCTCAGCCCGCGCTAACGGCTTCCGCCGGCGCCACGCGCTCATAATCGCACTCTTTGTTGGGGCAGGCGATCACCGTTCCCGACTTCAGCATTTTTTCCACCAAATACTCGTGCCCGCATTTGGGACACTTCTCGGCAATTGGTTTGTTGGCGGAGGTAAACTTGCACTTCGGGTAATTTGAGCACCCGTAGAAGGTATTGCCCTTGCGCGCCCGCTTCTCAACCAGTTCGCCGTCCTGGCAAAGCGGACATTTGACTCCGATGAAGTTTTGTTTCACGTACTTGCAATCCGGGTAACCGCTGCAGGCCGTGAACTCACCGTAACGTCCGTGGCGGATCATCAGGTTGCGGCCGCACTTGGGGCAGGGTTCATCGAGCGGGATGTCGGGAACCCTTTTGCCCTGGTCGAGGCGGCGCGTGGTTTTGCAGTCAGGATAGCCGGTGCAGGCCATAAACTGGCCGAAGCGGCCGCGCTTGAGAACCATCACCCGTCCGCAGTTCTCGCAGTATTCCTCCTGCGTGGTCTCCTGCACGTCAGCCGAGTCGAGGTCCGGCAGGTTGATGGGATTTTCCTTGGTGAAGGTGCAGCTTTCGGGATTGTCCTTGTCGTAGGTGCTGCAGGCGTAGAAGGAGCCGTGCTTGCCCCACTTGATGACCAGCGGCGCACCGCAGCGCTCGCACTTTTCGTCAGTGGGCTTCTCCATACGCTTGATGTTTTCCATGTGCTTTTCAGCGTATTTGAGGTCCTTGGCGAAGCGCTTGTAGAAGTCGCCGAGCGCGGCGGTCCACTTCTCTTTGCCGTCCTCGATTTCGTCGAGTTCTTCTTCCAGACGAGCGGTGTACTGCACGTCAAAAATGTCGCGGAAGTTTTCGACCAACAGATCGGTCACGACCAGCCCGATTTCCGTGGGAACAAACTTCCCGCCCAGCTTTTGCACGTATTGCCGTTCCTGGATCGTGCTGAGGATGGCGGAGTAGGTGGAAGGGCGTCCGATGCCGCGTTCTTCCAGTTCCTTGACCAGCGAAGCTTCGTTGTAGCGCGGCGGGGGCTCGGTGAAGTGCTGCTCGGGCTTCAATTCGCGGAGCGTGAGCTTCTGTCCCGTCTCGAGCGGCGGCAGCTTGTGCCTGAGTTCCTCGTCCTCTTCGTCCTTGCCCTCTTTGGACTCTTCGTAAACTTTAAGGAAGCCGTCGAACTTCAGGACCGACCCAGTCACGCGGAACCAGAAGCCCTCGGCCGCAGTTTTGGCATCGATGTCCACCGTGGTCTGGTCGAAGACCGCGGGCATGATCTGCGATGCTACGAAGCGCTGCCAGATGAGCTTGTAGACCTTGTACTCATCTTCTTTCAGGTATGGCTTGATCTGGTCGGGATGGCGGAGCACCGAAGTGGGGCGGATGGCTTCGTGGGCCTCCTGAGCCGCTTTTTTCGATTTGAAGGTGTTGGCTGTCTCGGGCAGGTATGCGGCGCCGTATTGGCCCTTGATGTACTCGCGCACCTCGGCCAGCGCTTCGTTGGAAACGCGGGTGGAATCGGTACGCATGTAAGTAATGAGACCGACCAGACCTTCATCGCCGAGTTCGACGCCTTCATAAAGGCGCTGGGCGATCATCATGGTTCGTTTGACACTGAAGCGCAGCTTGCGCGAGGAATCCTGTTGCAGCTTGCTGGTGGTAAATGGAGGAGTCGCGTTGCGGCGTCGCTCTTTGCGATCCACTGTGCGAACCACCCAGGCCGCGGTTTCCAGGACGGTGCGGATTTTCTCCGCTTCCTCGCCGTTGGGAACTTCGATCTTCTCTTCCCCCTTGCCCATGAAGCGGGCATTGAAGGCGGGAGGCCGGGCAGCGGCGAGATGCGCATCGATCGTCCAGTATTCCTTTTTCTCGAACGCCTTGATTTCCCGCTCGCGCTCGACGATCAGCCGAAGGGCGACAGTTTGCACGCGTCCGGCGGAGAGACCGCGACGCACCTTGTCCCAGAGCAGGGGGGAAACCTGATAGCCCACCAGACGATCGAGCACGCGCCGCGCCTGCTGGGCGTCGACCAGGTTCTGATCGATATCGCGGGGATGTTCGAACGCCTCGCGCACCGCGCGCTGCGTAATCTCGTTGAAGGTGACCCGGCGGATGCGTTCGTTGCCGTTCTCGGATTTCTTTTTCTTCTTGCTCCTGGGCTCGTCCAGTTCCTCGGCCAGATGGGCGGCGATGGCTTCGCCTTCGCGGTCCGGGTCAGGCGCCAGATAAATGTTGTCGGCGGAAGAGGCCAGCTTCTTCAGTTTGGTCAGGACCTTCTCTTTCCCGGGGATGACGATGTACTCGGTGTCAAATTCGTTATCGATATCGACGCCCAGAGTACTTTTGGGCAGATCCTTCACATGTCCGAGAGAAGCCTCGACCGTGAAGCCCTTTCCCAGGTATTTCTGAATGGTTTTCGCCTTGGCGGGCGACTCAACGATGACTAAGCCTTTTGCCAATGTTCCCTCGATGAAGCTAATAATGGTTTCGAAGCTAGCACGAATGCCGTCACGGCAACAAGCCGCGATCCGCTGGCGTCAGCTCCCAGCTGCTCCCCGCGTCACTTCCCGGCTGTGAACGAGGGACGCCAGCACACGCTCTACTTCATACCGCTTTCCTGGAAAGCCCGGGGGTATTCGATCTGTTTCAGGATTCTCAAGTCATGGGCTCCGGTCGCAGCTCATATTCGAGTTCCCCGGCCGATGCCATGGTGATTGTCGAGAAACCGTCCGAGTTCGATCTTCCTGCCGGCAGCAGTCTTCTACCATGTGGCTCCGATCGACCGATGACCTGCGCCTCCGAGCATTTGGACCGTTAGTCTTCTCGCGCAGGAGTGCAGCCCCCGAATAGTGTCCCTCGAAGCTCAGCCGATGCGTCTTTTCCCAATCCTTCAGGTTCCTGAAATCCTGCATGCAAGCCTCGCCTTTCTGCGAGAGCTGAAAGCTGCAAAAACCTATTCACCAAATCCTATCCCGAGAGCTGCCGGACTTTGCCGACAAGTTCGAGCTCCAAAAGAGCGGCGAAGATTTCTGCGGGCGAGAGCTCGGGCTCCAGACGCTCAACAATCTCATCAATGTGGGTGGATTCGTCCGCCTTGAGGATTGCAAAAATCTTGTTTTCGTGCGGGGGCCAGTTCGGCTGCCTGAAAAACAGATGCGGTTTGCCCGGCAGAGGATTCATCGGCCACCTGAGGTTCAAGGCTAAGTTTCACATCCGTCAGGAGTTCCCCTACACCTCGACCAGGCGGCGCGGCGACCTGCTCCCCGACCGGGCGTGGGCGAGCGCACCCGCGCGCGCACGTCCGTCGACAGTTCCCGCCCGCTGCGATACGGTCTCGAGCACTCGAAACCTCCGATCCTGGCCAACTCGCGGACTGTGACAGCCGGCCAAAACCTGCCGGGAGAGGGCGACGCACGGCTTTGCTAAAATTGAACATCGCCATGCGAAAGCTGCGCATTTCCGCAATTTCCTACCTGAATACTGCACCCCTGATGTGGGACTTCGAGCATGGCCGGGCGGGGTCTGAATTTGAGATCTCTTATACTTTGCCCTCGCAGTGCGCGGCGGCCCTGCGTAGCGGAACGGCGGATATCGGCATTATTCCCGCCGCGGCCTACACCAGCGTTCCGGATCTGGCCATTCTTCCCGGTGTGGCCATTGCCTCGCGGCAGCCGGTGCGCTCGATTTTGCTGCTCAGCAGAAAGCCTATCGAACAGGTCCAGACGGTAGCGCTCGATACCTCGTCGATGACCTCCGTAGCATTGACCAGGGTTCTTTTCGCACGCTGGTGGGGAGGCGATCCGGTGTTCACTCTGATGGCTCCCGAGATTGAAACCATGCTAGAGCGGAATGACGCGGGCCTGGTCATTGGAGATCCCGCTCTGAGGATCGATCGCTCGCGCTTCCGGGCCTACGATCTCGCCGAGGAATGGATTCGCTTCACCGGGAAACCGTTCGTGTTTGCGTTCTGGGCCGTGCGTCAGGCGGCGATGAAGGAGGTTTTGTTGCCGCGGGACCTGTCCTCCATGTTCCAGGAATCTCGCGACCGCGGCCTGCTTCCAGGCAGTCTCGAGGCCATTGCCTTGGAATGGGGACCCCGGCTTGGGTTGAGCAAAGCCTCGGTCAAGAGCTATCTGACGGAGAATATCCACTACTCGCTCGACTCGGCTTGCCTGGGGGGCCTCGAACTCTTCTACCGTTACGCGGCGGAGTGCGGGGCGCTGCCCCCGGCCCCGCCTTTACACTTCTTGAAGGTCGCGCAGGCGGCGGCCAGCTAGGAACAAATATTAGAAGCGGTGTGACTCTAAAATACACTGCACGGCTTCCCGTAAAACCCTGTTCCTGGTGCCGGTGGTCGGGCATTCGTCGAATCTTCGATGTGAAGGTGAGCCTCTAAACGCGAGATGTGGACTCTTGCTTCTGCCGCGCGGACGATGACGCTCACTCGCCGCCTTCACCGTCTGGGCGCCGTGGGACTAATCCCGCTGGGCATCGCTGACAATTCGGTGGTCCCGCTGCCGGGCAGCATGGATGTGCTGACCATCTGGCTGGCAGCGCACGATCGTCCCCACTGGTATCTGTACGCGGTGGTGGCTACAGCTGGCGCTTTGATAGGCGGATACATCACTTATCGCCTGGCGCAGAAGGGCGGAAGAGGAGCTCTGGAAAGACGATTCGGCAAGAAACGCATCGAGAAGGTCTACGGCCGGTTCGGGCGCTGGGGATTTGGTGCGGTCGCCATTCCGGCCCTGCTGCCGCCGCCGTTTCCCATCGTGCCCTTCTTGCTTGCCGCCGGCGCAATGCAATACTCGCGAAAGAGGTTTCTGGCTGCGCTGGCGGCAGGGCGGGGCGTTCGCTTCACCATCCTGGCCGCGCTGGGAGCGATTTATGGAACCCACATCGTCCGCTTCTTCTCCAAATACTACCGGCACGCCGTCATCACTCTGATTGCGCTCTCGGTGATTGCCGGAATTCTGGCTGTGTCGCAGTACCTTCGGTATCGCGCCCGACCTGTATAAACACAAGGCTTGGTGCTACGCTGTAGGGTTGGCTAGAATAACAGCTGGGGTTGTGATTCATGTCCCTGACCAGACAACAGGCCCTCGAATTCTACCGCTCCGATGACCTGATCGGGATCGGCATGGAAGCCGACACCGTGCGCCGCAAGCTGCATCCCGAAGGTGTGGTCACCTACATCATCGACCGCAATATCAATTACACAAACTTCTGCACCGAGTACTGCACCTTCTGCGCGTTTTACCGTCCGCTAAAGGGGCCGGCGGCGAAAGAGGGCTACATCCTGGATTTCGATACCATCTACGAAAAGATCCGCGAGACGGTGGAATTGGGGGGCACCGGCGTCCTGATGCAAGGTGGCTTGCATCCCGATCTGAAGATCGACTGGCACGAGAAGATGCTGCGCGGCATCCGCCAGCGCTTCCCCAGGGTTCATCTGCATTGCTACTCCGCCTCGGAGATCATCGCCATTGCGGAGTACAGCGGGTTGACGATCCGCGATACCATTCTGCGCTTGCGGGATGCGGGTCTCGATTCGATCCCGGGCGGGGGGGCGGAAATTCTGGATGACGAAGTCCGCTACAGGATAGCGCGATTGAAGTGCCTGACCGACGACTGGCTCAACGTGCACCGCACGGCACATCAGGCGGGTATGCGCACCACGGCGACCATGATGTTTGGCGTTGGGGAGAAGTTCGAGCACCGCATCAACCATTTCCAGCGGCTCTACGATCTGCAGGAAGAGACCGGCGGGTTTACGGCGTTTATCCCATGGAGTTTTCAGCCGGCGAACACCGCCCTCGGTGGCCGTCAGTGGGATGAAGCCACGGCCGTGGAATATCTGAAGACCCTGGCCATCGCCCGGCTTTATCTTTCCAACTTCCTGAACGTGCAATCGAGTTGGGTGACCCAGGGTTTGAAGGTTTGCCAGATGGGGCTGCGCTTTGGCGGCAACGACGTGGGCTCCGTGATGCTCGAGGAGAATGTGGTGCGCGCGGCAGGGGTCAGCAATTGCACTACGGAAGAGGAGCTGCGGCGGATTATCCGCGACGCCGGTTTCCGTCCGGCGCAGAGGGATACCCTCTACCGGACATACTTCCTGAACTGATCAGTGTGATTCGGACGCCAAAGGGAAGATTCCTGGCTGCGCTCGGCATGAGAATTCGGAAGACTCCTTGAACTTCCCTGCAAAATAGGTCCGGTCGCCCTGCCCCCACCGACGCTCGACCGCCCGCACGCACCATGAACTTCGGCCTCATACTTCTACTCTTGCTCCCGCCGCCTGCCCTATCCCAGACCTCATCCCGGAAGGACTCACCGAAATCTGCCCTCGCAGGTCGAGTCGTTAAAGACCAAGCCTGCCGGTAAAGAAGGCCGAAGTACAACTCATGGCGGAGAGCCAGGAGGCCGGCACGAACTACTCCGCTACCACGGATGCGAACGGTCATTTCCGTATTGACGGCATTGGCGCGGGTCGGCATTCGAAGACCGCGGCGAAAAGGTTCGCCGCGAGGAAAATGGCAGGAAGACCCTGCAGTTGAAGGTGATCGTCTCATCCGGCAACGAACGCTAGCCGCCGGTGTGGGCGGCCGTTCCTGTACAATGAAGGTTTCACGCTGCCTGTTCGGCCAGTCCAGAGGAGCGCACCGCTGAGCCATTCGTTCATTCCGGCGTTCGCCCTGGTCGCCTCGCGCGGCCTGGGACAGTATCTTCGACAGCATTTTCTCGACCGCACTTTCCAGGGGTTGTACCACCCCAATGCCTTCGACACGGCGTTGTTGATTCCGTACTTCATTGTCCTGGTTCTGCTGGCGTCGTACGGCATGCACCGCTACATCCTGGTCTATCTCTACTACAAGAACAAGAAGAACCGGACCACCCAGCCGCTTCGGCGCTTCGCCGAGTTGCCGCGCATCACCGTTCAGCTCCCGATCTTCAACGAGCAGTTCGTAGTTGAGAGACTCATGGACGCGATTTGCCGCTTGCAGTATCCGCTCGACAAGCTGGATATCCAGGTACTCGACGACTCCACGGACGAAACCGTAGCCGTGGCACGCGGCCTGGTCGAACACTACGCGGCCAAGGGATTCCCCATCAGCTATCACCATCGCACCAATCGCGAAGGTTTCAAGGCGGGAGCGCTGCAAGCGGGCTTGAAAACCTCGAAGGGCGAGTTCATCGTGATCTTCGACGCGGATTTTGTGCCGCCCGACGATTTTCTGCTGCGGACCATTCACTACTTCACCGACCCGAAGATCGGTATGGTGCAGACGCGCTGGACGCACATCAACCGCGACTATTCCTTCCTCACCGAGGTCGAAGCCATCCTGCTCGACGGCCACTTTGTGCTGGAGCATTCCGGGCGCGCGCGCAGCAATGTCTTCTTTAACTTCAATGGCACGGCCGGTGTGTGGCGGCGGACGACCATTGAGGACGCCGGCGGCTGGCAGCACGATACGCTCACCGAAGACACCGACCTCTCCTATCGCGCGCAATTGAAGGGATGGAAGTTCATCTACCTGCAGGACGTCGAGTGTCCCTCCGAACTGCCGGTGGAGATGACGGCATTCAAGACGCAACAAGCGCGCTGGGCCAAGGGTTTGATACAGACGGGGAAAAAGATCCTGCCCAGAGTTCTGAAAAGCGATCAACCGCTGCACGTGAAGATCGAAGCCTGGTATCACCTGACGGCTAACCTCAGCTATCCCCTGATGATCGTGCTTTCGGTGTTGCTATTACCGGCGATGATCATCCGCTTCTATCAGGGATGGTTCCAGATGCTCTACATCGACCTGCCGCTGTTTATGGTTTCGACCTTTTCGATTTCCAGCTTTTACCTGGTTTCACAGCGGGAACTCTTTCCGAAGTCCTGGCCGCGCGCGTTACTGTATCTACCGTTTCTGATGGCCTTGGGAATTGGTCTGACCCTCACCAACACACGCGCCGTTCTGGAGGCCCTGGTGGGCAAGAAGACTGCCTTCACCCGCACTCCCAAGTACCGTGTGGAGACCAGGGCCGACAAAGTCCGCGCCTCCAAATACCGTCGGCGTCTGGGATGGGTGCCCTGGCTGGAATTGCTGATCGGCACCTACTTTGCACTAACCGTCTACTACGCCATCGACAACGAGAACTACATCACCGTGCCCTTCCTCACGCTCTTTGTAATTGGCTATTGGTACACCGGACTGATGTCGCTGTTGCAAGGCAGGTTCAGCGGCCTTTCCTTAAGTGCGGAAGATCATACCAAGCCTTTCCCCGTCGGGGTCTAGAATGCGCAAATTCGCGGTGCTGCTGTGCTTGCTCCTCATTCAGCCGAGCTGGGCGATCGATCGTCAGTCCAATGCCGATTACCACGCACGCCGGGAAAAGCTGGCGGCAAAAATCGCCGGCGGCGTAGTTCTCATGTTCGCGCCTGCCGAGGCCGAGGGCCCCGATGATCTCTACGGCTTTCGCCAGGACGACAACTTTTACTATCTTTCGGGATGGAAGGAACCCGGGGCCGCACTGCTGATCGCCGGCGCCGCTACCGCCTCTGACCAGGCGCCGGCCCATCCTTACACCGAGATTCTGTTCCTGCCCGCGCATAATGTTTCCCAGGAAAAATGGACCGGCCCCAAGCTTGGACCTGAGAGCCCCGAAGCCGGGAAGATCACCGGCTTTGACCGGGTTGAGGGGCTGGATGACCTGCGGTCCGAACTGGCGCGCTTGTTTCCCCAGGGACGCATCGCGGTGTACACCGACGTTCCCACGGCGCGGCAGCAGTCCCATTCGAACATTCCGCTCGAGTGGCTAAAACGTGCAAGCGCGTTCCCGCTGGGCGCCTCCTACCTGGACGTGCGACCTCTCCTGGCCTCGCTGAGAACTTACAAGGACGGGGGGGAAATCGATTTGATTCGCAAGGCCACCGAGGCTTCGATCTCGGCGCACCTTGCGGCCATGCACGCGATGAAGCCGGGAATCACGGAGCGGGAAATCGCGGCTCTGATGCAATACGAGTGGGGCAAGCGGGGCTGTGAACGTCCGTCCTATGCTCCCATTGTGGGTGCCGGATTCAACTCCACGGTGTTGCACTACTCGGAGGATTCGGGAACCGTGCGGGCGGGCGACCTGGTGGTGATTGACGCTGCGGGTGAGTATTCGATGTATGCCTCAGATATCACCCGAACCCTGCCGGCGAACGGAAAGTTTACCGATCGCCAGCGGGAGATCTACGACGTTGTCCTCGGAGCGCAGCAGGCGGCCATCGCCGCATTTCAAGCGGGCAAGTCTCATCTCCGGCGAAATGCCCCCGATTCCCTCGACGAGGTTGCCCGCAACTACATCGACCGTCACGGAAGGGACCTGCATGGGCAGCCGCTGGGAAAGTACTTCATCCATGGCTTGGGCCACTACGTCGGGCTCAATGTTCATGACGACGGAGACGACAGTGCTCCCCTGGCTCCCGGGATGGTCTTCACCATCGAGCCGGGGATTTACCTGCCCGAAGAAAAGTTCGGGGTGCGCATCGAAGACATCTTCTACGTTGATCCCGAGGGCAAACTCGTAGACCTGACCGCCTCCCTGCCTCATACGGCAGAGGAAATCGAGCACGCCATGGCTGTCCGTCCCTAGGGTGTCCGGCGTCACCGCCTGCGGCTTTCAATTTGGTATCCTAGAGCATCGTGCGGATGATCTGGTGGTTCCTGATCCTTGCGCTAAGCACAGGACTTGTGTTTTGGGTGGGGATCGCTTTTTACCTTCGGGTTCGCCGTCATATGAAGCCGGACACAGCTTCCCCCGATAATCATGAGCACGAACAGGATCCGGGGATTTCATAGATTTCATATCGCCTGAGGAGGACTCGTATGGCGAAGTTGGACGTGCAGGCGCTCGATGCCCGTCATCCCGTCTTCGAAGCCTTGCGCCTGATCTCGGTCGTATTGGGCGCCAGCTTATTTGTTGCCTTGTGCGCGCGGATCACGCTTCCGCTTCCCTTCACCCCCGTGCCCTTGACCTTGCAGAATTTTGGAGTTCTGCTGGTCGGCCTCTTGCTGGGCAGACGACGCGCGTTCGCCGCCTTGGTGCTGTATCTGGCGGAAGGTGCTTCCGGCATTCCGGTATTCAATCCGACTGGTCCCGGCGGACTTGCTCAGCTGCTCGGTCCGACGGGAGGGTTCCTGCTGGCATATCCCTTGGTCGCGGCGTTGGCGGGGTGGATCTTCGAACGCGGCAGCCAGACGTTTACCCGCGCCGCGGCCGCCGCGCTGACCTCGGAGATTCTCCTTTTCCTGGGCGGACTCTCGTGGTTGGCGGTGCTCACTCACTCGATCGCGACCGCGATTCGCTTCGGGCTCTATGGGTTTATCTTTGCGGAAATCATCAAGATCATGTTGGCGGCGGGAATCGCTTCCGGCTGGCAACGCACGCGAAAGGTGCAGGCATGAGCCGGAGCAGCACCGAACCGGAAGAGCCTCAGGCGTCCCGCACTTCGGCGACGGCCACTGAAATCAGCATTGCGCACAGCCCGGATTCCGACGACGCCTTCATGTTTTATGGCCTGGCGACCAACAAGGTACGCGTGCCGGGGCTGCGCTTCACCCACACGCTGTGCGACATCGAGACCCTGAATCGCAGAGCGCGGGAGGGAAATGGCGACTACGATGTGACCGCGGTCTCCTTTCACGCCTATCCCTACATTCAGCGTACATACGCGCTGTTGTCCAGCGGCGGCAGCGTGGGCGATGCCTATGGTCCGATGATCGTGGCCAACCGCGCGTACTCGACTACTGAAATCAGGAAGAAAAAAATCGCCGTGCCCGGAACCCTGACCACCGCCTACCTGGCCTTGCGGCTGTTTGCCCCGGGAATTGAGACCGAAGTCGTCCCCTTCGACCAAATCATTCCTCAAGTGCTGGCGGAGAAATACGAAGCCGGCCTGGTTATCCACGAAGGCCAGCTGACCTATGCCAAGTCGGGACTGCACCGGGTCGTCGACCTGGGTCAGTGGTGGTACAAGCTCGAAGGCCTGCCGCTGCCGTTGGGCGGAAACGCCATTCGCCGGAGCCTGGGGCCGGAGCTGATGCCCAAGGTGGGAGCAGCGTTGCGCGAGAGTATCCGCTATGGACTGGACCATCGCGAGGAGGCGCTGGCTTACGCCATGCAGTTTGCCCGTGACCTCGATCCGCAACTGGCTGACAAGTTCGTGGGCATGTACGTGAACGAGCGCACCCTCGATTACGGCGCGGACGGCCGCGAAGCCATCCGCCGCCTTCTGGATATAGGCCACAGGGCGGGAATCATTCCCTTCGAGGCCAAGGTGGATTTCGTCGAATAGGCTACACGCAGCTATTTGATCTTGGGTTTGAAGGAAAACACGGGATCAACATCCACGGGAACAGTTGAAGCGGTTTGCAAGGCCGCTTTTAATTCTGCCGGCATGACGTCGTATTTCCTGAACCAATCCTCGGCGCGCTGACGGTCGCCTTTCGCCTCCATGTCGAGCAATTCCTTGGCAAGATCGCCCACCGCTGCTGGAATCAGCGCATAATCAATCGCATACTTGCCCGATGCTTCCCGTTTTATGGCGCCGCGTTCAGAAAGATAGTTGAACTCCATCATCTCGGCCTGGCCGTGAGCCTCGCCGACACCAAAGCGGATGGTGCGGAACAGCCCGCCCACGTAGGAAGCGTAGTACTCTTCGACTTTAGCTTTCGGCAAAACATCGTGGTCGACCAGCCATTCGAGGCCGAACATTCCGACAGCGTCGGCCTTGGCCTCTTCCAGGCCGCTGAACATCGGGCCGATGGCTTCGCGGATGCTGACCTTGCCTCCTGCCCTACGCGCAAACGCCGGGCCCAGTCCATGCGCCATCTCGTGCAGGATGGTTCCCAGCAGATATCCTTCTCCCGAAACCTTGGAGGCCTGGTCCGGGCGCATCACGTACTGGGCTAGGGGAATGATGACGTAGGTGACGCGCGCATCCATGAAGTTCTTGAAGAAAATCTTCTTGCTTCCCTTTTGCTCGTGCACCCGGGGATCGTTGGGGAGATTGTCGGCCACCGCCTGATATCCGTGAAGCAGATCGCCCGCGCGATAGGGGGCGTCCATCACTTCCATCGGTGTTTCCAGGCCGTGCTTGGAAGGCCGATCTTCAGGAGCAAGGGGCAACGCATCCTGAATGTCGGCGACGTACTTTCCAAACAGTTCGAGTTTCCGGCTCTCCTCCGGGTTGCGGACCAGCACCGCTGCGCCGTAAGAGCCCTTCACGCCCAGCAGACCGTCGAGATAGGTTTCATAGGGAGCGAAGATGATGTCGAATTTGGGATTCTTCAGATCGACCCACGCGAGATCGCTCCTCAAGTAGTCGTCGGTCAGCAAGGCATCGGCGCGCAGGCGCAGAAAGCCGGCGAACGCCGGATCGTCGCTCAGGTCCGCCGCTTCGCGCAAATCCCTCGCGGCGGGCTCCAGGAACGAGCGGTAGGCAATGTGATAGGGCAAGCCTTCCAGTTGCTCCTGGTTCCAGCGTACAACTGTCGTCGGGCTGTACATCTCGTCCTTGCTTTCGGGATGCTGGAGCACGTACTGCCGAACCTGCTCGGCGGTGAGGCCCGGAGGATAGAATCCGCGGCCCGGAGGCATCGGGGTGATTCCCACAAACGGCCGGTGCTCCTCGAGAAGGTCGTATCGCGAGGCATTGATCCACAAATAACGGCGCACCGCTTGATCCTTCGGATTGGTGCTGGTGGCGAGCGACTGATAAAGAGTCAACGCCTCGGGATCGCTCTGGCGCCAGTAGATCTGTTCCAGATGACTGCAGGCATCGACCAGTTTGTTGACCAGCTGCACTTCGCGGGCACTCAGGCCCTTGGCCTGGAACGGCATCTGTACTTCCCGCCACTTCGCCACCCGTTGCAAAATGTCTGGAGTCACTTGCATGCCCGAGGAAATCGCACCCTTTGCTGCCGAACCGGTCATGGAGCGATGAGTTTTTTGCGCCACCGCGGAAGGAACCATCAAAGCCAGGCACACGAGGGAGAGCCAGCCCCGAACTTTCATCATCTCGATTCTAGCAGAGCTCTCCTCCCCATTGAACGATCCCGGCTCACCTGCAGGCATTGACACTGAACGGATATTATGTTGGCTGTGGCGGCGACAAGAAAAACCCATCGCGCGCAGACTCTGCTCATCGATGCCGATGACACATTGTGGGAAAACAATATCTATTTCGAGCGCG
The DNA here is from genome assembly GCA_035262225.1 of Terriglobales bacterium. Lineage (GTDB taxonomy): Bacteria > Acidobacteriota > Terriglobia > Terriglobales > Acidobacteriaceae > DATFTE01. The sequence goes on from DATFTE010000262.1 coordinate 24,273, forward strand.
CTATTTCCAACTTCATATCCTTCCTGAACCACAGGGAGTTTTCACACCAGCAGGTCCGTGACGTTCTGAACCAGGTGGAGCGGGAATGCATCGTCACCCACGGTTATGGCCTGCACAGTTTCACTCACGCCCTGGTACAGACATTCGAGAGACTGGCGGTTGAACCCTTGACGCCGGCGCTCGACGAAACCATTCACGGCTTGGCGCGCACCATTGCCGAGCATCCTGTAGAACTTCTTCCTGGCGTCCCGGAAACCCTGCGCTACCTCAGCCGGAAACATCGCCTGATCCTGATGACCAAGGGCGCTCCCGCCGAGCAGACCCGCAAGGTGGACCGCTCCGGGCTCAAGAGACATTTCTCGACGGTTGAGATTGTGCCGGAAAAAGACCCAGCCGCTTACCAATCCATGAAACATAAACATCGGCTGCCCGATGACACAACCTGGATGGTGGGCAACAGTCCGAAATCCGACATCAACCCCGCGCTGGTTGCCGGTTTGAACGCGGTGTTTGTTCCGCACGGCGACACCTGGGTACTGGAGCACGAAGAACTGGCCGAGGCGCGCCCTCCGCAACGCCTGATCACGCTTGCCCGTTTTGCTGACCTCAAGGAACACTTCTAGCTAATAGCGATAACCCGCAGGCGGCGAAGCGCCGTGATAACCTCGATGTGCTCTGGATTTCTGCTTGCACCCAGCGTGTCAGCGCAGAAAAACAACTTCCGGCGACTCCTGCGGACGGTGGAAGCGCTCTCCGATCTCGGCCCCGAGATGACGGCCGAGCGGGAGTTTTCCCAGACAGCCCGTGCCATGGTAGCGGCTATGCTCGAAGCCGCGGGGGCATGCGAAGCTGCGCTGTTCACCTACAACGACAAGCCTTCTCTGCTGACCTCCCTTGCCTCCGACGGCTTTGCGCTCATGCCCGATCCGGCGGTGATCCCGCTGCTGCCCAAGCATGTGCATGCGTTGAGCACGGCCCGTGGCGCGATCATTCTCACGCCGGGATCGCATGAATCCTTTCTGACCTCCAACGGCAATGTCGCCCCGGAGCTGTTTCGCTGTATCGCTCCTCTCAAGGTAGCGGGAAGACTGGTGGGCATGGTGGCGTTGGGCCAGCGGGAGGACGACACGCTTTATGACGCCGAGGGACTGGAACCGCTCGATTTACTGTGCAACTACGTCGCGCTCGCCATCCAGAACCACACGCTGAGCCAGACGCTCGCCCAGCGGGTGTCGGAAAATCTGCGCCTGTTGGCTTCGCTCCATGGGTTCTATGACACCGCCCTGGAGGCGTTCGCCGCCGCCATCGACGTGAAGCACGTCAACATTCATGGGCATTCGATTCGCGTCGGGCGTTACGCTGCCGCCATCGGCGAAGCCCTGAACCTGGATCCCACCGAGGTTGCTGCCCTGCGCTCGGCGGGCTACCTGCACGATATCGGGAAGGTGGCGGTGGATAAGCGGCTCTTCGGCAAGCCCACGGTGCTTGATCCCGACGAGTTCCGCGAGATGGCCGATCACACCGTGGTGGGCCACCAGATCGTGAGCGGCGTGCAGTTTCCATGGCCGCGCATCCCTGAAATCGTGCGCTGGCATCACGAGCGCAGTGACGGGTCGGGATACCCCGATGGGCTGACACTCGACGATGTTCCCTTCAGCGTGCGCATTGTGGCACTGGCTGACACGTTCGATGCCATGACCAGCGAACGCCCTTACCGCAATCCCATCTCGGTGGGCAGCACGCTGAGTGAAATTGTTCGTCTGGCACCGCAGAAATTTGATCCCAACGCCGTACAGGCGCTGCTGGTGCAAGTGCGTCGCGATGCAGTGGGCAGCAGCCGCACCCCCCTGCTCGAGCGCGCCGTGGATATCGCCCCGGGAGACATCGACCAGCTCGCTGCCAACCTGCAGCACAAAGTCAATCACGGGCGCCTCTATCTGACCTAGGTGTCGGGCCGCCGGTCATCGGCCGTGACAAACACCAGTAGTTTGCTGATTTCCGGAGCTTTTGCGGCCTTCGAGATCTGCAGGAAGAGTGTTGACAGCCGGGTTGCGGGCAACTTTTTGCCCGCGACGGGTTCTAAGTCTTCAGGGCCTCCCTCCGCCGTAGCAGGATTGCGAATGCATTCAGGACCGCGAAAATACGCAGCCGCCGTCTTGGTTTCGGCTTTCGCAGTTGCCCTTCCCTCCCAGGTCGCCCTCGGCACCAGGAAATTCAGGCCTGCCGGCACTCCAATGGATGAGCGCAAGCGCGCCGAACATGCGCTGAACCGGCTGACCTTCGGCCCGCGACCCGGTGACCTCGAAAGCGTCATGCAACTGGGGGTCGACAAGTGGATCGATGGTCAGCTTCATCCTGAGAAGATTGATGACCACGCCCTCGACGCACGCCTGGCTCCCTATCGCACGCTGCGCATGGATACGCGCGAGATGGCCGAGAATTTTCCGCCGCCTCAGGTGATCAAGGCGATTGCGCAGGGCAAACAGGCCATTCCCTCCGATCCTATGAGGCGGGCGGTGTACGAGTCGCAGGTCGAACGGCTGCGGGAAAAACAGGAGAACAAAGCCGGGCAGGCTAATGTTCAGGAAGAGCAGGCCGATCGAAACAGCAATCCGCGTGTGACCGCGGCCCCGCCGGCGAGCCGGCGGGAGGATCGGTTGACGGCGGATGCGCAGTTCGAAGACCTGCTCGATTTGCCTCCCGACCAACGGATGAAGGCGATCTTGAAAATGTCTCCCGAGGACCAGCGCGCCCTGGCGACTTCGCTCAGGGGCCCGCAGCGTGAGCCATTGATCGAGGGAATGGCTCCCCAGCAAAGGGAAGCGCTGGAGGCCATGAATAACCCGCAGGCCGTGGTCAATGACGAACTGCTATCGGGCAAGGTGCTGCGCGCTGCATACAGCGAACGCCAGTTGCAGGAAGTGATGACCGATTTCTGGTTCAATCACTTCAATGTGTTCATCGGAAAAGGCGCGGATCGCTATTTGATCACCAGCTATGAGCGCGACGTGATCCGCCCCAACGCGCTCGGCAAGTTCGAAGCGCTGCTGAAAGCCACCGCCCAAAGTCCCGCCATGCTGTTTTACCTGGACAACTGGCTCAGTGTAGGACCGAACTCCGATGCCGCCAATGGCATCCCCGGAAACGCGAACAAGAACTTCCGTCGCGCCCACCGGCAGAGAAATCCATCCACCAGGCAGGCCAAAGGCAAACGCAACGGCCTGAATGAAAACTACGGCCGCGAGTTGATGGAACTGCACACCCTGGGCGTCAATGGCGGCTATACGCAAAAAGACGTCACCGAAGTGGCGCGGGTCTTCACCGGGTGGACCTTGAAGCAGCCCAGGCAGGGCGGAGGATTCAGCTTTGAAGCGCGTATGCACGAACCGGGGGACAAGATGGTCCTCGGCCACCGTCTCAAATCAAACGGCGAGAAAGAGGGCATGGAGGTGTTGCACATCCTGGCTCATCATCCGTCGACGGCAAAGTTCGTATGCACCAAGCTGGCGATTCGCTTTGTCTCTGACAATCCGCCGCCGGCGCTGGTGGATCGCATGGCGCAGGCGTTCCTGAAGAAAGACGGCGACATCCGCGAAGTGTTGACGACCATGCTGAAGTCGCCGGAATTCTGGTCGGACGAAGCCTACCGCGCCAAGGTAAAAACCCCGCTGGAGTTTGCCGTGTCAGCGCTGCGGGCCAGCGGTGCTGAGGTCACCAACCCTCTGCCCATTGCGCGCCAGCTGCAGAATATGGGGATGCCGCTCTACGGTATGCAGCCACCCACGGGATATTCCAACAGAGCCGACGCCTGGGTGAATTCCGCCGCACTTCTGGGACGCATGAACTTCGCCCTCGCACTGACCGCGGGAAAAATGAAAGGCATACAGGTTGACCCGACCCAAATGCTGGGTGACGAGAACGCTTCCCCGGATGCGGAGCAGAACCTGATCGCGCTCGAGAACCGTCTGCTGGCTGGAAATGTATCGCGGCAGACGCACGACACGATTCGAGCGCGCCTGGCAGATCCCGGCGTCAGCCAGCGCAAGCTGGATGATCCCGCGCGTTCTCCGAACGTAGCGGTGATCGGCGGCCTCCTGCTAGGTTCGCCGGAGTTTCAAAGAAAGTAGCCGAGGTTGTTATGTCCATTACGCGCCGGGTTTTTCTTCACAATAGCGCGCTCGCGGTGGTTGGCACGTCTGCGATTCCCGCCTTTCTCATGCGCGCGGCCCAGGGAACCGTGTCCCCTGCCAGCAGGAACAGGCGGCTGGTCGTGATTTTTCAGCGCGGCGCCGCCGACGGCTTGAACATCGTCGTGCCGCATGCCGAGCCGTCGTACTACGCGATGCGACCGTCCATCAACATTCCCCGCCAGCAAGTCATCGACCTTGACGGATTCTTCGGGCTGCATCCTGCGATGTCCCCCTTCCGTCCTCTGTGGCAACAACGGCAGCTCGCGATTGTGCACGCGGCTGGTTCTCCTGACCCGACGCGCTCGCATTTTGACGCGCAGGACTTCATGGAATCCGGCACTCCTGGCATCAAATCGACCGACGATGGATGGCTTAACCGCTGCCTGCATTCCATGCCGGACCCGGGAGATAAATCATCGTTCCGCGCCATTGCCATGGGGCCTTCGCTGCCGCGCATCTTGTCTGGTCCCGAGCCGGCGATTGCGTTGAACAACATCAACGACTTTGGCGTCGGCGGACGCAATCCTAACGCAACTCCCATTGCCAACACATTTGAAGCCATGTACGCGCACTCGGTCGATTCCATCCTGCACGGCACCGGACAAGAGACGTTCGATGCGGTGAGGATGCTGAAGTCCGCCGATCCGGCAAAATACACGCCTGCCGCCGGCGCCGACTATCCACGCGGGCGTTTCGGCGACAGCCTTAAGCAGCTCGCGCAACTGATCAAAGCCAGCCTGGGTGTCGAGGTCGCCTTCGCCGACATCGGCGGGTGGGACCATCACGTAAACGAAGGCAATACCCAGGGTCAGATCGCCAATGTGCTGCGCGAGTTCTCGCAGTCGCTGGCAGCATTTTATGCCGATCTTGGCGACCTCGCCGAAGAGACGGTGGTAATAACGATGTCGGAGTTCGGACGCACCGTTCGCGAAAACGGCAACCGTGGCACCGATCACGGCCACGCCAACCTGATGTTCGTCATGGGCGGCCGGGTCAGGGGCGGCAAAGTCTACGGGCGCTGGCCGGGACTCGACCAGTCCCAACTCTACGAAGGCCGTGATTTGGCGGTCACCACGGATTTCCGCCAGGTTCTGGGCGAGGCAGTTTCCCGGCACTTGGGGAACAAGTCCCTGGACCAGGTGTTCCCCGGCTTCGAGAACCGGGCGGGGGAGTTGAAGTTTCTGGGATAGCTAAACGGTGATCGTGCGCCGTGGGAACCGTCGCCGTAGTGTCTCCACGAATGCCGTGCCCGCCCAGGATGAAACCATTTCCAATGGCGAAAACCCTCGTGACTACGCCAGGTAGAATGTCGCAACCAGCAGGGCCGCCGTAATCGCGAAGTTCGGCAGGCGTTCAGCGTCCACTGCCCATGCCAACTCAGTTCCCAGCTCGTGAAAACGCATGAAATACGGGATTGGCCATGTATAGCCGTCAGGTCCACGCGATCCCATGAGATCTTCGAGCAAGTGCGCATGAAAACTGACCAGCGCCAGCCAGGCAACTTTGCCCCTTTGCGCACCCAGCAGGTATGCCGTGACCGCGGCCATCAAGGCGAAGCCCAGATTATGGAGGGGAGGGTAGGTCGCGAACCAGTCGAGCGGATGTGCCGCGTGGCTTGTCAGAAAGTCGGGAATCGCGCCCAGACCATCGACGTCGGGAATCGGCCCGCCCGTGTCACCAGGGCGCGGTCTCTACGTAACAGCGAGGCCCTATTGGCAAGCATCCAACCGGTCAGGAAATGCCTTACCGGGCTCGTTGCAGGTGATTTTAGCCCGCACGCCTATCAACCACTTGGCGCCCAAGCTGGCCCG
>DATFTE010000263.1:0-18439 GCA_035262225.1 Terriglobales bacterium
GGCGATGGTCACCGAAAGCAGCGAACCCATGACCACCACGAACAGGATCGCTTTCTCGGTAAGGCCGAACCACAGGACTGCCAGGGGGAGCCAGCAGATACTGGGCAGACTCTGCAGGCTGACGAGCAGTCCGCCCATCGTTTCTTCCAGGAATTTGTTGCTGGCGACGCCGAGGCCGAGAATCATTCCCAGGACGACCGACAGGCTGTAACCGACCAGCATGCGCTTCATGCTGACGGCAATGGCGATCCAGAAACTGTGGTCAGCGAAGCCGCCCCGCAGGGATTCGTAGACCCCGGCGGGGGTGGGAAAAACGTATGGCGGCCAGACCTTCAGCCTGGCCAGAATAACCCAGATCATCAACAAGCCGCCGTAGAAGATTGTGTGTCTAGCGATGCGTTTCATGGCCGTATTGCTCCTCGAGGGACTTGTTGATCTCCTCCCGCAAGTCGTCAAGAATCTCGCGCGCGCTGCGGGCAACCGTGACGTCCTCCAGTTGACGGGGACGCGGGAGATCAATGGGAAACTCGCGCTTGATGCGCCCGGGACGGAAGGTAAGAAGGACGACCCGGTCTCCCAGGCGAACCGCCTCGCGCACGTTGTGGGTCACAAAGATGATGGTACGGCCGGTCTCCGCCCAGATGCGCTCCAGTTCGTCGTGCAGCAGGTCCCGGGTCTGGGCATCGAGAGCTGCGAACGGTTCGTCCATGAGCAGCACCTCGGGCTCGGTTGCCAGGGCGCGCGCCAGCGCGACCCGTTGCCGCATTCCGCCCGACAACTGATGGGTGTAGCTATCCTTGAATTGCGCGAGATGAACCAGACGCAAGTAATAGTCGACTCGCTCTCGCCGCTCCGCTTTCCCCAGCCTCTTCATCTTCATCCCGAAGTCCACGTTGTCAGCCACCGTGAGCCAGGGAAAGAGTCCGAGTTCCTGGAAAATGAGAATGCGATCTGTTCCCGGGCCATCCACCCGCCGGTCATCGACCAGCACGGTTCCGGAGGTCGGCTGATGGAGTCCGGCGATCAGGTGCAAAAGCGTGGACTTTCCACAACCCGAGGGGCCGACGATCGAGAGAAACTCTCCCGGCCTCACCTGGAGATTGATTCCCTCGAGCGCCAGCAGCCGCTTGCCGCGGGTCGTTCTGTAGCTGAGCGAGATGTCCTCGAGCGAGACTTTTGCCGGCTGGCCCGGTTCGACTTTGCGCAGCGGCAATACGGCGGCGCTTCCGCGCGGGCGACGGATCGCACTGGGTGCGCGTCCGGGCAACACCGGTTGTGGAGCAGCTGTCATGGGATTGCCTTCCTTCCCTTCTCTGCCATCACCTCGTTCAGCAAGGTCAAGTCATACAGGCGGGAGAGATCCGGCATCTGTCTGCCCAGAAATCCCGCGTCGAACGCCGACTTCGCGGAAGCCAGCAAGGAGCTTCGGATGGGATCGTAGGTGATCTCGATGCGGGTGAAGGCTTCGTTCATCACCTCGTCGGGAAGCGCCTTGCCCGTCTCCGATTGAATTTGCCGGTTCAGAAGTTTCCTGGCTTCCGGCAGGTTGTGGTTGATCCAGCCGGTAAGCTCGACGTGGGCCCGAATCCAGTTCCTGACCAGGTCGGGGTGTTGCCGCAGAAACTGGGTACTCACGATCAGATTGGTAATCACAAACTGACGGTTGGGCCACAAGTCGCGCTCATCGAGAAACAGTCGTCCGTTGCCCTCGTGAATGAGGCGCGTGGCCCAGGGCTCGGGTGCCCAGGCCGCATCAAGCTGCTTTTTGACGAAAAGGGTCAACTGGTCGGGGTTCGCCATGGGCAGCACCTGGACGTCACCGCCCTTGTCGAGGGGCTTCATGCCATGCGCCAACAACCAGGCTCGCAGGGCCACATCCTGGGTGTTTCCCAGTTGGGGCGAGGCGACCCGCTTGCCGTGGAAATCTTCCGGCTTGTTGATGCCTGCGTCCTGCCTGACGACGAGCGCGGCACCACCGCTCGCGGAACCGGCAATCACGCGCAGGGCCTCGCCGTTGGAGCGCACGAATCCATTGATGGTGGGGTTCGGTCCGATGTAGGCCATGTCGATGGCGCCGGCAAAGAGCGCCTCGATCGCCGAGGGGCCGGCGTTGAAGGTTTTCCATTCAATGCCCACGCCGGGGCCCATGGCCTTCTGAAACCAGCCATTCGCCTTCCCCACCATGGCCTGGGCGTGGGTGATGTTGGGAAAGGCGCCCACGCGGATGGCTATGGGCCCGCCCTGGGAGAACGCGGGCGAGGACAGCGCCACAAGGATGGTCCACAGAATGCCTTTCGCCAGTTTCATCTGCCGCTTATGATCCCATAAATACAATAGATTTAATAGACATTATTGACATACAGGAGATAGCAAGTCAGGGTCCTTTCTCCGCCCTTCCGGGCGGCGCGTGTATTCGGCTTCAATCCAATGACTTACAGAAAATGCCTCAAGGGGCGCGGAAGTTGGCGTGTGCAGCGGTTCGCCGTCAAGCAGAAGTTTCTGACCACCGCGGGAGAAGCCGGGCGGCGCCCGGCTCAGGAAATCCTGACCACCTGGAGGGTGATGTTGTCGGGGCCGCCGAGCGAGCGGGCTTTGGCGACGAGTTTGCGGCAAGCTTCCTCGGGTGCGTGACCGCCTACGGTCTTCTGGATGTCCTCATCGTGGACCAGACTCCACAGGCCGTCGGTGCAGAGCACGAGCGAGTCATCCGCGCGAAGCGCGATGGGGGTTTGGGGATAGTCCGGTTCGAGATCTGCACCGGCGCCCAGAGCGGCCGTCAGGATGTGCCGTTGCGGGTGAGTTTCGGCTTCTTCCGAACTGATGACGCCGTGCGCCACGAGTCGGCTGACGTAGGAGTGGTCATGGGTTAGCCGGGAGATGGATCCGTTCCGGACCAGGTACAGCCGGCTGTCCCCGATGTGGGCGAAATAAAGGCGGGTGTCCAGCAATGCCACGCTGGTGCAGGTTGTGCCCATGCCTTGCAGGGCGGGATGGTAGTCGGCATATTGCTGGATCTTCTGATGAGCCGACCGGAACCCCTCTATTAATAAAGACTGGGGATCCTGATCGGTACCCTGAGCATAGGTTTCTTCGACGGCTTGGATGGCGATGCGGCTGGCCTCCTGGCCGCCTTCGTAACCTCCCATACCATCGGCCACGCTGACCAGTCTGCCTTTGGCCGCGAATTGCTCGTCGCTGGGAGGCTCCCAATAGGAGAAGCGATCTTCGTTGTTCTCGCGCTGGCACCCCAGATCGGTAAGAGCCGCCAGTTGTATTCCCGCACGAATCCGCATCTAGGCTTGTTTCCGTCGTCGTTCTGGAGTTGACTCACATCTCTGCCGTAAGCACGTGTTACACAACCGCTTGACGCGTTGTGAAGCTCAGAAAAAACCGGTTGGGGGAACTGCTCTCGAGCCGCGCAATTTTTCCTGATTATACCGAACGGGCAGCGGGGCTGTAACTTTCCCCGGCAGTCTGTTCGTTTTTCGGAACAGAGTGACATTTGTCATTCGCTCGAGGTGATCATCTCTACTAGCGCCCGACCCGCGAAACGGCGATGCTACGGCCAGACACAGGGAAAGTGAAGCCGAGGGAGGGCACAGATCATGATCGCGAGCCTGGAAGAATCCCGCGAGGTACGTCGAAGCCGCGGTGAGCCTGCCGCCGTGGTAGCACGTCTCGAGGAGGTCAGCAAGAGCTACGGTGCGATTAAGGCGCTCGATCGCTTAAGTCTCGAAATACGGGCGGGAGAGTTGCTGGCATTGCTCGGTCCCAACGGCGCGGGCAAGACCACTGTCGTGAAGCTTCTGCTGGGACTGGCGAGACCCGCTTCAGGGCGGGTTCGTGTTTTCGATTCCGATCCGCAACGCCCGGCGAGCCGGGTCCGCGTTGGCGCCATGCTGCAAGTCGCTCGCGTTCCTGAGACCCTGCGGGTACGCGAACACCTTGACTTGTTCTCGAGCTATTACCCGAAACCTCTTGCTGCAGAGGAAATTCTGGCCCTTGCCGGGCTGACGGCGGTGAAGGATCGCCTGTTCGGAGAGCTCTCCGGCGGAGAGCGCCAGCGTGTGTTATTCGCCCTGGCCCTGTGTGGCGATCCTGATCTGCTGTTCCTCGATGAGCCCACCGTGGGCCTGGATGTAGAAGCGCGACGCGCTCTCTGGGGGGAGATTCGCAAACTCATTGCCCGCGGAAAGACGGTGCTGCTGACGACCCATTACATGGAAGAAGCGGATGCGCTGGCCGATCGTGTCGTGGTCATCAACAAGGGATCGGTGGCCCGCGAGGGCACTCCCGCGGAGATAAAAGCGAGAACCGCAGGCCGGCGCATTCGCTGCATCACCCGCCTCGAACTCGAGACGGTGCTGGGAATTCCCGGGGTGATCGCGGTCCGCCGGGATCGCGAGGCGTACGAAATCTCGGTCAGCCAGGCGGAGCCGGTGCTTCGCGAACTCCTCCGCGCGGATACGGGTCTGTGGGGAGTCGAAGTCACCGGCGCAGGGCTCGAGGAAGCCTTTCTGGCGCTCACCCAACAGGAAAACGGCAAGGAGGAATGAACCATGGCGACGGCAACTTCCACCCTACCCGCAGCCCTCGAGACGCGGCTTGCGTATAACTTCAAGCTCTGGTTGAAAGAAGCAAAATATGAGTATCTGAAGAACCTGCGCCTGAGAACCTATTCGGTTTCCGTAGTGGTCTTCCCGGTGATGTTTTACATCCTGTTCGGGCTGATACTTGGCCGTCACGGGGATGGGCCGATCCGGGCCGCAACTTACCTGATGGCGACCTACGCAACGTTCGGGATCATGGGCGCTTCCCTGTTCGGCACGGCTGCCGGGCTGGCGGCCGAACGCGGCCTGGGATGGTTCGAGGTGAAGCGCTCGAGCCCCATGCCTCCTGCGGCGTACTTCGCGGCCAAGATCATCATGAGCGTGATTTTCAGCGCCCAGGTCGTCCTGCTCCTGATGCTGCTGGGTGTAACCCTTGGCGGAGTCAAGCTGTCCCTGGTCTGCGCCGTGAAGCTCCTGGCCATCCTGCTGGCGGGATCGCTTCCCTTTTGTGCCATGGGCCTGGCCCTGGGATATTTTGTGGGTCCGAACTCGGCGCCAGCGGCGATAAACCTGATTTATCTCCCCATGTCGTTCTGCTCCGGACTGTGGGTGCCGTTGATGTTCCTGCCCAGGATCATGCGCCAACTCGGGGAAATTCTCCCGCCTTATCATCTGTCGCAATTAGCCCTGGGAGTTGTGGGAGCGGGAAACGCAGAGCCGGGCCTGAAGCACTGGGAAGTGCTGATTGGATTCACCCTCATTTGTCTGGGGATAGCCCGCATCGGCTATCAGCGCGACGAGGGAAAAACCTACGGTTAAACCGTGTTGGCCGGGCGGGTTGCTGATCGCACCGACCGGGGTTCTCGGTGCCGAGGACTGAACTTGTGGGTGGTTTTGCTTCCTGTATCGATATTATTGGGGTACGCACTGGGCCCGTCCAGCAGTTCGAAGCCGGCCCATTGATGGTGTCATGAGACTTCTGCCTCAGAGTCGCGAAAACAACTGGGCGCGTTACATCTGGCTGGCCTACTTCGGGTTTTTCTTTCTCGACCCCATCCTGAATCATGCGGGATGGAAGCTGTGGCTGGCTACCGGCGCGGGGACGGTGGCGTTCCTGATTCTCTACTTCCTGGTTTACTGGCTGCCGCGGCCGTGGGACCTGGTGGATCTGGGAGTGATGTTGTTGCTGGGCGCCTCCTTCGCCCGCTGGAATGGCGGGGCCACGTGTTTCTTTATCTATGCCGCGGCGATGCTTCCCTTCGTCGTGGAGAACGAAGCACAGGCGGTAAAACTGTTCCCGGCGATCGTGGCCGCAGCGGCTGCAACCTGGTGGCTGCTTCATTTGTCGGGCTGGTTCCTTTTTTATGCGGTGGGCATATCGGCGGTGGTTTTCGCGGGAAACATTTTTTTCGCGCAGCGCACCCGAATGTACAGGGATTTACGGAACGCGCACAATGAGATTGAACACCTGGCGAAAGTCGCCGAGCGCGAGCGCATTGCCCGGGACCTGCACGATGTGCTGGGCCACACCCTTTCGGTCATCATCCTGAAATCGGAGCTCGCTTCAAAGCTGATCGACCGCGATCCGGAGCGGGCCAGGGCGGAAATCCGCGATGTAGAAATGACCTCACGCGAAGCCCTGGCGGAGGTGCGAAGCACGATTCGCGGCTACCGCCAACACTGTCTCGAAGATGAACTTCAACGGGCAAAGGCGGCTCTGGAGACTGCCGGCGTGCGGGTGCAGGCGGAATCGAGCACAGCCGGGCTCAGTCCGGCGCAGGAGAGTGTTGTTTCGCTGGTCGTGCGGGAGGCGGTCACCAACGTGGTGCGGCACGCCGGGGCTCGTAACTGTCGACTGCGTCTGGCGCCCCAGGATGGCACCTGCACTCTCGAGATCGAGGATGATGGGAATGGTGGTTCCCAGCCCGAGGGCAACGGCCTGCGTGGAATGCGAGAAAGAATCGAGGCCCTCGGAGGCACCCTGGAGCGGGACACCAGGCTGGGGACGAGGCTCACCATCCGCTTTCCGCTTACCGAACCGAAGGAGAACCCGTGCCTGTGAATCCGGCATCAAAGCCGGCCGCGAAAGGAATTCGGGTAGGCATTGCCGAAGACCAGGGGATGGTCCTGGGCGCGCTGGCCGCGTTGCTGGAGATCGAAGGCGACATCGCGGTGATCTTCCAGGCACGCAATGGCAAGGAAGCACTGGCTGAAGTGTTGGCCAAGAAGCCTGATGTTTTCATTACCGATATCGAAATGCCGGAGATGACCGGACTCGAAGTGGCGATGGAGCTGCGCCGCCGCAAAACCGGGACTCGCGTCATCATTCTCACCACCTTCGCCCGCAGTGGCTACCTGCGGCGTGCGCTCGAAGCCGGCGCCTCCGGCTACCTGCTGAAAGACATGCGTGCCGAGGAATTGGCCGACGCCGTTCGCCGCGTGCGGCAAGGCTTGCGCGTGATTGATCCCGAACTGGCGACCGAATCGTGGGTGGAGCCGGACCCGCTGACCGATCGCGAACGCCAGGTGCTGCGTCTTGCCGCAGATGGTGTAACCAGCGCTGAAATTGCCGATCAGCTCAGTCTTTCCGAGGGCACCGTGCGCAACTATCTCTCCGAGGCCATCAGCAAGCTGGGGGCAGGCAATCGTATCGAAGCAGCTCGTATTGCGCGCACCAAGGGCTGGCTCTAGCCTTGATTCTCCCCGCCTGCGCTTCACCCGGATGGGTCGCACGCAGAGATCATCATTTCGATGGCCCGCAAGCGGGATTTTCGATTCGCATCCAACACCTGATGTATCCTTCTGCATCTTCCAGTGTTTACGATGTCCCCGGAGGCCGGGAAATGCTCCAATCGCGCGTGCCGGGAACGGAGTGTGGGGCGAGGTTCGTCCCTGGTCGTAGCGCCTTCCCGGGGGATGGGGAAGTGCACCTCCTATCGTCGGCGATTGTCAAGTTGACGGGGTGGGCTGCCAACTCGGTATAGTCATGGTTCACCACTCTACTTAGCGAAGTCTGTTCTGGGGGCAGGGCGAAGACATGGGGTCTCAAGGCCTGACATTGCAAGGAAACGACGACAAAACTCACACTGGACAAGAAAACGCTGCGGAGTACGTTCTGACGCTGGAAGAAATCGGCAATCTGGCACACGCTGGCGGCAGACCCGCTGAAACGCTGATGAACGTGGTAGGCCTGATCGCCAAGCGCTTCGCAACCCAGGTCTGTTCCGCATATCTGCTGGAACCGGACCGCGCCAATCTCGTGCTTGCCGCCACGGTGGGGCTGCGCGGCGAATGTATCGGCAACCTGCGGATGGCCATCCATGAAGGGCTGGTGGGGCTAGTGGCCGAGCAGGTACGGCCGGTCGCTGTGGAGGAGGCGAGGAATCACCCCCGATTCAAATACTTCCCTGAGGCCGGCGAAGACGAATACCAGTCATTCCTAGGTGTACCTCTGATCGATCGTGGGGTCCTCGAGGGAGTGCTGGTCATTCAGACGATCGGAGCGCGGGTATTCAGCGAAGAAGAGATTTGCCTGCTGGCGCGGGCCGCGGCCGAGGTTGCGCCCGTGGTAAGTGAAGCGCGCACCCTCGATCGCTTCATTGCCCCCGTGCAGGAACGCATGTGGGAGCTGGCGCGCAACCTGTGGTGGAGTTGGGACCAGGATACGTCGGGGCTGTTTCTCGATCTGGATCCGGTAGCCTGGCGTCAGATGAACCAGAATCCGGTTTCGCTCCTCAATGCCATGCCCCTGGCGAAGCTGGAAAGCCGCGCGACGGAACTCGTCTTGCACAGCCGCATCAATTACGCGTATCGGCGACTGAAGGAGTATCTGGAGGCGGGACGCACCTGGGGAGGGAGATACGCCGGGGTTTTGCGGCCGCGGCCCGTGGCCTACTTCTCGGCGGAATTTGGCGTGCACGAGTCGCTGCCGATTTACTCCGGCGGTTTGGGGGTGCTGGCAGGCGACCACATCAAGAGCGCTTCGGACCTCGACATTCCCCTGGTAGGGATCGGCCTGTTCTATGGACAGGGATATTTTCGTCAGAGGCTCGACCGGCAGGGGTGGCAGCAGGAAGAGTATCTCGAGACCGACCTGAACCAGCTGCCGATGGAGCCGGCAATCGGCACCGACGGCAGGCCAGTGGTGGTGCAGATCGAAACGCGGGGCGCATGCATCCTGGCCAAGGTCTGGCGGGTGCAGGTCGGGCGTCGCGATCTGCTTCTGCTCGATTCAGATGTCGAAGACAACGATCCTGACGACCGCGCCCTGACCTCGCGCCTGTATGGCGGGGACGCACGCACCCGCATTCGCCAGGAACTCCTGCTTGGCGTCGGAGGCTGCCGCGCCCTGAAAGCTCTGGGCATCACACCCGGCGTTCTTCACCTGAATGAGGGCCACAGCGCCTTCGCCATTCTGGAATCCATTCGTGTTCGCATGCAGGAAGAAGGCCTCACCTTCGATGTTGCGGTCCCGCGCGTCTCGCGCGAAGTGGTATTCACGACCCACACTCCCCTTCCCGCCGGGCATGATCGCTTTGCTCCGGAACTGGTCGAGGAGCATTTGGGAGTTTTGCGTGACGCGCTGGGGTTGTCGCAGGAGAATTTGCTGGGCCTGGGGCGGCAAAACCCGAATAACTCCCAGGAGACATTTTGCATGACGGTGCTGGCGCTGCGGCTGTCGCGCCGCGCCAATGCGGTGTCGTCACTCCACGGGGAAGTGTCGCGTGCCATGTGGACCGGTATCTCTCCGGGGAAGCCGGAAGACGAGGTGGCCATCGGCCACATTACCAACGGAGTGCACGTTCCCACCTGGCTGGCTCCGCAAATGTCCCGTCTCTATGAACGGCATCTGGGAACCGCGTGGCGCGATCATTCGAGCGAAGCCAAGATGTGGGAGGGAATCGAAGACGTCGACGACGGAGAGCTGTGGGAAACGCACCTCAGCCTGAAATCACGTCTCATCGAGTTTGTCCGCCGGCGTCTGGCGGAGCAGGCCGAACGGCGCGGCGAATCGCCCGAAGCCCTGCAGAAATTAGGCCGCGCCTTGAATCCGGATGCGCTCACCATCGGCTTCGCGCGCCGCTTTGCGACCTATAAACGAGCCAACCTGATTTTGAGCGATCTCGAGAACCTCGCCTCCATGGTGAACGATCCCAAGCGTCCGGTGCAATTCGTCTTCGCGGGGAAAGCCCATCCCCACGATGATCCCGGCAAGCAACTGTTGAAACAGATTGCCGAAATGATGCGCAACGAACGGTTCGCGGACCGGTTTGTGTTCGTCGAAGATTACGACATCAACGTGGGACGCCACCTGGTACAGGGCGTGGACGTCTGGCTGAATAATCCCCGGCGGCCATTCGAGGCTTCCGGCACCAGCGGGCAAAAGGTGGTGCTCAATGGCGGGCTCAATCTTTCCGTGCTTGACGGATGGTGGGCCGAGGCCTACGACGGCATGAATGGCTTCGCCATCGGCAATGGCCGCACTCACTCCGACGTGAGCGTGCATGACACCCGTGACAGCGAGGATCTTCACCGCACCTTGCACGACGAAGTGATTCCCCTGTTCTACCAGCGCGACCGTGACGGCCTGCCGCGTGGCTGGATCAGGCGCATGAAGCGTACCATCCGCACCCTGGGCTGGCGCTTCAACGCCGATCGCATGGTGATGGATTACACGCTGAAGTGCTACATCGCCGCGGCCGGAGGCACCTCCAGCGATATCCGGCCACAGTGGTAGAGCCCGGAGCGCGGGTGGCACGGCCTGATTGGGCGGCGGGTTCCGGACGTTGTATTCTCGTCGAGTGCTGAGCTCGCCGACATCCCGGCGCTCCCCGACACCAGGTTTGATTCTCGGATTAGTCATCACCCTGGCGGCGGTGGTCGCCTACTCCTGGTACATCAGCCGGCAGATCCGGGGGCTGAGGGAACTGCAACACAGCATGGTCGACCGCAACCGCAAGGACTCACTCGAGCTGCTGCGCATTCAAAATGACCTCAACTCGCTGGCCCTGGCTATGCGTGACATGCTGGACAAGACCGAGCCCTATCCACTGACCGCGTGGGAGGCACAATTTCAGCGTATCCGGACCGATCTCGACGACGCCCTGCGGCTGGAAAGCGGTGTCGCTCCTGCGGACCGCACTCCCGACCAGCGACAATATCTGGGAAATTCGGTCGAGCAGTTTTGGGATGCCGCGGACCGCAGCTTCCGGCTGGCGCGCAACCGTCAGGAAGCCGAGGCCAGAGAGCAAATTCGACTCTCGTTACAGGCCCGGCAGGCCGCTCTGACCACGGCAGTGTCGCGCCTGCTGGTCGAGAATAACGAGAGCGAGCAACTGGCGGCGGCGCGCATCGCTGACATCTACGATCGCGTCGAACGCCAGGTTTACCTCTTTCTTACCGCCACGCTGCTTGCCATCGTACTGGCCAGTCTGCTTTTGATCCGCTCGAACCGACAGCTGTTCGCCCAACTGGCTTCCCTATCCGAGCAACGAAGCGAACTGGCCCAGAAACTGATCGCCACCCAGGAGTCCACGCTTCGCCACGTCTCGCGCGAGCTGCACGATGAGTTCGGGCAGATTCTCACGGCCATCGGTTCGATGCTCGCCAGGAGTAGCAGTCATGCCCCGGAGGGGTCGGCTCTGCGCGCAGATCTGCGGGAGATTTCCGAAGTCGCACAACAGAGCCTCGACAAGGTGCGCAGTCTTTCCCAGGCCCTGCACCCGGTCATGCTCGACGAGGCGGGGCTGGAGAGCACGCTCGAGTGGTATCTGCCGGTGGTCGAAAAGCAGACGGGAACGCGCATCGCCTATGAGAAACTGGGGAAATCGTTCCCCGTGAACGGCAATGCAGCCGTCCAAGTGTATCGCGTGCTTCAGGAAGCGCTGAATAACGTGACACGGCACTCGGGGGCGAAGCAGGCGTGGGTTCGATTGCGTTTTCTGCCGCAACAATTGGAGCTTGAAGTGGAAGATCATGGCAGAGGCATGGATGCCGGCTCCGGGCAGCAAGGCATTGGCCTGGTCGCCATGCGCGAGCGCGCGCAGCTGGTGGGCGGCAGGATTGATTTCCTGCGCCCGGACGAGAGCGGAACCCTGGTGCGGTTGATCGTGCCCCGGGAAAGTGCGGATGGTCATGGCGGATAAGATCTCAGTTTTGCTGGTGGATGACCATAGCCTGGTCCGCCGCGGCTTCCGCCGCATGCTCGAAGACGAGACCGATATCGCCGTGCTGGGCGAAGCTAGCGACGGCCGGGAGGCGGTGGAGCTGGCGCTCGCACTGCGCCCGGATGTGGTTGTGATGGACTGCGCCCTGCCCGGCATGAGCGGCCTCGAAGCCACGCGTCGAATCCTGGAGCAGCGTCCCCAAAGCCGCGTGCTCATGCTGAGCATGCATCCCGAAGAGACTCTGGTGCGCCAGGCACTGGAGGCGGGGGCGAGCGGCTACATCCTGAAAAACGCGATTGATCTCGAACTGGGCGCGTCAGTCCGCCGTGTCGCGGCGGGCAAGACCGTCCTCGACCCGCAGCTGAAGCGGCCCGCCAGCCTGAAGGGGGAGCGCGGCGCCGCCCTGACCCCGCGCGAACTCGAGATTCTGCGCCTGATTGTCGACGGCAAATCCAACAAGCAGATTGCCGCGGTCCTGCATTTGAGCGCCAACACCGTCGCCGTGCATCGCGCCAACATCATGGATGCTCTCGGAATTCATAAGACCGCGGAGCTCGTGGTCTATGCCCTTCGCAACGGGCTGGTTAATCTTCCGTGAACCGCCGCTCCTTCCTCAAGGGTATGGCCCTGGCGACGGGACTTGCGCCCCTGCCGATCTTTGCCCAGAGCGGAGCTCCCCCGGTGCCCTTCCGCCTGGTGGATGTCACCCGGCAAGCGGGCATCGACTTCCGCCACACCAGCGGAGCCTATGGAGGCAAGCTGCTCCCGGAGACGTTGGGTTCGGGTTGCGCTTTCCTGGACTACGATGCCGACGGCTGGCAGGACGTTCTGCTGGTCAACGGCATGGACTGGCCGGGACATCACCGCGCGCGCACCACGTTGCGCCTGTATCGCAACAACCGCAACGGCACCTTTACCGACGTCACCCGAAGCGCGGGTCTGGACGCGGAGATCTATGGCATGGGTGTGGCGGTCGGGGACTACAACAACGATGGATTCCCCGACATCCTGGTTACCGGTGTCGGCCAGAATCGCCTGTTCCGCAATACAGGCAGAGGCAGGTTCGTCGATGTCACGCACTCGAGCGGCCTGGGCGGGCGGGAGAGCTTCAGCACCTCCGCCCTGTGGTTCGACTTCGATCGCGACGGCCTGCTCGATCTCTTGGTCTGCAATTATGTGAAGTGGTCGGCGGCGCATGATGTGTTCTGCAGCCTCGACGGCAAGCGCAAGTCTTATTGCACTCCCGAGGCGTATCACGGGGAAACCTGCTGGCTGTTCCGCAACCGCGGGGATGGAACCTTCGAAGACATCACTGCGACCAGCGGCATCTTCGACAGCAGTTCCAAGTCGCTGGGCGTAGCTCTCGTTGATTACGATCGCGACGGTTGGCCGGATCTGCTCATTGCCAACGACACCCAGCCCAACAAACTCTACCGGAACCTGCATAACGGAACGTTTAAAGATGTCGCCGTCGAGGCCGGTATCGCATTCAGCGCCGAGGGCAAGGCACGGGCGGGGATGGGAATTGACGCCGCCGACTTTGACAACTCCGGCAGCGCGGGAGTGGCGATCACCAACTTCGACAACGAGATGATCGGACTCTACCATGCCTCGGGCAACGGCAACTATTCTGACGTAGCGGCGCCCAGCGGAGTGGGCCTCGCCTCCAGAGACAAACTGGGTTTCGGCTGCGTGTTTCTCGACGCCGACCTCGATGGATGGCTTGACCTCGCCGTGGTGAACGGCCACATCGATGACACGGTGAGAAATGTGCGTAACGTGGGCTACGCCCAGCCCCCGCAGTTTTTCTTGAATAATGGCCAAGGAACATTCCGGGAAATTGGCGGTGCTCTGGGTGGCGGCTTCAGTGATCCCAAGGTTGGACGCGGCCTGGCCTATGGCGATTTCGACCGCGATGGCGATCTGGACCTGCTGATCACAACCAACAACGGGCCAGCGTACCTCTATCGCAACGATCAATTGACGGCCAACCGCAGCCTTCGTGTCCGGCTGGTGGGTACAAAATCAAATCGGGATGGAATTGGCGCCATGGTGCACGCCTTCAGTGGCGGGCGAACTCAGTCCCGCATGGTTAAGGGTGGTTCCAGCTATTTATCGCAATCGGAGTTGCCAGTTACTTTTGGCATGGGACGACGGGACCGGCTCGAGCGGCTGGTAGTCGAGTGGCCGAGCGGGCGGACCGAGGAATTCAAAGATCTCGCGGCCGGACGCGCCTACGAGTGCGTCGAGGCCAAGGGGCTGACTCCACAACCTGGCTTCTAGTATTTTTCGGGTATTGTTCTTCCTTTTCATCCGGGTTAAGTTCTCCCCACGTTTCACGACCTCATTCACGGCTCCTTTGGCCGTCGGCGAGGCACCTACCCATGAGAGCAGGCCGTCACCCCGGCCTGCTCCCAATTATCGACACCCGGCTCATGCCTAGGCCGGTGAGTTGCGATCGACTGAGAGGCTTTAGTCTGGAACCAATTTCCGGGTGTGCAACCGGTCAAGCCGATTTCAACCAGGCTTCCATCTCTTCGTGGTTCACCAGGCCGGCCTGCTGCCGGACTGGACGTCCGCCCTTGAACACCACGAAGTTGGGAATTCCGCGCACGTTGAAGCGTGCGGCCACCTGGGGATAGCGCTCAGTGTCCACTTTGACGACTACGGCTTTCCCTGCCAGGTTCGAGGCCGTGCGGGCCACCTCCGGTGCGGCCATGCGGCACGGCGCGCACCATTCCGCCCAGAAGTCCGCCATCACCGGGACCGGCGACTTCTCGACGATCTCGTCGAATGTCTCGGCATCGACCTCAAGGGGGTACGCCACTGGCGGCAGCGCGGCCTTGCACGCGCCACACTGCCCGGAGTCGGACAAGTGGTCAGGGGGGATTCGATTCTTGCGTCCGCACGCGTTACACGATCGGATGACTGGCATGGATCACCGCAGGTCCCCACGCTACAACACAAACCCTCATCGTGTAAAACCGGTCGGACGGGCTTAAGGCCGGGAGTTGGCGGGCGCGACGCGGCAGCCCGCTCAGAGCGGTCTCGACTTTACTGGCGTGCCGGCCCGCCCCCATACACCACCGGCTCTCCCAGGCTTCCCTTGGGCGGAAGGTGCCGCAAGTACACCACGATCTGCCAGATCTCCTCGTCATTGAGAATTCCTTTTGAGGCCGGCATCCCCGAAGGAGAAATCCCGTGGTCAATAATCCACTTCAGTTGCCCGTCGCTGTAGGCCTGCACCTCCTTCGCATTCAAATCCGGCACGGGAGGCGACATGCGCTCGGCAAACGGCACTCCCGTCTTCTGCCCATCCAGCCCGTGACACACCACGCAGTAGTTCGAGAAATTCACCTGTCCCGCGCGAATGTTGTCCCGGCTCGCCGGAAGCGGGTTCACATCCTTTTTCCCACCCACCGTAACGCTCTGCTTCATCCGCGTGATCAGCGCCGTCTCCACTCGCCCCGGCGGGCTTACCTGGCATCCTGCGGCTGAAGGCAAACAAGAAATGCGGACGCGCTTCGCCGAAGCCGGGCCCGGAAATGTCCGGGGAAGAGCGGCAGTCCCAGTCGTGCCGCTCGCGCGGGAAGTGATTCCCCGCGCTTCAGCGCCTGAAGGAACCCCACCCGTCCGCGCTGCATCTACTCGCTCACCACGATCGTCATCTTCATGTTGCCGTGATTGACGCCGCAGAAGTGATCGCAAATCGTCGTGAACGTCCCCGTCTGCTCCGGGGTCAGCAGGATCTCCGTCGGCTGCCCCGGCGAAACCTCTTCGTCAATCTTGAGCGGACGCAGGAAGAATCCGTGGGTCACGTCCTCGCTCAACAGCCGGATCTTTACCGTCTCTCCCTTCTTCAACGTGATCTGGTCGGGAGTAAATCCAAAGCGCTTGGCGTGGATCTCAATCACCCGCGGCTCGCCCGCCCGCGCCCCACGCGGCGACGCCGCCATGAAAACCGCCAATACCACCATGAGTGCACCCACCACAACTTTCCCTTTCATCTTTTCCATCTCCTGTTTGTCAATCACAAGTCATCACCCGTCCGGCTGGAAATTGAGGTCATCCCGGGCGCAGCGGGGGATCCGGCGCGTCGACCGCGAACTCCCAGAGCTCGCGCCCGATCCCTTTACAGGCGCCGTGCGACGTCGGGGCCGTCGCACGACCGCTTACAACTCCGGCTCCTTCAACAACTGCTGCATCCCATTGATCCCGGAAAACTTTCGCGCTGTCAGCTCCACATCTTCGATCGAAGCCGTATTCACCAGCGGCTGCCCGGAGAAGTTCTCGTGCACCAGCCGAATCCCCAGATTCCTGAAGGGATGCTCCTTGTCGAACGGCACCGGCTTCTTGTCGGGAACCTTCTCCGGATCAGGAAAGGCAAAGATCAGCGAGCGCGCCGCATAGTGGTGCACATGCCCCAGCTCATGAGCGTCATCGCGATGAATGTGCCCGTAAAGCACGGTCACGTTCTCATACGGCGAAAGCAGATTCATCACCTCGTCGCCGTCGCTGGTGAACCACTCCCAGTCGGGCTTCAGATCGAACAGCGGACGATGGGTGAACACCACGATCGGCGCCGACTTAGGAAATCGCGCCAGGTCTTTTTCGAGCCACGCCCTCTGTTCTTTCCCCACCTCCGGCTTGGCCCGCGAAACGTTGTCCAGAGCGATGAAGTGCACCCCGCGGTGATCGAAGGAGTAGGAACTCTCCCCCAGAAACTCCCGGTACATGGCCCCGCCGTCGAGCCCGGCGTCATGCTCCCCGGGAACGCACTTGATGAGCGGCCCGTTCAGGCGCCGGGAAATTTCCAGAAACTGTTTCATGCGCTGCGCATGCACATCTTTTTCTTCCGTGTCGTGTGTCAGGTCGCCGGTGAACAGGATCAGTTCCGGACGCTCGGGCAGCGCGTTCACCATCTCCACCGCCCGCTCGAATGCCTTCGTCCCCAGCGGATCGGGAGGCCCGTTGAATCCCACGTGAGCGTCGCTCAGTTGTACAAACGAAAACGGCGTCGGCCGCTCGCCCGTCTGTCTGCCCATGTGGTCGAACATCTCGCCCACCGCGCCCCTGGCCCGCGCTGCCGGCATAGCCTGGTAAAGCACGCCAATCCCCAGCGCCGCGCCCGACAGCTTCAGAAACGACCTGCGATCCACGGATTTTTTCATGCATATCCCCCTGCTCCGTGGATAACCGTCACGCCGGTTTCTTATTCCCGGACTTATTTCTGCCGCGGCGTGGAATAAATCCGCATCCTGCCGGTTTACTCTAGGGAGGTGGGAAAAGAGCGCTTGACTGCCGCGACCTTCGAAGATCTGGCCATGCCGCTCTTTGATCAGCTTTACAACTTCGCGCACTGGCTCACGCGCAACCCCTCCGAGGCCGAGGACCTGGTGCAGGAAACGTACGCCAAGGCGTTGCGGGGATTTTCCTCCTTCCAGCCGGGAACCAATTTCCGCGCCTGGATGCACCGCATCCTCCGCAACACCTTCCTGACTTCACGCACCGGGCTCGCCTCGACCTCCACCGTACCCCTGGACACGGATGATGACGGCGGGATCCCGGCCGCCATCGGAACGCCCGAAACCATCCTGATCGAACGCTCGCAGCAGGATCTGCTCGCGAGCGCAATCGAGGAACTCCCGCTTCCCTTCCGGGAAATCATCCTGTTGTGCGAGGTGGAGGAAATGTCCTATCAGGAAATGGCGGAGACCCTGGCCATCCCCATCGGCACAGTGATGTCGCGCCTGTCGCGCGCCCGCGCCGCCTTGCGGGAGATCCTGCGTAAGAAATCAGGCTCAAAATGACCGACGCCTGGACGTCCAAACTCGATACTTACCTTGACGGCGAACTTTCCGCCGACGAGATGCGCGCGCTCGACGCGCATCTCGGCACGTGTCCCGACTGCACAAGCGAAATGCTGCACCGTGTCCAATTCAAGCGCTGCCTGCAATCGGCCGGCAGGCGCTACACGGCGCCGCCGGATTTCCGCCGGCGCGTGCGCCGTCAGATCGCCGCCCGCTCCCAAACCTCGCCGTGGAAAACCTGGTCTACCGCCGCCGCAGTGCTTGCGACATTGCTGGTTGCCGGCTTGCTGCTCAGCTATTACGGGCGCCTGCGTCAGGAAAGAAATCACACCTACAGTGAACTCGCCGATCTCCACATCTCCACGCTCGCCAGCGCGAATCCCGTCGACGTCATCTCGAGCGACCGACACACCGTCAAGCCCTGGTTTCAGGGCAGGCTGCCCTTCACGTTCCCCTTGCCCGAACTCGAAAACTCCGACTTCACCCTCATCGGCGGACGCGTCACCTATCTCGGCCAGACTCCTGGCGCTCACTTGATTTACCAGATCCGCAAGCACCGGATTTCGGTATTCATCTTCGCCGAGCGCGCGCTCGACCGCGCCCTGAGCCTTCCCTCAGGCGGAAACAAAGCACAAACCTTCAACCTGGAAACCTTTACCGACTCCGGTCTCCACTATTTCGTCCTCGGCGACGCCAGCCCCGAAGACATCACAAAGCTCTCCGCAATGCTGAAGGCCGCCCGCTGAGCGTTTCGCCATGCCAGACGCCAGCAACCTGTTATCCCGAACGCAGCGAGGGAATCCGCATGTTGCCGCCGCCATCAATAACATCGTGGAAAGTAGTCTTTCCGAGTACCAGGGACCCGGTGCTAACTACCCTTCCTCCCCCGATACAACCCCGCAATCCCAAACGT
>DATFTE010000264.1:0-9332 GCA_035262225.1 Terriglobales bacterium
GAAACAGCGGCGCATACTCGGTTAAATCGCTTTCCACGTGCCACGAGGGGCTCAGCGTTGGCGAAGGCTCGGCCGTCGTCCCGAAATAAATGTTGGTTCCGCCCAGCCACACATTCGCCGTGCGGTCAAACTGAATCCCCGCCGTCACCGAGAAGTTTCCCTCGAACACAATCTTCCGCCACGGCCCGGGACAATTCGCCGGAGGCTCATAGGCGAACGACTTGGGATTGAAATCTTCGAAGGCCAGATTGTCGAACAGAACCACTTTGCAGGGCGTTGACGGAGGCCGCGGCACGGGAGGGTCGGCCGTCACCGTGTTTCCCGATCCGATCTGATAATTCTGTCCCGCGGCGAAGCTCTTGAACGAGGCGACGCACAACAGCGCCACCAGGACCGCGACCATGGCAGTCTTGGGAGCGCACTTCGAACCGTCTTTCATTTTTTCTCCTCCACTCAAGCCAAGTCACGCCCCGATGGGCTACAAGGATATAAGGCGCGAACTCGCTGTCAAGCAGAGGAACGGCTCTAGCCGTCAGGGTTCATGGCACAGGCGGACAAAGCTTGTCTCGGCGGGTGCAGCCAAACGGAGCACGCCTGGCGTTCAAAGGTCCTTGCGAGGGGTCTCCTCGATCATTCCGCCGCCAAAGAACCTCGCCACCTGCCCGAGATCCGTGGTCCTGCGGTACCCGGGCAAGCTCTCGACAAACAGCCGCCCATACTGCTTCTTGAGAATGCGGTTGTCGAGCAGGGTCAGCAGCCCGCGGTCATTGAGCGACCGGATCAGCCTGCCAAACCCCTGCTTCAAGGTGATCACCGCCGCCGGCACCTGGTACTCGAAGAACGCATTTCCGCCCGCGGCATCAATCGCCTTCACCCGCGCCGCCACCACCGGATCGCTTGGCACCGCAAACGGCAGCCGGTCCACAATCACCGAGCTCAATTGCTCGCCCTGCACATCCACACCCTGCCAGAACGACGAGGTGGCAAACAACACCGCATGCGGTGTCAGGCGAAACTCCTCGAGCAGCGCGCTCTTCGGCGCGTCCCCCTGCAACAGCATCGGATACTCGATCTCTCCCAGCAGTCGCTGGTAAATCTCATTCATCTGCGCGTAGCTGGTGAACAGCACAAACGTCCGCCCGCGCGTGATCTCGAGCAATTGACGGATCCGTTCCGCCGCCTTCCCCGCAAACTGCGGCGTGCGCGGATCGGGCAGGTCCGGAGGCACATAAAACAGCGCCTGATTTTCGTAATCGAAATGCGAGGGCAGCACCAGCTCCCGCGTATGCTCCAGCCCCAGCCGCCGCCGCATGTATTGAAATCCGCCGCCAACCGCCAGAGTCGCCGAAGTCAGCACCGCGCACTCCAGCTTGTCGAACATGAAGGACTTCAAAATCGGCGCGACATCAATCGGTGTTGCCTGCAAAAATACATTCTGCCGCCCGCGGGAAGAAACCGGTCCGTCTTTCTCGGTGTCTCGGTGTTTCGGTGGCGAAAAAGACCTTCCTCTTCTTTCAATCCAGAAAACGGTATTGTCGTCCTCCGACTCCATCAGGAACCCCAGCTGCACCTCGAGTTCCTGGATCCGCCGCGCGAAGTTGAACACCTCCTCCGGCTTCGACGGCAGCCTTTCCATCTCCGATGCCATTCGCCGGAGCGCCTGCTGCAGTGTCAGGTACTCCTCGCCGTTTTCTTCCAGAAACTCCCGCCGGTTCTCGAAGGCGAACCGCCCGTCCCCCTGCGGCAGCAGCGCAAAGAAAAACCCCGCCCGCTCCCGCAGGCTCTTCAATCCTCCCATCACCGAGGCCGACATCAGGTGATTGCGCTGCAGGGAGGCCTCCACATCGCGGCACAACTCCTCAAACCGCGCGTTGCTGACGACCACCCCGAAATAACTTCCCGCCACCCCCTCCAGTTCATGCGCCTCATCGAAGATCACCGCCCCCACCTCGGGCAGAATCCCGGCATCCGGCGCGTACTCCGCCTGCTGCTTGATCGCCAGGTCGGCGAAAAACAGGTGATGGTTCACGATGATGATGTCGCTCTCCATCGCCCGCCGGTGCATCTCGGTGATGAAGCATTTCTCGAATGCACTGCACCTCTGCCCCAGGCAGGTGTCGGAGCGCGCATCCAGCTTCCCCCACAACGCGCTCGCTTCGGGCAACGACGCCAGCTCCGCCCGGTCGCCGGTCCCGGTCGTCTTCTCCCAGGCGGCAATCGCCCGGTACTGCTCAATCTCATCGAGCCCGTTCAACACCGGTTGATCCGTCAGGTCGTAGAGCTTTTTCCTGCAGAGATAGTTGTTACGTCCCTTCATGTAGCAGACGTTCAACCTGCCTCCGCCCTGGGGAAACAGCGCCTGCTCGAGAAAGGGGATGTCCTTGTAGAAAAGCTGCTCCTGCAGATTCTTGGTGCCGGTGGAAATGATGACGCGTTTCCCGGATCGAATAACCGGCACAAGATAAGCCAGCGTCTTGCCGGTGCCGGTTCCAGCCTCGACGATCAGATGCCGGCTCTGCTCAAGCGCCTGCTCGATGGCCTGCGCCATCTGCAACTGCCCCCGCCGGAACTCATACGCCGGATGCCTCTGCGACAATACCCCTCCGGGCGCAAAGAACTGGTACAGCGATCCTTCTCTTTTCGCTCCGGGAACCACGGGCTGGTAGGGAGACGCCACGGAATCTCTATAATAAATGCTCGCGCGGCCCGCAAATGCCCGCAGGACGGGTCAGCAACGCCATGTGGGATGGACGGTTCGCCCGTCCGGCAGCGGTTTGTGCCGCGGGCCAAACCGGGAACTACGCATGAAGCCTGACGAAAAACCCACCGATCGAGCAACAGGCGTCCTCTCCCGCCCCGCCGCCTCCCCCCTGCTCGCCATCGTCGGTCGCCCCAACGTCGGCAAATCCACCCTCTTCAACCGCCTGGTCGGCTCCCGCCGCGCCATCGTCGGCGACGAGCCCGGCATCACCCGTGACCGCCTCTATGGCAATGCCCACTGGCGCGGACACAACTTCCGCATCGTCGACACCGGTGGCATCATCCCCGGAGGAAAAGACTTCATCCCGGGGGAAATCTTCCGCCAGGCTCGCGTGGCGCTCGACGAGGCCGCCGCGGTCATCATGGTGGTCGACGTCCGCACCGAACTCGCCGCCCCCGATCTTGAACTCGCCCGTCTTCTCCAGCGCAGCGGCAAGCTGCTCTTTCTGGCAGTCAACAAGGTTGACTCTGATAAACAACAAGCTCTGGTTAATGAGTTCCACCGCCTCGGCATCCGCCAGATGTACGCCGTCTCCGCCGAACACGGCAGAGGCATAGACGACCTACTGGACGGAATCCTCGAAGCCCTGAAGCTCGAAACCTCGCTGCCCGAGGAGGCCAACGACCAGGGGCCAACGACCGACGCCGAAGTCTTTCCCGCGACCGGGGACCAGCCACCCGCGACCGAGACGAAGGTCGCCATCATCGGTCACCCCAATGTCGGCAAATCCACGCTCCTCAACCGCCTCACCGGAAGCTCGCGCGCCATCGTTTCGCCCATCCCCGGCACCACCCGCGACGCGGTGGACGAAGTCATCGAACGTGACGGACGCAGCTTCCGCTTCATCGACACCGCTGGCATTCGCCGCAAGGGCAAGACTCACCTGATGGCCGAGAAGCTCTCCGTCGTCATGGCGCGCAGGCACCTCGAGGCTGCCGACATCGCCTTGCTGGTCATCGACGCCACCGAAGGGGTCAGCGCCCTCGACGCCACCATTGCCGGATACGCCCACGAGAGCGGCCGCTCCATCATCATCGTGGTCAACAAGTGGGACTTGGTTCTGAGCGGCGAGAAGCGCCCCATCAGCCAGTCGAGAGCGGCCCGCATCCAGGAGAGCAGGCGCCCCAACGAACGCGCCGCCTACGAGCAGCGCCTGCGCCGCGGATTGAAATTTCTCAACTACGCCCCCGTCGTCTTCATCTCCGCCGCCACCGGCAAAAACACCGACAAGATCTGGCCGCTGCTCGAAGACGTGGCCGCCGAGCGCCGCAAGCGCATTCCCACGGGAGAGATGAACCGCTTCCTCAAGCACGTCGACTTCGAGCGCGCTTCGGTTCCCGTAAGCAGGCGCGTGAAAATCTATTACATGACCCAGGCCGCCGTCGCCCCGCCGACATTCATCCTCTTCACCGACCGCCCCGTGAAGCTGCACTTCTCCTACCAGCGCTTTATCGAGAACCAGATCCGCGATGCCTTTGGCTTCGTTGGCACCCCCATCTGGATCAAGAACCGGTCAAGAGACTAGACATTGGCACTTGGCGCCTGGCATTTAGCCAACGCCTTGAAGGTGTGGGGCAGAGGCGCCTCCGCCGGTCACATGCGACCATTGCGCGCCGGGGTTTTCATCCGGCACTAGGTGCTGCGTGTCATGTTCATCATCGTAGCCAACATGGTGGCTATGAGCTTCTCCCCGCCGCCCTTCACGGCGAACGCATCCGCCGCGCAGACGGTCAGCTTCTTTCCCGCCCGTTTCACCGCCGCACGCGCCACAAACGCCTCTCCCACCGCCGGAGCCAGCAAATTCACTTTGAACTCCACGCTCAACACCTCGCACTCCGTCGGAGCCACGCTCAGTGCCGCATAGCCGCACGCCGAATCCAGAATGCTGGTGATCACTCCGCCATGCGCAAAGCCGTTCTGTTGCGTCAACCTCTTATCGAACGGACAGCGGATTTCCACCGTCCCCGCTCCAGCGGATGTCATTTCCGCCCGCAAAGCCGACATCAATCCCTGCCGCGCAAAACTCGCCCGCACTTTTTTCTCGATCGGGTTCATCGAAGCAAAGTAAACGCCCCCTTGCGTTGCCGCCAGAACCTCCCATTGAACACTCAGCAATCAGCATCCAGCCTTCGATATTTGTCACCAAGCCGGGCGAACCAGGGGCAGGTGTGGAGACCGCGAATGTGGGGAGGGCGATGTAGGGACGGGCGATTCCCCGCCCGTCCGGTCCGCACAGCGAACTCTCCGCAACCTTCGCGCCCTTTGCGATTTCGCCTTTAACCGGGTACCCGCTCCTCGCTGCTGCCTTTCTCCCAGCAACCCGATCTTGCAGATCTCGCGCAACGCGACCGTTTCTGATTGCCTTCACATCCGGCACCTGATTTTTCGCACCCGCCACCACCTGGGTCACAATCGTCCTATCCACAAATGTGCCCCGCGCCGATTGCGGTTCGGGAATCTCCGCCTGCAACCCTTTCCGCTTCTGCTCCGCGGCCACGATCATGAAGATGATGATCAGCACCCGCAGCACGTCGATCACCGGTGTGACATTTATTTCCGGAAGAGACGGACTACCGCCGGCCATCGATGACGCCATCGCTCGCTCCTCCTCGGGTCCGCGCGTGTGCTTCATCCTTGGACACTCGATCGGAAATGAAGTTCTTGTCATCATTCGTCCAAAAATCTTTACCCTGAAACGTACTCCCGGGAGTTGAAAGCTCCACCGCGCACAGGCATCATTACTGGCTGAAGGCGAGCGGCGCGAGGATAAGGCCCACGGTGCCAGCCGTCGGGAAAGCAAAGACGGGGCGGCGAAGGGACGAAAGAAGGGCACTCGTCAAGCGAAACCCACTATCGAAACCCGAATCCCGATGCGGACCCTTCCACTCCTGCTTTTGTTGGCGCTTCTACCGATCGCGGGGCGTGCCCAGGACAACTACGAAATCCAGGTCTACGGCTCCGACCTGGTCGCGCCCGGCAACACCATGTTCGAATTCCACACCAACTTCACCGCCCAAGGCAGCAAGACCGTGGAGGACGGAGTTCAGCCCTCGAACCACGCCGTCCACGCAACTCTGGAAATTACTCACGGATTCACCGACTGGTTCGAAACCGGCTTCTACGTCTTCACCAGCATCCAGCCCGATGGCGGCTGGCAGTGGGTGGGCGATCACATTCGCCCGCGCGTCGCCGTCCCGGAAAAATGGCATTGGCCCGTGGGACTCAGCCTGTCGAACGAAATCGGCTATCAGCGCCGCGCCTTCTCCACCGACACCTGGACCTGGGAGATGCGCCCCATCATCGATCAGAAGATCGGACCCTGGTACTGGTCCTTCAATCCCACATTCGACCGCTCCTTCCACGGGCAAAGCGTGCACCAGGGAATGACGTTTTCTCCGGACTTCAAATTCAGTTACGACTTCACCAAGAAAATCTCGGGTGGCCTCGAGTATTACGGCGCTTTCGGCCCGGCGACGGACTTCCTTCCCGCCAGCCAGCAGCAGCACCAGTTCTTCCCGACGATCGACCTCAACGTCTCTCCTAAATGGGAATTCAATTTCGGCGTGGGCATCGGCGTCACCGGCTCCACCGATCACCTGATCATCAAAGGCATCGTCGGTCGTCGCTTCAACTGGGGCAGGGACAAAAAGTAGCGGAATGGAGGACGGGTTAGCCGGGCCCGCCGCTGCCGGATGATGAGGAAGAGAGAGCGAGTCTGTTCGGGGACGCCCACCACGAAGTCCGTTCTGTATGTGAAGAATTCACTCTCGACCGCGTCCCGTGGGGACGTACCCGCACAGCCGGGCGCTCTTCACCCCTAGCTCAGGAGTCTACTCCAGCCAGACCCCGCAGGCGGGGCCCGGCCACCTCACCCCTGCGGCAAAGGCGGCGGAATCGGAGCCGCCAGCGGCGTCGGTAAAGGAGCCGTCCGCGGATACATCACCTCCGCCAGCTTGGGATACCGTTCCGCAAAGAAGTACAGCGAATACGCGGGGAAAAACACCATCGCCGGTACTGACACCAGCGACACCACGTACAAAAGGAACCCGAGCGCCAGGATGCCCACCAGCACCGCCAGGCTGACGGTGTACACATCCCACCGCAATCCGCTCGCTTTGCCCATCAGGATCGCCACCGCGCCCAGCCCGCCTAGTGGAATGGCCATCAGCAAAACCACAATCGTGGCTGCGATCCCCACCACCACCGCCGTAGCCAGCGCCATTACGACCTTGAGAGCGATATATCCAACGTAGCCACCTTTCTCCGCCTTCAGCATGGGCAACAGCCGCTGCCAGCCTTCGATCGCGCTCACATCATCCAGCGCCATCTGCGGCACCACAAAGTCTTTGGTCATCACGTGCACCACTGCAATCGCTGCCGCGAATGCGAGCGCCAGGAACAACATCGCAATCCCGCCCAGGATCAGCGGTGCCATGTGCTCCTTCGGTGCCTTCAGCCAACCTGCCGCCAGGGCAAACGCCAGCGGCACCCCCACAAAAATGACCGTCCCAACCATTGCCACCAGGAACAGCAGGATCTTCCAGACGAAATAGCCCAGGCCCGCGCCATGCCGCCGGCTCCAGCTCCGGCCCACTTCGCAGCGCCGGGCGATGACCGCGTCCAACAGCACAAACCGCATCACGCTGCTCACGTAGAGAATCAGCACGAAAAAGACAAATCCGAAAATCACGAGGAAGGCGATCAGTCCCGCATACACCGCCGGATCAACATGCGGCAGCGCCGGCAGGTCCAGCAGATGGTCGCTGCCTTGCGGGGTGCGCGCCGGCAGCGTGAAACTACGGACGTTGCACCCCCCCGAGGTCAGTTCTCCGGCCAGCATCCCCACCAGCGCCAGCTTCGCCCACTGGCTCAGCTGAAAGGGTTCGAGCAGCTGTTGCTTCGTATGCGCGAAGGCCGGAGCGATCGCATCCACCGCGGAAGTCGCCAAGGGATCACCTCGGGCCCAAGTTAATCGCAAGTGCGGGCCCGGTCAATGAAATTGTCGATGGCCAGTTTCCCGTTGCCGATCGAACCCCGAAGCTACGACTTACCCGGTACGATGTCGGGAACAAAAACCATCGTCGCTTTCGTCATTCGTCCCTCGTACTTTGTAATTCCGGGTTTTTCGATGGGCAATCGAAAATTGAAAATCAGCAATGCTACTCGTACCGGAGCGCCTCCACCGGATCCAGCTTCGACGCCCGCAGCGCCGGCACCAGCCCGCTGATCACCCCCACAATCAGCAGCACCAGCGTCGACAGCATCACCGTCATCATTGAAATCTTCAGATGAATGTCTGCCTTTCCCGAATCGTCCTCGAACAGCGGACCCATCAGCGGCAGCGTGCCCACTGCCGCCGCGATCGCGTACGACAGCAGCACCCCAACCGCTCCTCCCAGCAGCATGATCAGCAGCGTCTCCGCCAGGAACTGCAGCTTGATGTGCCGCTTGCGCGCCCCGAGCGCCCGCCGCAGCCCGATCTCGCGAATGCGTTCATCCACCGACACCAGCATGATATTCATTACCCCCACGCCGCCAATGCCCAGCGTCAGCGCCCCGATAAAGGTCAGCAGCACCTGCAACCCGATGGTCAACGCGTCAATGATGGGGCGAAACTCGTCCCGCCCGAACATCTGAAAGGCCTTCGGATCGGTAGGTGAAAACTGCTGCCGCTCGGCCACCGCCGCCAGCACCTGGGCTATGGCCTTCTTTTCGAACTGCGGCGCCACCGGCTCAAACACCATCACGTCGGCGTAGCGCGTGTTCCACAACTCGCTGGCGGCCGAATATGGAATCCACACCGACTCATCGTCGCTCGAGAAATAATTGCTCAGCTGGATCTTGCGCGCCATCACCCCGATCACCGTAAAGCGCACGCCCGCAATCAGCACTGTCTCGCCCACCGCCGGACGCCCGCTGAACAGCTGCTCCTTCACCCGTCCACCGAGAAAGGCCACCCGCCGGTGCTCGACCTCGTCGCTGGCATTGATCCAGCGTCCCTCCTGCGGAACCTCGTTCCGCATCTCGCCGTACTCCGGACACACCCCGCGGATCGCGGCCGTCCCCACCATGCGGTCGGCATAGGCAATGCCCGGCCGGCGCACAGTTTCCCGGCAAACGTATTTCACCAGCGGCGAATTGGCCTTGATCATGTCGATGTCGACTTTTTCCAGCAACACTTTCTTGCCCGCGCGCTGCCCGCCCGGCTGCTCGCTGGTCTGCTGCGGCCAGGCGATCACCACGCTCCTGCCAAACGCGTCAAACCCGTTGACCAGGATCTGCCGGAAGCTGCTCCCATACGCGATTAGCAGCGTGACCGTCGCAATCCCCCAGACGATGCCCAGCATCGTCAGCAGACTGCGCGTCATGTTGCGCTTCAGCGCAATCCATGCTTCATGAATGATCTCGGTCAACATAGAAAATCAGGCGGCAGCCAGTCCTTTTGCGGCCCGGGAACCGGCATCTGCCATCCGATCTAGCCGCCCGCCTCGTATCGCAGTGCCTCAATCGGATCTACCGATGCCGCTTTCCGCGCCGGATACAGCGCCGCCAGAATCGCAATGGTCCCAAG
>DATFTE010000265.1:0-2708 GCA_035262225.1 Terriglobales bacterium
CGCAGGGAGACTGTGTCCCCTCAAACCGGAACTTTGTCGCGCTCATTCGCAAGCAATTCCCGAAAACCCTCAGTCTGGGAATTGTGGGCAATGGGCCATTGGCAGAATTGGCGACACTCAGAGAGTACGGCCAATATGTTAAACCAGAGCGGGTGCTCTGGTTCTATTTCGAAGGGAATGACCTGATCGATTTGATCAGAGAAAGAAAGAACCCGCTCCTGATGCGGTATGCCTCAGACAGCGATTTCACTCAGCACCTGCTTATGAGGCAGCGCGCAATCGATAGTGCGCTGACTGAACATATTCAGGAGAAATATCAGGCGTTTCTCAGAGAGAGGGCGGGGGAAACAGTCAGTATACCGCGAAAAATAATGGAGCAAATACGGTTCACCATGAAGTTGAGCCGCATTCGCTGGTACGTGAGAACGGCCACCAGCCGGGAGGGTCAAATTCCTGATCGGGCAGCTCGGGAACTCTCGTTCGAGTTATTTGAAGAAATCTTGCGCATGTCGAGGGACTTGGCACATGTGGGGGGAGGCACGTTCTATTTTGTCTATTTGCCGGCCGGTTCGCGCTACGCAGATCGGCGATGGTCCGGGAGCGGCATTGATATCGCAGCCCGCAACGCCCGTGGCAAGGTTTTGGATATTGTGTCCCGCCTCGGCATTCCGGTGATCGATATGCTCCCGGTCTTTGATGCCCATCCCGACCCGTTGAGTTTGTTTCCCTTTCGTATTCCTTCGCATTACACGGAAGAAGGGAATAAACTTGTAGCCGACTCTATTTTAAGCTACCTGACGTCAGCAATCTTCCCCATCTCGAAATCGCCATTGTGACGCCACCGCCGTTCACTCCGGAGCAGGTCGCCCTGCGCATCTTTGATCGGCATGGGCACCGGCACTATCCGCTCTCCGTCGCGGCGCACCCCTGTCACCGCACCAGGGAGTTGGCGGAGGTTGACGGCGGAGCTGGACGTATGGCGCCGCGCCGGCACGAACGTCAAGACGGTGGGAGTGGCCGGGAACTCCTCGCTGATGCGCCCCACGATACCCCCATGGCCGCCCGTGGCGATGTAGCCGCCGGGCCGGGCATCGGCCTTCTGGACCTCACGTGCCGCGAAAATCTGCTTGTTCTGGATGGCCACGGCGCCCACGCGGTCCCGCCCCGTCTCATCTGCCCAGATGTGCGAGACGAGATACTCGACGGCATCGATGAGGTTCTGGTCCCCATCGTTGCCGGCGGCGCCGTGGGGCTGCTGCGAGGCATTGCCGACGATCGGCACGGTGGTGTCGATCAGCAGGTGGAGCCAGTAGAGCGTCTCTTCGACGTTCGGGCTCCCCTCCAACCAGATGGCCCCCCCATACTGGCCGCTCGCCAAGGCCCGTTGCACCACGTTGGTCACCCGAGCGATGGCCGCGCGCGGCGGCTGGTGAAAGAGCCACAAGGGCCGGTAGGGAAAGAAGTCCACGCCCAGGGTCTCCGGCACGATATCGCCGCTCCCGACATCCGTCCGCTGGGCGCCAGGCAGTCCCTTCGTATAGCCCCCGGGCGGGGCGGCCCGATAGAACGCAAAGTCGGCCCGGGAGGCGAGCAGATTGCCGACACCTGCGGCGCCGATGCCGAACCGATCGATCTCTTCGAAGATGCGCGAGGCGTCCGGATAGAAGGGCTGCCGGCAGCGCTCGGGCGGCGCGAAGGCATCGGTGCTGTCATCCTCCCACGCCCGCCCGTCGGCCTGACGCGCCATGTACGGGAGCCAGTAGAGGCCGTCCTCGGGACGGAGGGTCACCTCGTAGACCGGGACGTCGTTCGGGCTCTGGCGCGTCGGGTGCAAGACCCCCTGCGGATCCAGGTAGCCATCCGGTGATGCATACAGCTCGGCGGCATCGCGTTCCAGCGGATGGGCGCTGAATTGTTCGATGTACACGGTCACAGGACGGGCGAGCCGCTGGGGCCGCACCACATCCCACCGCATGGGACTCCCGTCCGGATGCGCGCGCAGCGGCAGCCCGTATTGCTCCCGCGCTTTGTTGCTCGTGACCAGCGGAGCACTGTTCGCGATCGTCGCCGTCGCGCCGGAAAACACGGCGATCGTGGGCTTTGAGGAGCGTCGAGAAGGCGTCACGTCATCCATAAGACTCCCTCCGTCTTGAGAAGAACTGTCCGATGCAGTTCAAGGGTCTCACAAAGGTTTTACGCGGACTTTTTTCTTGGATACATGCCTCTAGAAGGCAGATTTTCCTCCTCAACCTCTCTGCAAGGGGTTTATACGGAGGTTTTTTAAAGTCCCCACAGATCATTGTGTACTAATGGGTGCATATTCTGGCGCCGCACGAACGCAGCGCAGCGGCGCGGCATGCCGCGTCCGCCGCAGCGGGGTTAGATGGCTTGCTGGATGGTCAGCCCGACTTCCCGCTGCTGCGGGCCTGAGCTTGCTGCCTGCGTGGTGCGCTGCGCGACTGGCGGGAGGCCAGCCAGGCGGCCTCACGAGCAGCCAGCACTGGCATGCGGGGGGCGGCTGAGAGGCACGCCCCGTGGGGACACAGGCGAGGTACGAGGAGATGCTGGCGCGTGGGGCACGTGAAAAGTGGTTTATTTTCCCTATACTCCGGTGGTGGTCATAGCTCCCTCCTCGATCACACGACTTGCGGTCGCACTTCTGCAGCAAAGCGTTCCATGGCCCGCAGCAGGCCGTCAGGCGATAGACC
>DATFTE010000266.1:0-45539 GCA_035262225.1 Terriglobales bacterium
ACGAACCCGTCATCGAAGCGATCGCGTTCCAGGGGACGGGCGTCTTCGACACGCTGAAAGAAATTGCCCGCCAGGTGCTGGTGGAACTCAAACAAGGCGGGTAAGGACGGTCGTCAGCTTTCACCGCGTCGGTTCTTCGGCCCGGTGCCCTCCTTTGTGGCTCTAGCCTTTTCCGACCACCCAACGACCGTGTCTTCAACACCAAACATCTGTTCCAGGCACATACAGAATCGAGGCTCCTCGGCTAGAATGTCGGGTTTGTCCAAGCCTCTTAAAGGAACGAGCCTCATGCGCCTATGGAAGGTTTTTCTGCTGCTTCTGGTTACCACGTTGGCGGTCTCGCAGACCGCTCCTCTGAAGGCAGTCGAGGTCTCCGACATGGATCGCTCTGCGGATCCTTGCACCGATTTCTACCAGTACGCCAACGGCACCTGGCGCGCGCAGAACCCCATTCCCGCTTCGATGACCCGCTGGAGCCGGCGCTGGGCCGCGGGAGAGACCACCAAAGACAAGCTTAAAGCGATTCTCGATGAGGCCGCGCGAGCCAAGCCTGCCCCCAAAGGCAGCACCGAGCAGCTCATCGGCGACTTCTACGGGGCTTGCACCGACGACTCGCGGGTCAATGCGCGAGGCATCGAGCCTCTCAGGCCCTATTTCGAACGGATCGATGCTGCGAAGGACATGGCCGCCCTGCAGCAAGCCATGATGCAGTTGCACGACAATCTTGTGGTTGTGCCGTTTGCTCTTTCCGGATCGCAGGACCCGCATGAGCCGACTATGGTAATGGCCGACATCTCCGCCAATGCTCTGGGCCTGCCGGAACGCGACTATTACCTCCGTCCCGAGCCGCGCTTCGCGGATGCCCGTGACAAGTACCGCCAGCACATCATCAACATGTTCAAGCTCGTCGGATGGGACGACCCCAAGTCCAATGCGGCTGCCCAGACCGTCATAACCATGGAAACCAGCTTCGCCAAGGCCACCCTCAGTCCCGCCGAGCTGCGCGATCCCAAGGCGACCGATCACAAGACGACGTTCGGGCAGTTGCAGCAGATGGCGCCCCACGTCGACTGGCCGGACTATTTCAAGCACAAACAGCTGCCCCAGGATGTCGATCTGAACGTGCAAGAGCCCAGGTTCGTGGAGGAAGTCGAGCGCCAGATGCAGGTGACCTCACTCGACGACTGGAAGATCTACTTCAAGTGGCATCTTCTGAGCCAGGCCGCGTCCTACCTTTCCGACCCGTTGGTGAACGAGGATTTTGCCTTCAACGGCAAATACCTGGGCGGCGCCACCGAGATCAAGCCGCGCTGGAAGCGCTGCGTGGAAGACACCGATTTCCTGCTGGGCGAGGCTCTGGGCCAAAAATACGTCGAAAAATACTTCCCCCCAGAAGCCAAGGCCCGCATGCAGGACATGGTGAAGAATCTGCTAGCAGCCATGAAAGACGACATCGTTTCTCTGCCCTGGATGAGCGCGGGAACCAAGCAGAAGGCGCTGGCGAAGCTTTCCACCTTCAACCCAAAGATCGGCTATCCCGACAAGTGGAAGGACTACTCGAGCGTGGACGTTCACCGCGATCTGTACTTTGAAAACGCGATGAACGGCCGCAAGTTCTTGGTTGAGGATGACCGTTCCACGATCGGCAGGCCTGTCGATCGCGGACGCTGGGGCATGACTCCCCCCACTTCCGATGCCTACTACAACCCGCTGCTTAACGAGATCGTCTTTCCCGCGGGCATTCTGCAGCCCCCGGCCTTCAACATGGAAGCGGTGGATGCAGTGAACTATGGCGCCATCGGCGTGGTCATCGGGCACGAAATCTCCCACGGTTTCGACGATCAGGGCGCCCAGTACGATGCCAAGGGGGCCTTGAACAACTGGTGGACGGCCGACGACCTCAAGAAATTTCAGGCACGCGCCCAGTGCGTTGCTGACCAGTTCGACAATTATTTCATCGAGCCCGGCGTGCACCACAACGGCAAACTGGTGCTGGGAGAAAGTATCGGCGATCTGGGTGGTCTGAAAATCGCCTATCTGGCCTACCAGAAGTCGCTCGAAGGCAAACCGCGCCCCGCTGATATTGACGGATTCACCCCCGAACAGCAGTTCTTCATCGCCTGGGGACAGTTCCGCGGCGACGCCACCCGCATCGAGCAGCAACGCCTGATGATGCAGACCGATCCTCACCCGGTG
Organism: Terriglobales bacterium; assembly: GCA_035262225.1. Taxonomy (GTDB): domain Bacteria; phylum Acidobacteriota; class Terriglobia; order Terriglobales; family Acidobacteriaceae; genus DATFTE01. The sequence continues at coordinate 2,197 of DATFTE010000266.1, forward strand.
GCCAAATACCGTGTCATCGGGCCGCTCTCCAATTTCACCGAATTCCAGAAAGCTTTTCAGTGCAAGGCCGACTCGGCGATGGTGAGACCCGCCGACAAGCGCTGCGAAGTCTGGTGAATTGGAGGGAAAGAGTGCAGCAACCGAGGGCGGGCGTCCCCGGCCCCTCCTCCAGCCTTGCCCGGCCCCGGGGAATTGCCTCCGACGCGATGCTAGAATAAAAATTTGCCGTCATCGCGCGTGGTGTTCTCAAGAGGTATTCCCGAAAACATGCTGACCGGCTCCGAAATTCGCCGCAGGTTCCTCGAATACTTTGTCGAGCACGGGCACAGGCAAGTGTATTCGTCGCCGCTGGTACCGCAGAACGATCCCACGCTGCTGTTTACCAACGCCGGGATGAACCAGTTCAAAGACGTGTTTCTCGGCCTCGAGAAGCGCGACTACTCGCGGGCAACAACCTCGCAGAAGTGCGTGCGGGCGGGCGGCAAGCACAACGATCTCGAAAACGTCGGCTTCACCAACCGCCATCACACCTTCTTCGAGATGCTGGGAAACTTCTCCTTTGGCGATTATTTCAAGAAAGATGCCATCGCCTACGCCTGGGAACTGATCACCTCTCCCGCTTGGTTCAACCTTCCGCAAGACAAGCTGTACGTGACCATCTTCAAGGGTGAAGCGGGCGTGGAGCGCGATGCCGAGGCTTATGACCGGTGGGTGGGACAGGGAGTGCCGAAGGATCGCATTTACGAACTGGGCCTGAAGGACAATTTCTGGCAGATGGGAGATACCGGCCCGTGCGGTCCGTGCAGCGAGATTCACTACGACCTGGGTGCGATCGCGTCCGACCAGGGTCACACCGACTGCAGGTTCGGCTGCGAGTGCGGGCGGTATGTCGAAATCTGGAACCTGGTGTTCATGCAGTTCGACCGCGACGCGTCGGGCAAGCTGACGCCACTGCCCAAGCCCTCGATTGATACCGGCATGGGCCTGGAGCGCGTGACGGCCGTGCTGCAGGGCGTGGTGTCGAACTACGATACGGATCTGTTCATTCCCCTGCTGGAGAAAGCCGCCCAACTAACCGGAGCAAGAATAGGCCGTGCAGGGACGGGCTCTTCTTCCACGGCCGGCCGGCATTCGGCAGCGTCGTTACGCGTCATCGCAGATCACTCGCGGGCAGCAACGTTTCTGATCTCCGATGGCGTGATCCCGTCGAACGAAGGTCGCGGCTACGTGTTGCGCAAGATCATCCGCCGTGCGATCACGCATGGACGCCTGCTGGGGCAGACCAGGCCGTTTCTTAACCAGATGGTATTCGCAGTGCGCGACCTGATGCAGGATGCGTATCCGGAGTTGAAGGAAACGGCGGAGCGGGTGTCGAAGACGGTGCTGGCCGAGGAAACAAGATTCGCTCACACTCTGGATGTGGGTTTGACCAGGCTTGAAGAACTGCTCCAACAGTCGAAAGACCGGCTGGCCGGCGCGGACGCTTTCAAACTCTATGACACGTTCGGCATGCCCATCGACTTCATGCAAGACGCGGCTCGCGACCAGGGGATGGTCTTTGATCAAGCCGGCTTCGACGCCGCCATGGAAGAGCAGCGCCAGCGTGCCCGGGCTTCCTGGAAAGGCGCGGCCAAGCAGACCGCGAATCCCGCCTACCAGAAGCTGCCTACGTCGGTTTTCGAAGGCTACCGCCAGACGCGCTCCAACGGCTGTCGAGTGCTGGCCATCCTCAGCAACGGACAGGGCGTGCAATCGCTTAGCGCGGGCGAGAAGGGCGAGGTGATTCTCGACCACACGCCGTTCTACGCCGAGGCCGGCGGGCAAGTGGGTGACCGCGGATGGCTGTACTCCGACGATCACCACACGGTCATCGCCGAAGTCACCGGCAGCTATTACCCGGTTCCGGGCGTGCGCGCGCACCAGGTAGTGATGAAATCCCCGCCCTCCGGCAAAAACGCGGAAGGGCGGGTCACCCTGCGGGTTGGAGATGAAATCGATGCGGTGGTCGACGCCGAGGTTCGCGAATCCACCATGCGCAATCACACGGCTACCCATCTGCTCCATGCAGGATTGCGCGAAGTCCTGGGCAGGCACGTGAAGCAAGCCGGCTCGCTGGTCGATCCCGGACACCTGCGTTTTGATTTTTCGCACTTCACTGCGGTGGCCGGGGAAGAACTACAGGACATCGAGGACATCATCAACAAAGAAGTTCTGCGCAACACCAAAGTCGAAGTCATCGAAAATGTCCCCATCGACGTGGCGGTGAACGAGTATCATGCCATGGCCTTGTTTGGCGAGAAGTATGGCGACAGGGTACGGGTCATCAAGGTCGGAGACTTTTCAACCGAACTCTGCGGCGGCACCCATACCCAGGCCACCGGCGAAATCGGGCTGATCAAGATTCTGAAAGAAGGCAGCGTGTCTTCGGGCGTGCGGCGCGTCGAAGCGGTGACCGGAGAGGGCTCGCTAAAGCACTTCCGCAAGGATCATGAACTCGAAGCTGTCGTAGCCCGCTTCGCGGCGCCCACCCTTGCACAAAAAGCACGCAAGGACAGGGCAGCCGGCCCCGGGGATGAGAGCTACGAAATCACTCCCGCCGAAGCTTTGAAGCTGGAGCTTGACAAGAAAGACACTGAGATCAAGCGGTTGGAGCGCGAGCTTGACCAGGCACGCATGAAGTCCGCGTCGTCCTCGATGGCCTCCGCCGATGACAAGATCAGGGAAGTCCGCGGAGTGAAGGTGCTGGCGCATCGCGTCGACAACCTGGAGCGTCCGCAAATGCGCACCCTTGTCGACCAGCTGCGCGACAAATTGGGGTCGGGCGTGGTGGTGCTGGGCTCGGCGAGCAATGGGAATGTGTCGCTGATCGTAGGGGTGACCAAGGACCTCACGGAGAAGATCCAGGCCGGCAAGGTGATCGCCCCGGTCGCGCAGAAGGTTGGCGGCAAGGGTGGCGGGCGTGCGGATCTCGCCGAAGCCGGAGGAAAAGATCCGGGATCGCTGGATGCCGCGCTGGGCGAGGCGTACGCGGTGGTGGAAACCCTATTGAAGTAGAGACGCAGACCGGCTGCGCACGGCAGCGTTGATCTTTGCGGTGAACACACCTGAGCGCCTGAGCAAGCGGGCCTTTTCGGCATTGAGAAATCCGGGAAACATTCTGGAACTGAGCACATTTCTCTGACGGAGATCGCCATCAAGGCCGGTTTGGGAAAACTTAACCTCTCCGTCGATCTTGTGCGCCAGGCAATTTCAGACCTGGATGCGCGGATTTTGCCTACACCGCTGAGCACGCCTTCCGATTGTTCAGCCTGCCGCATTGTCACTCTGACCGGTTTGACTGGCAGATCGCCCAGGCGCTTTCGGGAAATCTTGCCGTGGTTACACCAGATGAAAGGTTCGCTCTGCACAAAGGATTGACAGCGGTCTGGTAAGCCGCGTGTCTGCCGCTGAACCGGACCCCGGAATCTGTTATGCTGCCTACCCGGCGTTTACCTGCCGGGCTAGATTTCTCGGGTGGCTGCTCCACGGGCCACTCGGATGATCCCGGCGTTCGAGGGCCGGCAAGGATGCGGTTGAGAACCGAATGCTGGGTGCCGATTGCTGAGGGCGAATGGAAGACCGCATTCGTTTCATCAAACACGCCGGACAGGCGATCCTACTGATCGACTTCAGCGGGCTGGCGGCAGCCGAAATCGTGTTGATCGTGAACAAGGCGCAGAGCAAGATCGCACAGCTGCCGGCGAATTCGGTTCTCACCCTCGCCGACTTCACTGGTTCCCACGTCGACAAAGCTGCCGCCACGCGGATCAAGGAAGCGCTGGCCATGGATCGTCCCAAGGTGAAGCGCTCCGCCTGGGTAGGAGTGGGGAGCCTGCCCAAGGTGTTCTACGAGAATTTTCAGAGCTTTTCTCGGCGCAAATTTCCCACTTTTGCCACCCGCGAAGATGCGCTCGAGTGGCTGGTCAGTGAGGAGCAATAAAAAAGCGCCGGCTTCAGCCGGCGCGAGGCAGGAAAAGAAGAATACGCGCAGCTACTTGCTGTCCAAGGTTCCCGTGGCACCAAACTCGCGGCGATTGGCCACCGCGCGCGTGGTGCGCGCCGCCACCGGGGCCGCAGCCGCCGCTCCATAGCGTTCGAGGAGCATGGGCACCATCGCACCTTCGGCTTCCTTGATGAACGTGATTCCGCCTTCGGCGTTCATGTCGATGCGGATAAAATCTCCCAGCTTCACCTGTCCCGTGGCCACCAGGTTGGCCAGCGGAAAGACGATATTGCGTTCAATCGCGCGCTTCAGGTGACGCGCGCCATACTTCGGGTCTGTCCCCTCGTGCAGCAGGAAGTGCTTCACTTTGGGGGTGCAATTGAAAACGAACTGATTCGCGGGCGAGGCCATCAGCACTCGCTGTTGCACCATGCCCAGTTCGATTTCCAGGATCTGTTCCAGATGCTCGGAACGCAGCGTGCGGAAGACCACCACCTTGTCGATCCGGTTCATGAATTCCGGGGTGAACTTCCGGCGCGCCGCCTCGATGGCCGTCCGGTTGATCTTGTCGTCGAGCGTCTGATCGATCTCGACCACTTTGGGTGCGAATCCCAGGCCGCCCTCCACCAGGCCGCTCATCTCGCCCGCTCCCAGGTTCGAGGTCATGATGATGATGCACTGGGACAGGTCCACACGGCGATTATCGCCCAGGGTAAGGGTCGCCTTGTCGAGGATGCCCAGCAGTAATTGCCACAAGGCATCGGAAGCTTTCTCGATTTCGTCGAACAGGAGGATCGACAGCTTCAGCTTTTCCGTGTGCCACTGGTTCAGCGCCTCCTGGGTCAGCAGCGGATGCGTCTCGCGGTGTCCCAGGTAGCCAGGAGGGGAGCCGATCAGTTTGGCGATTTCGTGTGAGTGCTGAAACTCGGCGCAATCGATCTTGATGCACGCCCGGGGGTCGCCGAACAAAGCCTCGGCCATCGCCTCGACCACCCGCGTCTTGCCGGATCCTGTCGGCCCCAGGAAGAGCAGGTTTCCCACCGGCCGGCCGGGAGGATTCAATCCCGCCAGAAACATCTGATAGATTTCGACCACCTTCTCGATGGCCTGGTCCTGGCCCACGATCTTGCGGCGCAAGGCGTTGTCAAACTCTCGGGCATCATGACTGCGGCGGGTGGGATCGAGTACGGTGCTGAGCACGCTTTTCATATGTTATGGCCCTGCTTTTTCCTTTCCTGGGCCCTTCTGCTGCTTGGAGAGCTTGCCAGTCTGCCTGCCATGGGAAGCGACAAGTTTTGTCACTTTCCAAAATCGCTAACACCGGAAATAGAGCAAACGGTTCGCCATCCTTGCACCCGCCGCCCACGTCGGCGTTCTTACTAGGCTTAGATGCCGATAGCCCCCCGCAGGAGGCACTTCCCCCCGAAGGAAGGGTGGAGGAATGAGCAATAGTTTGCGCAACCGGGAAGTTTTGTGACCCCGTTCCCGCCTCCACGCGGCAGTGTCCCGACGTAACTGGCAGCACAAATGCGGCAAGGTTAGCATCCGGGCAGAGACAAGATCACGGAGAAGACCTTGCACCGCTTCAACTTGTTTTCCATTTTCTGCATACTTTTACTTACTTTCCCTGCCGCCGCTCAGACCGGCACACCGCAGATTGTGCGTACCTCGAAACCCTCCTTGCCTGTTCGTTCAGCGGCGGCGGAAGCTCCCGAAGCCTTAGTCGTGCCTCCGGGAAGCACTGTATATGTCGCGAAGCGAGGCGATAGCGTCATCGGCGTTGCCCACCAGTATCTCTCCAAAACCTCCTATCTCACCAGCGGCGAGCTGGCCGAGGCCATCCGCCGGGCGAATGGAAATCTGTCAGGAACCTATCTGAAGGCAAACCAACAAGTTCTGATCCCGGGCATGTTGGATGCCCCGATTGTGGAAAAAGCGGTTGCCGTACCCAGGGATTTCGAGGTTCGCGCCGTCTATTTGACCGGAGTGATGGCGGCGAGCGACCGCGGGCTGAAAATCATCCGCCGCTGGCGGGAAGTCGGCGGGAATGCCGTGGTCTTCGACGTCAAGGACAGCGACGGCTCCATCAACATCTCCTTCGATCATCCCCTCGCCGGGGGGCACAAGCCGCCGCTGCGCGACCTGCCGAAATTCACCCACTTTCTGCACTCGCAGGGGATGCACGCCATCGCTCGGGTAGCCATTTTCCGCGACGAGCGCCTGGTGGTGGCCCATCCCGAACTGGCCGTACAGTCGCGCAAGGCGGGCAAACCGTGGCGCGAAAACGGCAAGCTGGTATGGACCGATCCTTCCCAGACCAAGGTCCAGGAATTTGATATCGCGCTGGCCAAGAAGGCCGCCGAGCAGGGAGTCGATGAGATTCAGTTCGATTATGTCCGCTTTCCCGCCGAGGGGGACCAGAAAGATGCCAGCTTTGCCTTCCAGACCACGCATCCCGACTGGCATCGCAGCGACGTGATCGCCGACTTCCTCAAGCGCGCCTACGCGGAATTGCATCCCACCGGCGTCCTGCTCTCACTGGATGTGTTCGGAGTGATGGCATGGCAGCGGCAGGTCGATCTTGCTCACACCGGACAAGATATCGTCGCCATGGCCAAGCACTGTGACGTGCTGTCTCCCATGATCTACCCCTCGCACTTCTTTGGCATGGATGGCTACGAGCACCCGGGTGACGCTCCGGAGCACTTTATCGGCGAATCCATGGACCGCTTCGAGCTCATCGCCAAAGACAGCGGCGTCGTGATTCGCCCCTGGTTGCAGGCCTTCGCCTGGCGGACGAAGACCTATTCGCCGAAATACATCGAGACCCAAGTATTAAGCGCAAAGAACAAGGGCGGCGTGGGATTCCTGTTCTGGAACGCAAACAACGACTACAGCAAGCCCTACTCGGCGATGCCGGAGATGCGAGCCGCCAAGGGACAATATTTCCGCGGAGACGAACTGGGGGACACCCGTGCCGTGGCGGCGAATGGCATAAACCCGCCGGCCGCTTCCAGCAAGTAACCACCGGGACCTGCGCTCTCTCTAGGTTTTGGCTGCGCTCCGACGTCCGAGCGACTACTTCCGCCTCGCCCGATCCCTCACCCGCACGACGAACTTGAGCCCCGACCACACGTCGTCCACCGCGCACACCTTCACGTCCACCAGCCCCGCCTCAAGCCCGATCGCTCGCACGACGTTCTCGTCGAGGTCGGTCGCAACCCCGGAACTCTTCTTCGGCCAGCTGATCCACAACATGCCGGCAGGGGTCAGATTCCCCGCCATTCGCGGGAATTCTTTCTTCAGCGCAGCTGCCCTCTTCACAAAAACCATGGCGAAGTCCAGATCGCTGGACGCCACTTTGCAAGCCGTCAGTGAGTCGCCGATCTCGCTTCGCACTCCTGCCGGCATGTCTACCCAGGCCACACGAAAGTTCTCCTTGATGCCGAGTTTCTTGGCCAGCGGTGTACCCGAATATCCAGCCATACGAGAGGAGGTTACTGTCGTGGAGCGTAGTACCCGTGACGGCTGCGCACCTTCAAATTCTTCTTCGTATCGAGTGCCGAAATCTCGATGGTGTGAAACCGCCCGTCCGCTTGGAAGTTCGCCGGCTTATAAGCCAGGGCATACTGGCTGCGCAATTCATCCTGAATTTGCGCAAAGGCGTTAGCCACGTCGGTGGCCTGGAAGGGGAAGAACGCCCGTCCCCCGGTGGCATCGGCAATCCGCACCAGCACTTTGTCCCCGCGTTGCGTCGTCCCGGTGACGTTGGTGGAGATGGTGTAGACGATGACCTCCGCCCGTTCGGCCATCTCGATGGCCTCTTCCCGCGTGACGTGGCTCTGGTTGTCTTCGCCGTCGCTGAGCAGAATGATGGCTCTGCGCACCGGACCGCCCTGACCGGACTTCAGCAGTTTGTCGCGACAGGCGAAATACAGCGCGTCATACATCGCGGTTCCGCCGCCCGGCCGCAGCATGCGCACACCATGGGAAAGATCTTCGGTGTTGTCGGTGAAATCCTGTGTGACTTCGGGAGTCACGTCGAACCCCACTACAAACGCCTTGTCGTACTTGGGACGGATCGTCTGATTCAGGAACTCAATGGCCGATTCCTGTTCGAACTTAAAGCGGTCCCGCACCGAGTTGCTGGCGTCGACCAGCAAGCCTACCTGCAGCGGAAGATCGCTCTCGGTATGGAACGCGCTAATCTGTGCCACCGCACGACTGTCGTCGAGCACCTTGAAGTCGTCTTTCTTCAGGTCGCGAACGTAGTGCCCGTGCTTGTCGGTCACGGTAAATACGACGTTGACTTCGTTGACGGTCTTGATGATGGTGGCGGCGGCGTCGTCGTTGGCCGGTGCGCCAGACCCCGGAGAAGGAGGACGGACCGCGGCGGCTGGCTGATCTGCGCCGGAGGTCGCCGGTGCAGCGTTCTGTGCAAACAGCCACCCGCCCAGAGCCAATACCGGACCCAAGAGTAGGAGTGTCGACCGAAAGACCCTCATCGCTTTCTACCATTATATCCGCAATTGCGATTCAACCTTGTGAACCTTTGTATCCCTTGGTTGTCAGGGGGCCCCGGCTTGCCCGGCTTAAAATCGGTCCCCACTTCGGGCGACCTGTACCCTGCGACCTCGATGGTATCCTAGTTCCGGCCCGCCATGTCGACTCCCGAATCCAACGAAACCCAGTCCTTCGCTGATGTTCTTGCTGAGTTCGAGTCCCAGGCTCGCAAGACCGAACCCGGCCAGCAACGAGAAGCCACGGTCATCTCACTGACCAACGAATCCGCCATCCTCGACATCGGACTCAAAAGCGAGGGCCTGCTACCGTTAACTGCTTTCCGCCAGCCGCCCACGCCCGGCGAGAAGTTTCTCGTCTCAGTCAAAGGCCGCGATCCCGAGGGTTACTATGAACTCTCGCTTGGCAAGATCGCCCGCCCCACCGACTGGCCGGCGCTCGAAAAGGCCTTCCATGATAAATCCACCATCGTGGGCACGGTAACCGCCGTCGTCAAGGGTGGCCTCTCGGTCGACGTCGGCGTTCGCGCCTTCCTGCCGGCCTCGCGCAGTGGAGCGCGCGATGCGGCCGAGCTTGAAAAGCTGGTCGGCACTGAAATCCGCTGCCGCATCACCAAGTTAGACACCACCGACGAAGACGTCGTCGTGGACCGCCGCATCATTGCCGAGGAGGAGGAACGCGCCGCGAAAGACCGGCGTTACTCGGAACTCAAAGAAGGAGACACGGTGCGGGGCACGATTCGCAGCCTCACCGACTACGGCGCCTTCGTCGACATCGGCGGCATCGACGCTCTTCTCCATGTTGGCGAAATCTCCTGGCAGCGCATCGCCAAGCCCGCCGACCTGCTCAGCCTGGGCCAAGAGCTCGAGGCCCGAGTCCTCAAGATCGACCCGGAGAAGCGACGCATTTCGATCAGCCTGAAGCTACTGCAACCCCACCCATGGGACGCTGTGCCAACCAGTTACAAGATCGGAGACCGCGTCCGCGGACCCGTCACTCGCATAGCCGACTTTGGCGCTTTCGTCGAATTAGCTCCCGGGATCGAAGGACTTATTCATGTCTCTGAGATGTCCTGGCAGAAAAAGCTCAAGCGGCCGGAAGATGTCGTCAAATCCGGGGAGACAGTCGAAGCCATCATCCTCGGTATCAACGCCGCCGAGCGCCGCATCTCACTGGGACTGAAGCAAACGCTGGGCGATCCATGGAAGGGCGTCAGCGAAAAATATCCCGTCGGCTCCGCCATTGACGGTCCCGTCACCAGCCTGACGAAGTTCGGCGCGTTCGTGCAGTTGGCCGAAGGTGTGGAAGGCATGGTTCATGTCAGCGAGATCAGCGCCGAGAAGCGCATTAATCACCCTCAGGAGGTGTTGAAACTCGGCCAGGTCGTCCAGGCCCAAGTGCTTGCCATCGATTCCGAGAAGCGCACCATTCGGCTGAGCATGAAACAACTGGTGCCTACGAGCATCGACGAATACCTCGCCGAACACAAACTCGGCGACACCGTCTCCGGCCGCCTGGTCGAAATCAGCGGCAATCAGGCCCGCGTCGAACTGGGAGAAGGCATTCAGGCCACTTGTCGCATCGGGTCGCGAGCCCTGACGCCGTCCGCATCCACCACTGCACACCTCCCAGGCAAGCCCGACCTGTCGTCGCTCGGCAACATGCTCGCAGCCCATTGGAAAGGCAACACCAAGGCCGAATCGAAGCCGGAGCCGTTGTCGCCAGGCCAAATTCGCCAATTCCGGATCACGAAACTTGAGGCTTCAGGCAAAAAGATCGAAGTTGAACTGGTGTAGAAACAATGGAGGGACGGGCATCCCCGTCCCTTATTTTCCTCAAAGACTACGTGTGCGATGGGCATAGCGTCGTTTCAGATAGTGCACCCAAAACCTTGTCAGTGCGCGGGTTTCGTCGTGATTCCTGCTGCAGCCACCAATCCGCTCCTGTCACTCAGCGATCACTATAAGGAGAGAACGCCCTGCCGCCGTTCTCAATGATGTCAGCGCTCTAAGCTTTCTTTGCCTCTTTCGCGACCTTTGCCGTTAGAACCATCTCGCAACCCGTCACCCACCTCCTCTCGCTGACAACTCCCTTAATGCTGTTATCCTTTCCCAGCCATGCCCAACACCGCCAAGAAGCACTTCCTGAGTGACAAAGTCGAGCACTTCACCGAATCGGTCATCCGCGAGATGACCCGCCAGGCCATGCTCTACGGCGCGATCAATCTTTCCCAGGGATTCCCCGACTTTCCCGCCCCGGCCGAAATCAAACGCGCGGCCCAAGAGGCCATTTCTGCCGATATCAATCAATACGCCATCACCTGGGGGGCCAAAAATCTCCGCAACGCGATTGCGCGTCGTGCGGCGGACTGGCAGGGCCTCAAGGTCGATCCCGAAACGCAAATCACGGTCTGTTGCGGATCCACGGAGGCTATGGTGTCCGCGCTGATGGCCATCTGCAACACGGGCGACGAAGTCATCGTCTTCGAGCCCTTCTACGAAAACTACGGCCCGGACTCGATTCTCTCTGGGGCCAAGCCGCGTTTCGTTAAGCTTCATCCGCCCACGAGTGAAGATGGCGAGTGGGGGTTCAGCGAACGCGAATTGCGTACCGCCTTTCATCCCCAGACCAAAGCCATCATCGTCAACACTCCCAATAATCCGACGGGCAAGGTCTTCACCCGGGAAGAGCTGGAACTGATCCGGGATCTGTGCGTGGAATTCGACGTAATCGCCATCACTGACGAGATCTACGAACACATCCTGTATGACGGTGCCCAACATATCTCGCTTGCCCGTCTCGACGGCATGCAAGACCGCACCGTTACCATCAACGGCCTGTCCAAGACCTACAGCGTTACTGGATGGCGCGTGGGATGGACGATCGGTCCGCCGGTTATCACCAGCGCCATCCGCAAGGTGCACGATTTTCTTACCGTCGGCGCACCCCATCCACTGCAGGAAGCCGGGGCCGCCGCTCTCGAACTGCCTGCGAGCTACTACCAGAGACTTGCCGAGGGATACCGGGCCCGCCGTGACAAGCTCATACCGGTGCTCAGCGAGGTTGGTTTCCGCTGTTACCGTCCCCGTGGCGCCTACTACGTGATGACCGACATCTCAAAGTTCGGTTATCCGGACGACCTGAGCTTCGCAAAATACCTGGTAAAGGAAATCGGAGTGGCAACGGTTCCGGGTTCGTCGTTCTACAAGAATCCGAAAGACGGCGCCCAACAGGTGCGGTTCGCTTTCTGCAAAAAGGATGAGACTCTGGACGAGGGAGCGCGGCGGTTGCGCCAGGTAAGGCTTTAGGCCCTGGACTAGCACGGAATCCCTCGGGTCACTTCGTGTCCTTTGTGCGGTTATTTAAGACTCTCCCCCGAATTGTCACAGTTCCCGCATCCCGGGGCGCGGAGCCGAAAGCATGATTCTGCGGTATACTCACCCGAAGGTCAGAATTCTCCCGAGGGAAGTGAAGTCATATGTCAGTGAAATTGGCTGAAGAGGTGTCTGCCCAGGTTCCCGCCGACGATTTCCAGGCGCTGGAAGCGAAAGTTTATCGCACTATCGAGCTGTACAAGTCGGCCCGCGAAGCCCGCTCGGCTGCCGAGCGCGACACGCAGCGTCTGCGCGAGCAACTGGAAGAACGCGAGGAAGAAGTGGAAACCATGCGCAAGGAGATGATTCAGCTGCGCAAAGAGCGCGAGGAGATCCGCAGCCGCGTGGAAAAGATGCTGCAGCAGATCGATTCTCTCTCTGCCGAGCAGGCTGCAAGCTGACTTCTAGGCATCTCAGGAGGCCAGGAGCAAACCCGATATGGCATCCGCTACCAAGCATCCGCAGCTCCGCGACGCCAGCAACGCCAGCGTGCGCGTGGAAATTTTCGATCAGGCCTATAACCTGCGCGGCTCCGACCCGGACTACATCCTGAAACTCGCCGAGTACGTCGATTCCAAGATGCGCGCGGTCTCCGAGCAGACTCATACTGTCGACACCGCTCGCCTTGCTGTGCTCGCGGCCCTCAATATCGCCGACGAATTTCATCTGCTGAAACGCAAACTCGATCACGGATCGTCCGACTACCTGCAGCGCGCCCAACAGCTTTCCCGTATCCTCGACGAAGTCCTGGAAGATAAACGCAAGGCCGGCTGATTTCCCCGCCGGCCTGTACATCTCGGAATCGCGATTCCGCCGCGTCGGGCGCGTAGCCCATGTTTGCCTTGTAAAGGTCAACCCTTACCAAAGTTGCTGGCAAATGGAGTGCCATCTTTTTACTTCCGGCCTCTTGCGCCGCAGCCGGCTTTTCCCTAGCATCCATTCCTGTAGCCGGCCTGCGGTGTTGGTGATTCGGAGGTAACCGATTTTTGAACCAATGCCGAATGAACGGGGACTTGACTCGACATAATGATCCTGTGTGCGACGTTCCGCCATGCGGAAATGCCTAATGGATCTCGGCGGGTTCCCACCGTCTGTGACGGGTTCATTCTCGGCCCTCCAACACGGCACCCTGGGTCGGCTTACTTTTTCTTCGCCCATTCCCGCCTGATACACTGCTCGTAGCAAATCCTGAAATCGCGCATCTAAATAAACAGTGTTCCCCAGACTCTTTCACATCGGCGCTTTTAACCTGCCAACCTACGGCTTCCTGGTGTCCACCGGCGTTCTGATCGGCATGTGGGTCAGCGTCCGCAACTCGGAGAAGTCCGGCATTGATCCCGAAGATGCCTGGAACCTCGGCATCCTCGTGGTTCTCTGCGGCATCCTGGGCGCCAAAATTCTCTACATCATCAATGACTGGAGCGCGTACGCCGCCCATCCAGGAGACATCTTCAGCTTGGCCACTCTGCAGGCGGGTGGGGTGTTTTCCGGAGGCTTGATCGGCGCGTTTATCGCCGCCTTCTGGTACGTTCGCCGCCGCAAAATGCCGCCGCTAGCCACTTGCGACGCCTTCTCTCCCGGCCTGGCTCTCGGGCACGCTATCGGTCGCGTCGGCTGCTTCGCCGCCGGGTGCTGCTGGGGCAAACCTACGACGCATTTCTGGGGCGTGACGTTCACCAGCCAGCTGGCCCACGACTTGGTCGGGACCCCGCTCGGCCAAGCCCTGGAGCCCACCCAACTGATCGAGTCCGCCATCGAGCTCGCGAACTTCTTTCTGCTCATGTGGATGTTCAAGCGCAAGAAATTCGATGGGCAGATCTTTGCCGCCTACCTCATCCTTTATGGCGTGGCGCGCTATTTCATCGAATTCCTGCGCGGCGACCCGGGCCGCGGATCGGTCTTCGGCGGCATCATGACGGGCACGCAACTGATTTCCATCGGCCTGGTCGTGCTGGGAGGCTTTATCTGGTGGCTCAAGAGCGGAGTCCCCAGATCAGTTCCCGCCCAGGCCGGCACACGCTGAACGCAGCCCTGGGATCCGGCGCGCGGCAGGCTCTTTGCGCGCTTTGGCTTCCTTGCGGCAAAAGAGTGCTGAAGCGCCGGCATGCAAACCTACCCGCAACAGTTGACGGTCGAGGCGGACGCCGCCGGCCAGCGGCTTGACCAGTACCTGGCAGCAAGACTCGGCGACACCAGCCGGGCACGAATTCAGCAGCTCATCGCCGAGAAGAAAATCCGCGTCAATCAGGGTGACGCCAGGCCCTCGCTTCGCCTCCGCGGCGCAGAACGCATCTCCATCCTCGGTCCGGTGGCAGTCCCGCCATTACGGGCCACGGCGGAGGACATCGCGCTCGACATAGTCTTCGAAGACCCGGACTTGGCCATCATCGACAAGCCCGCTGGCATGATGGTCCACGCCGGCGCCGGAGCCACCGAGTCCACGCGCAACCGCGGCACGCTCGTCAACGCGCTCCTCCACCGCTTTACTCAGCTTTCTACACTAGGAGACGCGCTTCGCCCCGGCATTGTCCATCGTCTCGACAAAGACACCAGCGGCCTGATCATCGTCGCCAAAAACGATGAGGCCCACCGCCGCCTCGCCAGCCAGTTCGCCCGACGCGAAGTGAAGAAGACCTACATCGCTCTGGCTCATGGGTGGATGAAGCAACCCAAGGGAATCATTACCACCAGCATCAGCCGTGACAGCGTTCGCCGTACCCGCATGACGACTCGCCGCTCGGGAGGCCGTGAAGCGGTTACACGTTATGAAGTCAAACAACAACTCGCTTCGCGCTATGGAAAGTTCTCGCTGCTCGAGGTCCGGATCGATACCGGCCGCACCCACCAGATTCGCGTTCACTTGTCGTCCTTGGGGCATCCGGTCGTCGGCGACGCACTCTACGGGGCGCCCCGCGAATTGAAAGCCGGGCATGCCGAGACGATCGCGCTTCCCCGTAACTTCCTCCACGCCGCGTCGCTTGAACTCGCTCACCCGCGGACCCGCCAACCCCTGTCGTTCACCCGCGAACTGCCCGCGGAACTCAAAACGTTCCTCAATCAAATCACTCATCCCTAGGGACGCACCTCCGCTGCGTATCCGGCGTTGTGATTTCAAGGGAAGACAGCGGTGGCGTCCCCGCCGTCGTAGTCAGACTGACGGCACTACTGTGCTCTCAACCTTCCGCCCAAAGCCTGCAGCGCCTTCACTATCGCATTCGTCCAGCCCGCAATCTCGTCGTCCCGCAAGGTACGATCGAATGACTGGAACGTTGCCCGCAGCAGTATGGAATAGCTGCCGGAAGCGATCGCTCCGCCCCGGAAAATCTCCACCGGTCCAAGCCCGCGCAGCTCTTTCACCCCCAGCCCGATCACCGCCGCGTGAATCATCGCAAACGACACTGTATCGTCGAACACAAACGAGAAATCCCGCTCCACGGCAGGATATTTTGCCGGCGGCTCATACCGTACCTCACGCAGGCCGTGCAGGTAGAGCCGTTCGAGATCGATCTCTGCCAGGAACACGTCCTGCTTCAGCTTCCGTGAAGCCGCAACCTCGGGATGAACCTGCCCGAACTGGGCCACAGTCGAGCCATCCATGAGCGCTCGTGCCGATCGCCCGGGATGGTAATGCGCCGCGGTGTTGGTATCGAAATCAAGCGTGTCTCGATCGAATTGCCCCAGCAGCGTCTCGACATCGCCCTTCACGTCGAAGAATGACAAAGCCCGCCCCGGCTGGTTCACGCCGGGCGCGATGGCGCTCCCCGTCGCTCCCAGGCAAACGCGCTTCAACTCCACTGCCGTCGTGCCTGAAGCCTCCCAAATGGCGCCGGTTTCAAACAACCGGACATCGTTCGTGCCACGATTCAGGTTGTAAGCCAGCATATCCAGCATGCCGGGCGCCAGCGAGGTCCGCATCACCGAGGCTTCCTCGCTGATCGGATTCTCCAGCTCCAGGGGATTCGCCGACGAAAACTTCTCCGCATCCTGCTTCGAAATGAAACTCAGCGAAACCGCCTCGTCATAGCCCAGTCCCAGCAGGGAAGACCGCAGCTTTCCATCCTTGGCTGCCTCCGGCAGCTCCACCACCGACCCCACGTAGGCCGGTAATGTATTCCGGAACTTGTCGTATCCGTGGATGCGCGCAATCTCTTCGACCAGGTCGATCTCGCGCGCGACATCCAACCGCCAGCTCGGAATCTGTACACGGAACTCCGCCGCGTTCCCCCGCGCCACGCCCAGCTCAAAGCCCAGGTGTTCGAGAACGCGCACAACCTCCTCGCCCGGCAGGCGCTCTCCCAGAATCCGCTCGACCTCCTTCAGCTGCAGCATGATCGGAGGCTGATCGATCCGCATGGCGATCACGTCCACCGCATCTCCGATGAGCTCTCCACCGCCCGATTCCAGGATCAATCCAGCCACCCGGTCGCAAGAGAGAATGGTCGACTCGAAATCCGCGCCGCGCTCGAAACGGTGCGAAGCATCCGTGTGCAAGCCGTGCCGCCGCGACATCTTGCGCACCGTCGCCGGATCGAACCACGCCGACTCGATCAGGATATTTCGCGTCTTATCGGTGATCATGGTGTTGAACCCGCCCATTATTCCGGCAAGTCCAACAGGTCGCTTCGCGTCGGCGATCACCAGATCTTCCGTCGTCAACTTTCGTTCCACGCCATCGAGCGTCTTCAGCCTCTCGCCTTCCTCCGCCAGCCGTACGATGATCCTCCCGCCCGCGAGTAAGTCGAGATCGTAGGCGTGCGTGGGCTTCCCCATCTCCAGCAGCGTGTAGTTCGACGCGTCGACCGCGTTGTTAATCGGCCGCGAATCCATCAACGAAATTCGCCGCGCGATCTTTTCCGCCGACGGGCGAATCGAGACGCCGCGCAAGATCCGCCCGGTAAAGCGCGGACACAACTTGGCCGCCTGGATTTCGATCGGCAGTGGAACTGCCGGCGCGCCGGCCTCGTGCTCCCGGGAGGTCACGACCTCACGAGTGCCGTGAGAGCCCCGCGGAGATGGAGCCTTATCCTTTGGGGCCTGCTTTTGATCGGGGCGGAGCTTGAACGCCGCGCTTCCAGCCCTTGCGGGAAGCCTGGGCAAAATCGCTTTGAGCGGCAAGTCATAAATCGCCGCTGCCTCGCGCGCCACCCCGTAATGATTCATCGCGTCAGGGCGATTCGTCCCGATCTCCATCTCAAAGACGGTATTCTCTCCATTGCCGGAAATCCCCTCAACGGCAATCCCGACGGCAGTCAAGTCCTCCGCCAGCTGTCTGTCATCGACGGTGACATCGACAAAATCCCGCAACCATTGAGGAGAGATTTTCATAAATCAGCTTTTGGCTCTTAGCCTTCAGTGCCTGCGGCTAAGCTCGGTACTCTTCTACCTCCACTGCTCCAAAAACCTTACATCCCCGTTAAAGAACAGCTGAATATCATCCACCCCATACTTCAGAATCGCGATCCGGTCCGCACCCATGCCGAAGGCGAATCCGGAAACTTTCTTTGGGTCGTATCCGTTGTCCTTTACAAACTCGAAGACGTTGGGATCGACCATTCCGCATCCCAGAATCTCAATCCATCCCGTCGTCTTGCACGGGCGGCACGGATCCGGCCCCCGCCGCCCGCTCCCGCCACAGATGAAGCACGTGACCATCATCTCGGCGCTGGGCTCGGTGAAGGGAAAGAACGACGGCCGGAAATGGGTCTTCACGCTCGAGCCGAACAGGGACTTCATGGCGTGATCGAGGGTGCCCTTGAGGTCCGCAAAGGTGATGTTGGTGTCGACCGCGAGACCTTCTACCTGGTGAAACATCGGCGAGTGGCTGGCGTCGGGCGGATCGTTGCGATGCACCTTTCCCGGAATCACAATGCGCAACGGCGGCTTCATCTTCTCCATGGTGCGAATCTGCACCGGAGAGGTATGCGTGCGCAACAGCAGCCTGTCGCACTGTGCCTTCGCTGCCTGCCCGGCGATGAACAGCGTGTCCTGCATGTCGCGCGCGGGATGATGGGGAGGAAAATTCAGCGCCTCGAAGTTGTAATAGTCCGTCTCGACGACCGGACCTTCTTCGACTGAATACCCGAGATCGCGAAACACCGAAACGATCTCATTCAGGGTCTTGATGACGGGGTGTTCCGCGCCCGAAGGCCGCCGAATGCCGGGCAAGGTAATGTCCACCCGCTCCGCAAGCAGCTGCGACCCGCCGGCTCCGCCATGAACCTTCTCGAGCGCCGCCTCCACCCCGACCTCGACCCGTGCTTTGAGTTGATTGACGCACTGGCCTACCTCGCGCTTGGACTCTTGCGGCGCGGCCTTCAGCCACAGATCGTTCAGCAGCGTCAGCACGCCGCTCTTGCGCGCCATCCAGCGATCGCGGAAGATCTTCCATTCCGTCTCGTTCCCAACGGACGAAGCCTCCGCCTCGAGCGCGCCCAGCAGTTCGCGCGCCGCCGTCTCCAGCCCCGCGGGGGAGAAATCCGCCAACCTGGGAACCTTGTACGCCATAGTCCTTCCATCCAGTACCGGACGCGTAGGGACAGCCGCCTCGGCTGTCCGAGTCAGAACCCGAGGCGGAGGGACGAGACTTCGTCCCACGCCCGGGGATGCTGAGTGCTGAATGCTAAGTGTTGCTGCTGACTACGCCGCCCCGCCGAGAGCGCCCTTCGCCTGCTCGGCGAGGCTCTTAAACGCCCCGGGATCGTTCACTGCAAGATCGGCCAGGATCTTCCGATCCAGTTCCACCCCTGCCGTCTTCAATCCGTGAATAAACTGGTTGTAGCTCATCCCGTTCAGCTTGGCGGCGGCGCCAATGCGCACAATCCACAACGAGCGGTACTGGCGTTTCTTCTGCTTGCGCCCGGAGTAGGCGAATTTCAGCCCGCGCTCGACCGCTTCCTTGGCGGAGCGGTACAGCTTGGATTTGGTAAGAAAATATCCACTCGCGCGGTCTAAGATCTTCTTCCGCTTGGCGCGGCGTTTGGTTCCACGTTTGACACGAGGCATTTTGTTCTCCTTTTGCTTTCGTTATAACGGTGGCTGGAGGTAGAAAACCGGAAGGTCACCTCTTCACTCACCGGACCGCGACCCAGGTCGCAGTCGATGGCGGCGCGAGCCGCCCACGCTTTTACCGCATACCGCAACTAATAGGGAATCATCCGCTTGATCTTCGGCGTATCAGCATCACTCACCAGGACCGCGTGACCAAGCTTCTTTTTCCGTTTGTGCGATTTCGACGTCAACATGTGACGCAGGTGTGAATGCCCACGCTTCACTTTGCCCTGCGCCGTCTTCTTGAAGCGCTTCGAGGCGCCTTTGTGTGTTTTTAGTTTTGGCATAATTCCTCAGCTCTTTGCCCTAAGCACCCGGCACCCAGCCGACAGCGCCCCAGTGCACCGGGGGGCACCGACCAGCAAGGATTAAGCGCGAAGTGCTAAGTGCTGGTTTGTTTCTACGCCTGATTTACCCGTGACGCCTGCGGTGCGGCCTGCGCATGCTTTTGCTCCGCCGGCTTCGACTTGGGTTGGTCCGCCTTCTTCGGCGCCAGGATGGCGTGCAGTGTATTGCCTTCCTGCCGGGGCCGGAACTCCACCACCGCTTTCTCTTCCACGTCCTTGATCAGCCGTTCCAGAATCTGGCGTCCCAGGCCGGTGCGCGTCATCTCGCGCCCGCGGAAGAAAATCGTCGCCTTCACCTTGTCGCCTTCTTCCAGGAAGCGGATCACATGATTCTTCTTGGTCTCGTAATCATGATCATCCACGTTGATGCGGAACTTTACTTCCTTAACGGTAATGACCTTCTGGTGTTTTTTCGCCTCCCGTTCCTTCTTCTCCATCTGATACAGGAATTTCCCGTAATCCATGATTCGGCAAACCGGTGGAGTTGCGGTGGGCGAAATTTCAACCAGGTCCAGATTCTTTTCGCGGGCCAGTTTGAGCGCCTCGTATGGGGGCAGAATCCCGATCTGCTGCCCTTCATCGTCAATCACGCGGATTTCGCGTGCCCGAATGCGCTCATTCGTGCGGATAAAACGCTTGTCGATACGGTCCTCCGTCCACCGTTCCAATAGGAAAGGGATTGAAAATTATAGCACGGAGCCACAGCATGCCCGGGGTAGCCTGTCTTCTCAAGACCATCTTCTCGCGTTGACAACCGCTCCCGTTGGACGGAAAATCGCGCCGCTTTTTTCCCGCAGCCTTCCCCAGGTCAACCAGAGGTGATTCCACATCCGAACCAGGGGGCAGTAAATTCGACTAGAGCCAAAGGAGACCGGGGAACAACCATTCACCGATTACAACCATTAGGTTAATGGAGGTTTTCAATGTCTCGTAGGCAGCAGCGGTTCGCCAGTTTGACAATCACGCTTATCACCTTCTGCCTGGTTGGGCCCGGTTTTGCGACTGGTTTCCGGGCCGCACGACACTTTAACGTAGGCAGTCATCCGGTTGCCATCGCAGCCGGAGACTTCGACGGCGACGGCAATCTTGATCTGGCCGTCCTCAACAACAATCGCTCCGTCAGCGTCCTCACCGGCCTCGGCGATGGCACGTTCCGTGACCGCGTGGATTACACGATTGGAGTGGACGGCCGGTCCATCGTCGTCGCCGACGTCAACGGGGACGGCAAGGCTGACATTGCCATCGGTAGTGCCGGAACAAGAACCGTCAGCGTCCTGGCGGGACGGGGCGATGGCAGCTTCCAGAACCACAGCGAGAGCAGCGCCTCGCATGTCTCAGGAGCGCTGGTCACCCTGCTCAACAATCAGAAGACCTACCAGACGGCAGCGCAAACCGTCTCGGTGGTCTTTGGGGATTTCAACCGCGATGGTCTCGAGGACCAGGCGGTCACCAGTTCGCGCAACAACAACGTCAGCATTCTGCTGGGCACCAAGGGGCTCGAAAACGCCGCGCCCCCGGCGACCAACCTGCTGATGAATCCGGGCTTTGAAAGCGGCGCCCTTTCGCCCTGGGTGCAGGGCCGGGACTTCTGCTCCTCGCCGTGCCGGAACTGGGCAGCGGTGCAGTCGATGCCCAAGGCGGGCAAGTTCGATGGTGGCGACGAAGGCAACATCGAGCTCGTACAGAACTTTACAGCCACTTCCACCAGCTCGCTCACCAAGGTTGCTCTTTGGGTGCGGCATCCGGCCGGCAGCCAACCGATCGCGGCCGACCTGTTCTACACCGATGGCACTGACGACGAATTTGTCGCCTTCACCACCGATGCCAATTGGGACGCCCTCGACTTCACCGCCGACCTGGCGACGGGCAAGATGCTCGACGGCTTCTCCGTCTTCGGTTTCAGTGGAGGCGGCAGCATCAACATGAACACCTTCATCGATAACGCGGTCATTCACTAAGCGGTGGCTGACCATAACCGGCGGCCTTCCAGCCGCCGGTTTCCCCCAAGCTTTCGGCTTCTCTCCGGCATTGGCACGGTCGATGGCATTATCGGCGGATTCAATGCTGCGTGTCTCTCCCTTTGTCCGTATGTTCTGATAATCTGCATACTCTATGCGATCCCTTCTTGCTATATTCCTGCTTACGCTTGCAAGCCTGCCTCTTCTCTGCCAGGACAAGCCGCTCGCTCAGCGGCTGGCGGCACAGAATGCGCTGTTTGAGGAGCAATATCAGAGCGATCTCAAGAATTTTCCGGAGCGTGCGACGGCCTACGGCGACTATCGCTACAACGACAAACTCACCGACCATTCCCTGGCGGCGATCGCCGAGCGGCACAAGACCGACGAGGATTTCCTGGCCCGGCTCCGAGCCATTCCCACCACCGGATTCTCCGACCAGGATCAGCTCTCCCACGATCTGATGGCCCGCGTGCTCGAGCAGCGGATTGCCGATTACGACCTCAGAGAGTATGAGATGCCTATCAACCAGCAGAATGGCATTCATACCGGTCTCGCGGACCTGCCACTGGCCGTGCCCTTCGACACCGTGAAGCAGTACGAAGACTACATTGCCCGGCTTCACCAGATCCCGCGGGTGCTCAGCCAGACTACCGAAGTCCTGCGCGCCGGCATGAAGGACAAACTGATGCCGGTGCGATTCCTGCTGGAAAAGATTCCCGGACAATGCCAGGGCATCATCGACTCCAACCCGTTTCTGACCCCGACCAAAAAGTATCCGGCGAGCGTTTCGCCGGAGGAACAAAGACGCCTGACGCAGCAAATTACTGACGCGATCAACAACCACGTGATTCCCGCCTACAAAAGCTTCGCCACTTTCGTACGCGAAGAGTATGCGCCCCAGGGCCGCACCACGCTCGCCGTCACTTCCTTGCCAGACGGCGAGAAGCGCTACCAGAATGACATCTATGGGCGCACCACGACCCGCCTGACCGCCGACCAAATCCACCAGATCGGCGTGCGCGAAATCGACCGCATCGAAGACGAGATGATGGCCATCGCCAGGAAAGAAGGCTTTACTGACCTCGCTTCCTTCCGCGCCTCTATCAAGAACAACCCCAAGTACGTTCCCAGGTCGGCCGACGAGATTCTCGACGCCTTCCGCCGCTACATCGCGCAGATGGAACCGAAACTTCCTCAACTCTTCACCCTGCTGCCCAAGTCACCGGTGACGGTCGAGGCCATCCCCAGCTTTCAGGCGGCATCCGCCACCCACTACGTGACCGGGACGCCTGACGGCAAACGGCCGGGGAGAGTGGTCGTCGCCACTTCCGACTTCGCGCACCGCACGCTGATCGACGATGAGGCCACCGCCTATCACGAGGGCATCCCGGGGCACCACATGCAGCTGTCCGTGCAGCAACAACTCACCGGCTTGCCGAAATTCCGCCTGCACGGTCTCGGCTTCAACGCCTACACCGAGGGTTGGGCGCTATACGCGGAGCAACTGGGGAAGGAAGTGGGTTTCTATCAGGATCCGGTGTCGGACTATGGGCGCCTTTCCTCGGAACTGTTTCGCGCCGTGCGCCTGGTTGTCGACACCGGTATTCACTCCAAGGGGTGGAGCCGCGATCAGGTCATCGAATTCATGCGCCAGACCGGCGCGGTCGACGAGCCTACTATTCAATCCGAGACCGATCGCTATATCGCCTGGCCGGCGCAGGCTCTGAGCTACAAACTCGGACAGCTCAAAATTCGCGAACTGCGGGAGCGGGCAGAGAAGGAATTGGGGCCGAAGTTCGACATCCGCACCTTCCACGACGAGATTCTGAATGGGGGTACGCTACCACTCGATCTGCTCGAAGCCCGCATCGACAGGTGGATCGCCGAGCAAAAGGCGAAGTGAGGATTCAACTTCGCCTTGCTATGCGCTTTGTGGTTGGGTTTTTCTCCGAGAAGATGCATCTCCCGCTGGCCGCCTACTGCGGGGGCGGCCCCACAAACCTGTGCATCATGATCGGGCCGTCTTTGTCGTCCACGATCTTGTAGTCGCCCGGAACCGTGAACAGTGAGGCATCGGGTTCCGCAGTGTTCACGCTGGTGAATTCGGTCTTGAGCTCTCCTGCCCAGGGATCGTCATGCTTGGTCATGACCGTCGCTTTCAGATCCTGCGAGTACCACCGCTCTGAGGTAACCACGATCGGCTTCTCATTGCCCATTTGGCCTGCGGGTATAGTGTGCGTCATGCGCGTGCCCGTGGCATGAATTCCGTTGATGGTTTGGTCGCCAAGATTTTCCGTGGTTCCCGCGGCCTCGTGATCGGGCCCCGCTTTCTGATAGAAGAAGTCGGTCGAGCCTCCGCCACCTTCCTGGGAACCAGCACTGCGAAAGACCATCACGTGCTTACTAAGATCCGGCGGGGCGCCCGGTCCCGGCGCTGACAGACTCATCCGGTGGGCGGTTTTGTTCTCCGGATCGAGCATATAGCGCACCCCGGCCACAGGATCGACGATGGTGACCAGCTTCGCCGCTGATTTTTCCGGGCCCGCTCCCAGCAGGTTCAATCCCGCTTCGCGGCGAGTGCGGCCTTCACTGTCCCGGCAAAGGGTCGAACTGTCGCTGCCATGAATGCGGTTGCCGTCGGCGAACGACTGGGTGTGCTCGGTGGAGATGTTGGCGCAAAAAGGCACGCCCTTCACCGGCGCAGCGTCCATGTTGTTCTCCAGGTGCATGGTGAACGCGCCTTTGCCCATGGCGCCAGCCGTCACCGGCCCATTAGGCTCAGGTGGAGCTTGGGCCGCCAGGCTGACGGCGATCAGGGCGCAGGCGACGAATACTAGCAGGTTGGTTCTGAGGCGCATGTGTTTCCTCCAAATGATTTCAGACTCTTACTCCACGACACGAATCCCGCGCGCAATTCCGTCCGGGCCAACCAGGACGTCCGCGAATACCGGCTGCCCGCCGCTCGCTGCCAGCGCCCCGGCCGATGACGGTAGCTGTACGCGAATGACTTCCAGTGCCTCGCCGCAACTCAGCTCATCGCAGAACATCAGGCTGCGGAAGCCCGCAGGCAATGCATTGACTGCAGCCGCCGAAGCAGAAGGTACGGTATGCCGGTCGGTGGCCGTCCGTCGCGTGCGCCTGGTTCCGGGAAGATCCTTCGCAACCTGAGCCGTCACCCTCGCCGGCACCGTCACGGCCGGGGGTGAGACCAGCGTGCGAACCGCCGTGGGCTCAGCTCGGTGTTCCAGCCGGTAGAGGAGCGCAGCGGTCAGGAGGATGGCTGCAGCCGCGGCTCCCCAGCGCAGCAGAGCCAGTGAGCGCTTGCCCCGAACTTGAACCACCGCCCGGTGCTGCCCTCCCAGATGCCTGCGATAGCCAGTCAGAACCGCGGCATCGAGCGCGGCTGGCAACTGGGGAACCGCCTCGCGCACCAGGCGAAGGCTATTCCCGAGCTCGCGCTGTGCTGCGACGAAGCGGGCGCAATCGACGCAGTGCGCGAGATGCTCCAGCTCGGCGCGCAACTCGTCATCCTGACGCATCGGATCGTCGAAAAAAAGTCGAAGCTCATGGCAGGTCATATGACACATCCTTCCGGGCCGGCAGCTCCCAGTTCCGGTTTGACTCTGCACAAAGGTTTCAGCTTCTGCGACAGCAGCGCATGCGCGCGATTCAGCCGTGAACGGATCGTTCCCACCGCGCAATGCAGGCGTGCAGCCGCCTCGGCGTACGACAGTTCACAGAGGTCGCACAGAACCACCGCCTGGCGATAGTGATCCGGGAGCGAGGCCACCGCCGCCTGCACGCGCTCGGCGAGCTGGTTGCGGATCACGCGGCCAGTCAACGCTTCTCCTTCCGAGACCAATGTCCGCGAAAGCGCCTCAGCGCCATCGTGCGGCAGAGCCTGGTACGCCCGTTCGCGTCGTTCCCTGCGCCGCACCAGGTTGCGAGTGATGCCAAACACAAAAGCCCCGACATCGCCCAGATCAGCGCGGTAGTTGCTGCCTTCTCTCAGCAACAGGATGAAGACTTCCTGGGTCACATCTTCCGCTGCCGACCTGGAATTGGTCATGTAGAAAGCGTAGCGGAACACACCGTTTTTCAACCTGTCGTACAACAGAACAAATGCATTCTCATCTCCGTCCAACCCCCGGCGCAAGAGATCGGAGTCCGAACAAGGGGCGAGCTGATCGTTGGCGGCCATGTTCTGTTAGATTCGACGTACCAGCCTTCATACTGTCTTCGCGTCACCGGGAAAATGGTTCCACAGAATCTTCTGGAGCGCGGCGATGCCGCACCTCGGCTATACTCGCGGGCCGGAAGGAGGATCGTATGCGCTTGGCACTACTGGCTTTTGCGACAATCATCGCTGCAGCCGTGGCGGCGGCCCAGCAGAACCATTCGCCCCTTCCCACCTCGGAAGGCGACTACATCGTCCACAATTTCCATTTTCGCTCGGGAGAGAACTTGCCCGAGCTTCGTATCCACTACACAACTCTTGGAACTCTGACGCGGGACAAGAATGGCCGGGCAGGCAACGCGATCCTCATTCTTCACGGCACCGGCGGGACCGGTCATCAGTTCCTCTCCCCGCAGTTTGCAGGGGTTCTTTTCGGGCCCGGGCAGCCGCTCGATATCCAGCGCTACTTCGTAATTCTTCCCGACGGTCTGGGGCATGGAGAGTCGAGCAAGCCGAGCGACGGCATGCGCGCGCACTTTCCCCAGTACGACTACACCGACATGGTGACTGCTGAGCACGAACTGGTAAAAGGCCTGGGCGTCGATCGGCTGCGCCTGGTCATGGGCACATCGATGGGCTGCATGCATTCCTGGATGTGGGCCGAGATCTACCCCGATGAAATGGACGGGCTTATGCCCCTGGCCTGCCTGCCGGTCGAAATCGGCGGCCGCAATCGCATCTGGCGAAAGATGGCGATGGATGCGATTCGCGGCGATCCCGAATGGAAGGGCGGCGACTATACCAGCGCGCCGGTCGTAGGCTTGCGGTCAGCGATGAACCTTCTGGTGATCGCCGGCAGCGCGCCCCTGGCCATGCAGGCGGCCGAACCCACCCGCGAGGCTGCCGACGCCTGGCTTGCCAGGTACATGGATACCCGGCTGCAAGAGTTTCAGAATGGCACGACGGATGCCAACAACCTGTGGTACGCGCTCAATGCCTCGCGCGACTACGATCCTTCCCGGGATCTGGAAAAAATTACGAAACCGGTGATGTACGTTAACTCGGCCGATGACTTCATCAATCCGCCGGAATTGGGAATTGCGCAGCGCGAAATTCAGCGGGTCAAGCGTGGCAAGTTCGTGTTGATCCCCGCTTCAGCTGAGACCCATGGCCACGGCACACACACCTGGGCGGTTTTCTGGCAGCGCTACTTGAAAGACCTGCTGGAAGAATCGGAGACAGGTGCTACCCGGTGATGAAGTGGTCGCCCACTCAACCAGCGAAACAAGTATGGGCGGACTGCTCCGGTCACGCTTGAGGACGGGCTCGCGAGCCCGTCCCGCGATGGTTGTGCCACTCCCTACTGGCCGAAGACAGCAAAGGCGCCGAGCGCCTGCGTGCTTTGCTGCGTCCAGCCCTGGCCGATGTTGTTGGAGAAAGCACCCTCAGCATTGTTGAAGGTATTGTTCCAGACGTTCCATGTGCCCTGGTTGGTGGCCTTGGTGCGCAGCACAATCCAGTACTGCGTTCCCTTCGTGACCGGGACTCCTGTGGTCAGGGTTGCCGTTTGCAGGGTACAACAGGTACCGAAGGTGGGCAGGTTCGTGAACTGGGTGATGTAGAGGACCTTGCCCGGTTTGCCTCCATTATCGGCATTCAGGCTGAGGATGACGGAGTTCGGGCCTTCGACCCACGTAACACCCACTTGAATCTCTGTGACCGTGTGGTTGGCGGTAGGAGTGAAACCATTTCCCAACCACTCCGGGTAAAGCTGGTTGGGTACGTTCATGCCCAGCACACCGGTGCCCGCAGCGCCGTTGTAAACGTTGTTGCCCGTGCCCAGATTACTGTAGATGGTCACCAGGTTGGCCGGCGGCTTCTCGGCCGGAGCTGACCGGTTGACCGGCTTTACATAGACGAAATTCCGTCCGCCGTTAATTGGGATGACGCCATCTTTGGTTTGTGCCGAGGTGAGCAAGCTGCACACCAGAACAATGCCCGCACAGAATGTTATGGATTTCACTGCTTCTCCTTAGGGTTTGAAATCAATCAGGACACAGGTGGCGGCGGGGATTGTGCCAGCCTGCGATCGTAGAGTCAAGCCGGTAGAAAGTACCTGTCGTTAGCACATCAAATGTCCGGTTGAATTAGCACATGAAATGTCCGCTTTTCCAGTGGTGAGACTGACTTTTGCGCCGCAGTTTCACCGTACGTGAACCGCGATAACACGGTGAGCGTGCAGACCTTGCCCCTGCAGATTGAAGCGGTGCGCTGGCGCGCCACCCTCGCGGGTTGCACGGTCACCGTGCACCAGCACCTGGACCGAACCTTCACCATTACTTACGGCCCCCCAGCGTCTGGGGCACCACAGTGCAGAAGTGGTGACGTTGGCGCAAAAGGCTATGGACAAAGATGCAGAGCGGAAAAGTCCAAAAACCGACTTTTCCGCAGCGAAGGCTGTCGATTAACCTAAACCTTACATTTCATGTGCTACAAAAATCGGACATTTTAACTTGCTACCAACAGCCCGTAGAAAGTACCCGCGTCCCGCAGCCGCAGCGTTATGCGCGACGAACCAGCACGGTGCCAGGGAGGGTTCGCACAGAGCGCGGCCTCTGGCCGCGCTCTCTAACACAGGGTGGCACAGGAATGAACCGGTTTCTTTGCGGGATCGAAACGGGAGGAGCTCAGGCTCCCGGACGCAGGCGGTCAATCCGCTGCAGCTCGGCGACCAGGGCTTTGCGTATCCGATCGGACTGCCGCTGACCCGTGGCGACACGACTGACATACGACGCATCGATATCAAGTTTGCGAGCAACCCGGGCATAAACCCCGCGATGAAGCAGATGCCACGTCAAAAGGGCGCTCGCGTGGCCGTTACCGTTTGATTTGTTTTTCATCGGTTTCCCCCATTCGATTCATGGAAGCCCCTGACCCAACTCGGGGCTGCCCTGCCTTGATTGTCGTAGGCAGGTTTGGTGACGGCTGTGATGTATATCACATTTTGTTGCAATACGAGGATAACTGCGGGGACGCCTCCCCGCTTTAGCGATTTCGCAACTATTAAAGAACAGACAGGGAGACCGGTTCACCCACCAGGCTATCGTCTGTCACAGCCGTCACGCGCGCATTCCACCAACGGTTGGGAGAATGAATGCCCCCGAGACGGAGCTTGAGGTAGTTGTCTGTAAGGGCCTCGGTCCAGGCCGCCGCCTCCGTGTTCAGCCGGGTTCCTGCACCCCGCCCCAGAGTAATGGCGGCAATGGTCTTGCCCGCGAAAGACTGCATGAACGAGTGTTTCTTTCGCGCCGCGAGATCCCGCAAGATGCGGTTGCGCTCGCGGGCTACAGGTTCGGGAATCTGAACGGAGAAGGAGGCGGCCGGCGTCCCCGGCCGGGCGGAATAAGTGAACACATGCAGGTAAGTGAATGGGAGGTCTTCGACCAGCCGGCGGGTTTCCTCGAAATCGGCTTCGGTCTCGCCCGGGAACCCGACCATCACGTCAGCGCCAATTGCCGCGTCGGGCATGGCCGCACGAATTTTCAGGATCTTTTCCACGTAGTGTGTGGGACGGTATTTGCGGTGCATGCGGCGAAGAATGCGATCGCTCCCCGACTGCATTGGCACATGGGCATGTCGGGCGATGCGTGGCGAAGCCGCCACCAGCGCGATCAGTTCGTCACTCCAGTCCATGGGTTCCACCGAACTGATGCGCAACTTGACAATGGCCGTCTCTTCTAGAATCGTGCGAATCATCCCTTCGAGCCGGGGAGTGCGGCGGCCCCGCGGAAAGATTACGTTCCCCGCGAGGTCGCGGCCCCAGCGGCCCAGGTTGATTCCCGAGAGCACGATCTCCTGGTATCCGGCGGCGACCAGCGCTCTTACCTCCTCCAGAACGCGTTCCGTTGGCAGCGACCGGCTTTGACCTCGGACGTAAGGAATCACACAAAAGGAACACCGGTTGTTACATCCATCCTGAATCTTCAGGTTGGGGCGGGTGCGCTCGTTGGCTGCGTTGAACACCGGCGCCGCCAGCAGTTCGGTGTGGGCGAAGATGTCGGAAACGAACAGCCGGTGGGCGTTGGTCGTTGGTTGTTGAATGGAATGGGATAGAGGGTCGGCGGTCGTGGGTTCCCCAAGTGCTGCCAGGGGAACGAAGCCGGCGGCGGGATCGGGCTCGATGCCGAGTGTCGAATGCGGAGCACAGAGTTCCGCCACTCTGTGCTTGTGCGAATTGCCGATAACCTGGCTTACCCCCGGGAGCGAAGCAACTTCCCCTGGCGCGCGTTGCGCGTAGCATCCCGTTACAATGATCTGCGCTTTGGGATTCTGGCGGTGGATGCGGCGAACCGCTGCCCGCGCGTCGCGATCGGCTGCCGCCGTGACCGTGCAGGTGTTCAGGACAACCAGTTCAGCCTCCACGGGTGTCACGGCTCGGTCAAACCCCCGTCCTTCGAACTGACGTTCGATCGCCGCGCCGTCGGCCTGCGTCGCCCGGCACCCGAAATTCTCCACATAGAAAGTTGCCACGCTTCTAGTGTAACGTAGGTATGGCGCCCGGTCAGAAGTCCTTCGCGCCAGCTTTGTCGCGTTGCTCTTCCGTTCTGTGCGCAGTCGAAGAGTGCTTGCAGCTTCGACACCTTTCCCTCGGGGTGGCTTATGAAGCGGCGAATTCTTCTGGTCGACGACGATATCGCGGTGCTGCTGACCTTGAAGGCAGTGCTGGAGTTGAACGAGTTTGAGGTGCACACCGCAACCTCCGCAGCCGAGGCCATCGAAAAGCTGGCGGGCGGTGTGTACCAGATGGTGATTACCGACTCCCGCATGGAAACCGAAGATGCAGGTTTTCATGTCATCCGCGCCGCGCGCCGGCAAAGCTACAGCCCCGCCACGGCGCTGCTGACCGCTTATCCGCCTGACGATGGCCAGTGGAAGCGGGAAGGCGCGCAATCCCTGTTGGTCAAACCTATGGGAACACAGGATCTTCTCCGCCAGATCGAAGCTCTCCTGGTGAAGCACGAGGACGAGAAGCGCCAGCGCAGGGTAGGCTAAGCGACTAGGCAAAAATGAACGGAGAGCATGCCCAATCACGTACCTGCCAGCGCCAGCCGGCTTTGGAAGGACACGACGAGAACAAACTGCTTTCGATTCACACTTCGCGCTACCCGGCTTGAGGCAGCCTACCCAGCCTCGCCCAGGTCAGCACGAACGTTCAATACCCCAGGCTGAGCGCTAGGCCGTAGCCGCTTGCCGGCGTCCCTGGAAACACTCTCGGCAAAACACCGGACGCCCTTGTGTCGGCTTGAAGGGGACCGTGGTTTCCTTTCCGCATTGTGAGCAGGTGGTGCGAGTTTCGACCTTCGTGTAGGTGCTGCTGTTGCCGGGCGCGGTCGATGCTCCCAGCACCGCAACCCGTTTTGCCTTGCAGGTCTTACAGCGTTTGGGCTCGTTCTTAAACTGCTTGTCGTGAAAAAACAGCTGCTCGCCGGCCGTAAAAATAAAGTCGGCTCCGCAGTCAACGCACTTCAGTACCTTGTCCTGGAATTCCATTGAGAGTGCTCCCTTCACCCCGATCTCTTCTGTGCCTCGGCGTGCGAGGGCAGAAAAGCCATCACACCCCCTCAAATTGCCTGGAAAAAACACCCTGGATTCGGCCCGGATCCGCTCCGCGCAAAGAGCGGGAAATACGTAGATGGTTCAGTCTGGCTTCCCAAAATGGGATGAAAATTGGTAAACGAATGGGCCGTCACTGGGGGAGCGACGGCCCAGACTCGCTAATCCTGTTCCTTGCGTGCCTTCTTCCGGCTGCGCTTGCGAGCCAGCGCCTCCTTGACACGCTTTTTCTCGCCGGGCTTCAGGTAGAAGGAATGACGCTTGACCTCCTTAATGATGTCTTCCTGCTGCACCTTGCGCTTGAAACGGCGGAGAGCATTCTCGAGGGATTCACCCTCCTGGAGTCGTACTTCAGCCAACCGAACTACACCCCCAAACTCGTCCCACTTGGACCGGATAGTTATTGCAAGGTTCTGCGGGCAAGTCAAGGGGATTGTCGAGTTTTGGTAGGGAAAAACTGGGCGTTTTTCTGGTTTTTATCCCGAAAACGGTGATGCCGGCCTCAGTTACGGCACTCGTACTTATTGTTATGTCACTGTTTATAAATGACTTAAAAATGTCAGCCGGCTTCCGCGAAAACCCGCCGTCTCGTGCCAGCGTGACACGCCCAGGGCAGAGTCCGGTCGCAGCAAGCCCCGATGTCAATATCGAAGATTGGACTGTCACGGCAACAAGCCTTGCGATTCATCGCGCGCTGCATAGTCTCCTGGCGGTAGCGGCTCGAGGAAGGAGCGTACTCGGCGTCGGTGGACGCCGAGAGGGGGCGATGCCCGTCGAGGTGACAGTATTACCGGCCGTTACGTTGGCAAGCGGGACTTGCATAGTCCCGGGTCAAGGTGGCGCGCAGCGTGCCGATCGAGACGTCCCGGGCTGGGGCAAGCGCGCACCCGAGAACGCTCACCACACAGATAAAGGCACACGGAGAAGTTTTTTTTCAGTCACAAAAGGCGCGGACATCTCCTGCGGAAGTGGGGAAGTGAGTCCAGGTCACCGGCGATTCCTTTGCTGTAACACAAGGGGGGAAGGGAAGAATGTGAACGTGAACGTCTTTTTTGGGGGAATCCTTCCCGGGAAAGGAATTCCCTCTCCTGGTGATCCTTTGTGTTCTCTGTCGTCAAATGTGTGAGCCTGCGCTCCGGAGTTGCGGTAGCCCCGGCGATAGCGTAGGCTGCAGTTTCTCTGGCGGTGTGGGGCCGCCTGTTTCTGACCATCCTGGAGAGAGCGCGATGAGAAAGCTTCGTGCTGTTTTGTTGGTGTACGCCGGTGTCGCCTTCCTGCTTGTATCCTCTTCAATTGCGCAACAGAAAAGATCCATCACCGAGAAGGACCTCTTCCAGTTTCAGTGGATCGGCAATCCTCAAATTTCTCCCGATGGCTCGCAGGTGGCGTTTGTGAAGATCGTGGTTGCCGAGAAGCCGGAATACGAGACCTCAATCTGGAGCGTCTCCACTGCCGGCGGTGAGCCACGCAGGTTGACCTCCGGCAAGCATGACTCCGGCCCGCGCTGGTCGCCGGATGGAAAGTATCTCGCGTTTCAGCGGTCGACGGAGAAAGACGGCAAGCCGCAGCCGCCGCAGATCTTTATTCTTGCTATGGGGGGTGGCGAAGCCTGGCAGTTGACCGACATGCCCAGGGGAGCGGACGGCCCCCGATGGTCTCCGGACGGCAAGACCGTCGCCTTCTCCAGCGGCGCGAATGCCGCCGATCTCGCCCAGGCCGCCTGCGAAAAGGAAAAAGACAAGAGCAAATGCCCGAAGCCCGAGCATGAACCGGACATTCACGTGGTGACCCGTGCCGTCTTCCGCCAAAACGGCGAGGGCTATCTCGACTTCTCGCGGCCCGACCACATCTGGAGCATCGCCTTCCCTTCCGATCCGCAGAACCTGCCCCAGCCCAAGCAGTTGACCCGGGGAAACTTCGACGAGGAGGATCTGGTCTGGGCACCCGACGGCTCAAAGATCTATTTCACCTCCGACCGCAACCTGGAGCCTTACTACGAACTTCCCTCCAACGTGGTGTATTCGGTTCCGGCCGCGGGCGGTGAGCCGACGGAAGTGGCGCGCATCGATGGTGCCGCATTTTCCATCGCTCTCAGCCCTGATGGCCGCAGGCTCGCCTTCGTCGGGCAGGATGCGAAACCGGTTCAGTCCTACAAACAGAACGATCTCTGGGTGATGGACTTAGGCGGCAAACCGCGCAAGCTCACCTCGGACTACGATCTGGATATCGACGGAGGCATTCTGGGTGATCAGGAGCCGCCGCGGGGTGGAGCGGGGACACATCCCGTCTGGAGTGCGGACGGCAAGTCGATCCTAGTGATTGTCGCCAGGCAGGGCCGCGCCAATGTAGAGCGCTTCGCCGCCGCCGGCGGCAAGCCCAACCCGGTGACCAGCGGCGACCAGGCGGTCGAAACCTTCACCTCGAACGGAACCCGGGTAGTGGCGCAGATTTCCACGCCTGTTATGATCGATGACTTGTTTCTCGTAGACGGCGGTTCGCAGAAGCGGTTGACCGACGTCAACGCCAAACTGTTCGGCGAACTCAACCTCGCCATGCCCGAGGACCTCTGGTACACCAGTTTCGACGGCAAGAAGATCGAAGGCTGGGTGCAGAAGCCGCCCGATTTCGATCCCCGCAAGAAGTACCCGCTCATCCTCAATATTCACGGCGGGCCGCACACCGCTTACGGCTACGTCTTCTTCCACGAGATGCAGTGGATGGCGGCCAGGGGCTACGTCGTGCTCTATCCCAATCCGCGAGGGAGCACCTCCTATGGCGAGGCCTTCGCCAACATCATTCAGTTTCACTATCCCGGGGATGACTACAAAGACCTGATGGCCGGCGTCGATGAACTGATCAAACGCGGCTACATCGACGAAAAGCACATGGGCGTTACAGGTGGCAGTGGCGGCGGGTTGTTGACCAACTGGGTGGTAGGACACACCGATCGCTTTGCCGCTGCCGTCACCCAGCGCGACATCGCCGGTTGGGCGGCCTGGTGGTACGCGGCTGACTTCACCTTGTTCCACGAGAACTGGTTCCGCAAGCCTCCTTTTGACGATCCTGACGATTACCGCGATCGCTCGCCAATTACCTACATCAATAATGTCAAAACGCCGCTCATGCTCATCCTGGGCGACGCCGACTTGCGCACTCCGCCCGACACCGGAGGAGACCAGATGTTCCGCGCCCTCAAATATCGAAGAATTCCTACTGTACAAGTGCGCTTTCCCAGCGAGTCGCACGAGTTGTCGCGCTCTGGCCAACCCTGGCACCGCGTCGAGCGCCTGCATCACATCGTCAACTGGTTCGACATTTATCTGCAGGGCAAGGAGTCAAACGAGTACAACCTGGTGCCCCCGGTTGAACCGGACTGGGAGAAGACCACGAAGTAAAGCTGATTGCGTTTGATGGCCGCGAAGCGGCGCAGGAATAAAGCCTGCGGCCGAGCGCACTGTCAGTCCAGGCTTTAGTGCCTGCCGGCTCGTTTCATAAGCTCACGCCCGCAACCCGAACCGCCTCTCGAGTTCCCGCCGCCCCAGGCTGGTCACCGACAATGCCCTGCTGTCCAACTCCTGGCTCAGCCACTTCCTTCTCAACGTCACCCTCAGCACTGCGGCGCCAAGCGCTCCGCCCACATGAAAGCGACGTTCGCTCCAGTCGAGACACGCGTAAGCGAAGCGCCGCCGCAACCCGCGAGTCTCCTCCACATCAATGCCCAGGGCCTCAAGCCCCTGGACCCCGCCGGGCGTAAGATCGTACGCGTCGTCGCTCTTCGTCACCGCCAGCCATCCCAGCGTCTTCATGCGGTCGTGCAGGGCCACGCCCAGCGTCCCCGCGATGTGGTCATAACAGGTGCGCGCCATTCGCAGATGGTCAGGGGTGTTGGAAGCGAACTTGTGACGCGTCCCTCCCGCCAGCGCACTCAATGTCTCCAGCGCGCCCGCCACTTCGGTTCCCTGCAGGCTGTAATAGCGATGCTTTCCCTGCGCCAGTACCTTGATCAGCTGCTGGTTCCGCAGCCGGTTCAGGTGCACGCTCGCCGTCGAAGGTGTGACGCCGGCGACCACCGCCAGTTCGGTACTGGTGCGGGCATGGCCGTCCATCAGGCAATACAGCATGCGCACCCGCGCGGGCTCGCCGATGGCGGCCGCCACCCGGGCAACGGCCAGTTCGGCCGGATCAACATTCATACTGTGATGTTAAACGAAGTATGGCTGCCGGGCAACTGGCATATTTCCTGCCATGGAACCGGTCGCCACGAGCCTGCCTCCCCTCAACCGTCGCGAGGCTCTGCTGCTGATGGCGGCTCTCGGAGCCGCGCTGGGCGGGAACGACTCGCAGGCCGGCGGGAAGGTTCCTGAAAGGACGGCCATGACCCTCACCTGCTTCATCCGCTATCAGATCGATCCCTTTCAGCGAGACGAGTTCAAGAAGTATGCGGAAACCTGGGGCCGCATCATTCCCCGTTGCGGCGGCCATCTGGTGGGTTATTTTCTTCCCGCCGAAGGCACCAATGACATCGGTTGGGGCCTGATCGCCTTCGACAGTCTCGCCGCCTACGAAGCCTACCGCACGCGACTGAAAGCGGACCTCGAGGCGCGGGAAAACTTTCAGATGGCGCAAAGCAAGCGCATCATCCTGCGCGAAGAACGGACCTTCGTCGAGTTGGTCGAGGGCACGTTCGGACTGCCTTCCACACTTGGCCGTTCCGCCTAGTGCGCCAGAATCGGGCGACGTGCCTTGCGCGAAAGGTGGTGTGTTCTAAGGCGAACGCGCTAGCAGAATCGGCCGTGAAGACGCCCCGCGGAGCAAGCCTCTACTGCCGGCCGATTCGATCGATTTCCTTCTTGAGAGCCGTCGGATCGAGAGTGGCGAGCGGCAGGCTGAGAAACAGATCAATGCGCCGCTGAAGAATGAAAAACGCATCGTGAAAAGACCGCTGGATTTCCTCCTCCGTGCCTTGCCCCGGGCCAGGCGGGTCGGGAACTCCCCAATGCGCCGTCATGGGGTGGCCGGGCCATACCGGACACGGTTCCTTCGCGGCGTGATCGCAAAGGGTGAAGACGAATTGCATCTCCGGCGCGCCCGGCCGGGAGAACTCCTCCCAACTCTTGCTGTGCAGGCCCTTGGTGGAGATGCGCGCCAGCCTGAGCTCGCGCAGAGCTTCGGGGCGAGCTAGTCCCGTGGGGTGGCTCCCCGCGCTGTGGGCGGTGAAATCAGGGTGGCCTCGGTGGTTCATGATGGCTTCGGCCATGATGGAACGGGCAGAGTTTCCCGTGCAAAGAAAGAGAACGTTGTAGTGTGAATTCATGCTCGCTGCTCAGGCGAGCTTATCCGCGTCGAACCATCGAAAGAAGCTGCATGATACGCCGGGGCCGCTCGGCGCCCGTGGCAAGTACGATGTCGGCGCACTGCGCCACCCGTCTGGTCATATTTCGATAATACTAGAAGTCCGGTATACATCAGACGCAGAAAAAGGCGCCGCCGCGGCGGCGCCTGAGCCAAAGTAGTTTGTCGTTCTAGTTCACCGTCACATTCGACGGCTGGGACGCGATCCCGTTGGCTACCACTTCCAATGTGCTCGCGCCAGTTTCAATGGTCGCCGGCACATCGAACAGGGTTGACACGGTCTTGGTTCCCGTGGCTACGCCCATGGTGCTGAAGTTGTGCGTCTTGGCGTAGAAGACATGCCCCGTGGCGATGTTGGTGATGCGTACGATGGGATAGTTGGTGTTCATGCCCGCATCATCGCCGTAACCGGCGCCGTTGGAGAGCCCGTTGAACTGCGTGCCTGAAACCTTCACCGTGGTGCCGTGCGTGATGGTCGAGGCCAGCGAGGTGATGGTTGGAGCCCAGCTGGGATTCGCGCTGCCATTTGCCGTGTAGATGGCGGCGAACTTGGTTTTGCCATCGGCCGGAACGAAGAAGATCTGGCCGGTCGGCAGCACCAGCAGCCGTCCTTCATACGACGTGTTTTCGCGTCCTACCATCGCCGGTTTGGGAACCGAGTTGAACTGCGTCCCGTCATACTCGAAGAAGGCGACCGGCGATCCGAAAATCCCCGGGCTCACTTCGCAGAGCACGTTGCCATCCGGCAGGATCGCCGCCGGCGCGTCCGCCATGTCGTTCCCGTTGGGGAAATCGGGGCCGGCAGCCCAGGTGCCCGGCTGCAGGGGACTGGTGGGCGGAGTGTAGACCGCCGTGTGGCCGGCGGCGGAAGCGTTGGCGCCCATCGCGAATACTGTGCCCTCGGGCCGCAGAATGAGCGGACCGATTTCGAGCGAGCCCGGATCCGACAGCGGTTGCGGAGTCGTGCCCGCGTTGATCCACTTGTTCTGGCTCTTGGGCGGGAGATACTTTTCCGCGTTCTTGGCTTTGCTGGCATCCACCGTCAACACCGTGGTGTCGGGCAGCAGCACGAAGCCTTCCTCTTCAAAATCATCGGCTTTGCCCGTCCCGCTAACCGTCCAGCTCAGGTTCGTTTCGTTGAAGAATGCGGTTTTCTCGCTCATGTTCTGACCGAGCATGAACGTCGAGTTGGCCAGCACGATGCCGGGCGAGTCGCCGATTTCCGTCCATCCGCTGGGCGGATTCACGTTCGTCCAGGTGTTGGACGCTGGGTCGTAGATCGCTCCCAGGTTGGTCTGAACCGGACTCAGGAAGTTGTATTCGCCGCCTTCGACGATCACTTTGCCGTCGCGCAGAATCACCGAAGCGAAATACAGGGGAGCGTAGTTGGAAGGCATCGAACCCAGCTTGGTCCATGTGCCGTTGAGGTAACTGCCGGTGTTATTTGGGGTCAGCCGCCACCAGTTCGGCGTGTTGTACTCGTGCGTCATCACCGTACCGTCGGTGAGCAGAACAGAAGTGTCGGGAAAGAAAGTGGGTTGGTTGGTGATCGATGTCCATGTTTGGGCCTGTGTAATGCCAGCCCACGCCAGCATGACGCCCAGCCCGAGTCCGAGCACGCGCAACATCTTCATGTTTTTCCCCTCTCAACAATTGAGGCTTTGGAATAGGTAGGAATGTGGTGACGCCCCGTTCGACTCTGCCCAGCCGGGAGGCGAGCACTTGGAGGCGGAGTATTCTACGTCGCAGCCCCGGTGTCAATATGCAGATGTTTGCACAAACGGCAACAACCAAAGACTGGAGACCAACCACTCACTCGCGGAGCGAGGGCAACCCGCGGGACGACACCGCCCCAACTCCTGATCACTCGCGTCCGTCGCGCTTGAATTTTGCCCCCACCGAGAGTAGCGTGTCTCCAATCGCAGCGCTCAATCGTGAACGTCAGAAGGAGAACCATGGTCTCCAAGAGGTTCTTGACGGTCGCCTTCGTGTCTCTGGCTCTCGCTGCAGTTGCCCAGGAACCCACCAAGGTCGAACCCACACACTACCACCTGGCTTTTGAAAACCAGTACGTCCAGGTCGTCGATGTCCACTACGGTCCGCACGAGAGATCAGCTCTCCACGATCATCCCGGCGGCGTGGTCGTCGTGCTTACCCCCGGACACCTCAAGTTCACCGACGAAAAAGGGAGAATGCAGGAGGTCTTCTCCAAACCCGGCGAGTCACGCTGGTTTCCTCCCTTCAAGCACCGCGTCGAAAACCTCGGCGATACCCCTTACAACGCCGTCTATATCGGGATCAAAAGGACGAATACAGCGAACGCTGGTGCGATGGATGCCAAGACCCAGAAAATCCTGGCGGAATACCTCGCGTCGCTAAAACCTTGATCACAATGGAGGATGGGCGTCCACGCCCGTCAGCCGCAAAGCCGCGGCCTATCCCCGCGCCAGACTGCCCAGCTTCTGATTCACCAGCTCTTC
Source organism: Terriglobales bacterium (assembly GCA_035262225.1). Taxonomy (GTDB): domain Bacteria; phylum Acidobacteriota; class Terriglobia; order Terriglobales; family Acidobacteriaceae; genus DATFTE01. The sequence continues at coordinate 41,048 of DATFTE010000266.1, forward strand.
CACCCGGGAGAGAACCTCATCTTCCGACAGCGTGGTCGAATCGAGCAGCAACGCGTCCGGCGCAGGCACCAGCGGCGACGTGGCGCGCGTGCGGTCCCGGCGATCGCGCTCGCGCAACTCGGCCGCCGTCGTGGCCGCGGATTTTCCCTTCAAGTGCTGTTGCGCCAACCGCCGCTGCTCGCGCACCACCGGATCGGCATCGAGAAACACCTTGACGTCGGCGTGGGGAAAGACTCTCGTCCCGATGTCCCGTCCCTCCATCACCACTCCGCCGCCCGCTCCCATTTCCTGCTGCCGCGCCACCATCCACTCCCGCACCCGGGGATGCACCGACACCCGCGACGCCGCCTCGCTGACATCGGCCTCCCTTACGCGAGGCGTCACGTCCCGTCCGTCAAGCAGCACGCGGTTTCCGCCCAGGCTGGGTTCCAGTTGAATCCGTGAGTTGTGGGCCAGGTCGGCCAGAGCCGCTTCATCGTCGAACGACACGTCCCACTCAATGGCCTTCAGCGCCAGAGCCCGGTACATGGCCCCGCTTTCCAGGTTGACATACCCCAGCTTGCGCGCCAGTCGAGAAGCGATCGTGCTCTTGCCCGCCCCTGCAGGTCCATCGATGGCAATAATCAGTTTACGCGGGGAACTGTCGGACATTGCGTGTAATTTTACAGGATGAAACAGTGCTGAGCGGCGCGCACCGGATACCGGCAAACCAGAAACTCTTCCTTGCGAGCTTACGGCAGTTCTTGGCGTTCTTTGCCGTCAGACCTTGAGACCGGAGACTTGACTCGGTTCGGCCAATTACACCGGCGTGATCTGGATCAGCGAGCGGTTGCCCACCCGCAAAAAACTCAACTCGCGCGCTGCCAGCAGAGCATTGATCGCTTCCTTCACCCGCGACCGGGGAACGAAATTTCCCAAGAAGGTTTCTATCTCCGGCTGATCGGCAGCGATCACGCAATCCAGGTACTTCGACACCAGGGCGCTCAACGCCTCCGCCACCGACAGCCCCGCGCCCTCCCGTACCGCCTCCGGAGCCCAGCGGTAAAGCACATCCCAAAACGCCCCTTCGCCCGCCTGGTAATCCACCCGCGTGATGCGCAGTTTCGACCACAAGGTCCCCAGCGCGTGGTCCAGCCCGGCCAACGATACCGCGCCGCCGAGCTTCTCCTGTAGCCTGGGCTTCGAGACCGGCCCATCGCGGTGAATCACCGTAAACGCGTCGCACGCCAGTTGCGAATATGGCGAACGCGGCCCCGGCTTGGGAGCCTGTTTGGGATTGCGCTCTCCTACCAGCGCATAGAAGTAAGGAAACACCGACGCCGCTACCACGAACGCATTGTTCTCGTCGAACAGATTCGCCTCATACGCCGCGTGGTCGCGCAGCAATCGCACCATCAAATCGGTCGCCTCCTGCGCCCGGGGATCGGCAAACGCATGCTGCCAGGTGGGCAGCCTCTCATCCGACCCCGCCCACGCTCCTATAAACGTCGGAACCAGCACTGCCGTCTTCAGGGGATACAGCAGGCTGAAGCCGACGTCCTCGATGAACGCCCGCGCATCTTCCAGCGTGCGGATGGGCGCCCCGTTCAGCCGCCACTTTTCCCGCCGCCGCTGATCGAGTTCCTGGTCGGTAATCAGGTCCGCAGAGGGCACCTAAGCATTAGAACATAGGGAGGTAATTCTCGTGGGTTTGCCATTGTGACCGGCATTACTCGATCCGGAACATTCGTTCGCATAGGGTACGGGCTTCGGGCACAGGCTGCGGTGTGGCAAAGAACAAGCCATGGCGCAACCCATCGGATGTCGCAACCCATCGGATGACGGTGGACGGCTCCGCGCTGCGCACCCCGGGATGACCTTCTTCACGATCTTTGCGCACCAACTTCGCGTCGTTTACGGTAAGTCGTCTCCGCCGTTATCCGGCCGGAATCCTGCCGTACTACTCTCGGATCGAACCTTTCCCCCTCTCTTCACGTAACTCAGACTGACTTCCTCACTTTGGAGGACCTATGACTTCACTCAGCAGGAACGCCCGCGTCGCCGGCTTGCTTTACCTTGTCGGTTCCGTACTGGCCGTCGTCCGCCTCCTCTACATCCCCAATAAATTGTTTGTGCTGGGGGACGCGGCCGCAACGGCGAACAACATCGCTGCACACGAGACGCTCTTCCGCTTCGGGATTGTCAGCTACCTGCTCGCCGCCGCCTTATGGATCTTCGTCACCCTGGCCCTTTATCGTCTGCTCAAGGGCGTGGACCAGGGTCTCGCCATCCTGATGGTCATCCTGGGCAGCCTGGTACCGGTGCCCATATTCTTTCTCAACTCGGTCAACGACGTTGGCGCCCTTCTGTTTGCGCGAGGTCAAGATTTCCTATCCGCGATTGACAAGCCCCAGCGCGATGCCTTCGCGATGTTGTTTCTCCGCCTGCACCACTATGGTGACATGGCCAACCAGATATTTTGGGGCCTGTGGCTCATCCCCTTCGGCCTGCTGGTCTACCGATCGCGCTTCCTGCCCCGCATCCTGGGAGCATGGCTGGTGATCGCCTGCTTCGGCTATTTGGCTCTCAGTGCTGCCGCGTTCCTGTTTCCCGGCTACGAAGACAGGATCTTCACCCTGACTCAACCGGTCTTGTTCGCCGAGGTCGCCATCATGCTCTGGCTGATCATCATGGGCGCCAAGGGGCCGCCCCAGTCCGAAGCCAGATCCTGAAACCGTCGATCGGGCCGCTCATGATGGAAGACGGCCATCCCCGCCGGTCCCGGGGAAGCGGCACAACAACGCCGGCATCTTCCGTACTCCGCGACAGTTCTGCGCGCCCTGCGCGTTCTTAAGTCTTTCTCCGAGTCCTTCGCACCCATTGCGCCTGTTGAAGAAACAAACAATGATAAGAACCAATAAGAGTGGTAAAGCCAAAGTAAGTCGACGGAAATACTTAGTAATATAGGCTGGCTGTGTGTCGACGGTCGACCGGCAGTTACACTCATGCGTCATTGAGGAACGCGCGGCCACTAATAGCAGTTGTTCGAACGAGTAGTAAACAATTGCGGGACAAGGGCGACCTACGGCAGCTGGTGTCCGTCACCTGCGCAATTCTGTGGCTCTTCGTTTTCGCGCCGATGGCATTCCGCAATCCTCGTGGCTGGGCGGCGGGGAGACCTCCTTCAACCAGGGCAGCCGCCTCCGGTGTTTGACCGCAAATCCGCCTTTACTTCCTTACCCTGCCACCGGATTTCCTCAGCTCGCCTCGGGTTGACCTTGACGGCAGCCGGCCTCCACCGTTCGACTAGAATTAGCCCGGTCTGAGAAAGAATCGCCGCGCCGGGGAATTTGACTTCCTTGCCGCCCCAGTGCCGCGCGAGTGAGCCGAGGGGAGAGTCTCCATGACGCGCATCGAGCCGTTGCAACGCAGTCAGGCCAAGGATTTCGAGACGGTATTTCAGGTAACCGAAGCCGTGATGGGCTTTGTGCCCAACAGCATGCTGGTCATGGCTCGTGACCCGGATCTCCTGGCGTCGTTTTCCCAGCTTGCCGCCATCATCCTGGTTCGTCCCGGCGAGCTGGATCCCGGCCTGAAAGCCCTCATCATGTACCTGGTCAGCCGCTCGACCGGCTGCCAGTATTGCGCTGCCCACACCGGCAATCTCGCGGCGCTGTACGGCGTCGAGGAGCGGAAGGTCGAACAGGCGTTTCAGTTCGAGACCAGCCCGGAATTCAGCGACGCGGAACGCGCGGCGTTGCGATTCGCCCAAGCCTCCGGGCAGGTGCCCAATGCCGTCAGCGAGGCTCATTTCCAGCAGCTGTCCCGGTACTTCAGCGACAATCAAATCATGGAGATGGTCGCCACGCTGTCCTTGATGGCGTTTCTCAACCGCTGGAACGATACGCTGGCCACGTCGCTCGAAGCCGCGCCACGCAACTTTGCCGAGCAGCATTTGACCACAGCCGGTTGGAGCCTGGGAAAACACGCCGGCACTCCGGCGGCCGACTCGCCTGTCAGCCGCAATCTCCCGCTCAAAACACGCGTCTTCCTCTGGTTCCTCCGCCGCTGGGGCCCGTTGGCAAGCAAGCCGAACTGAACAACCGCAAACCTAGGGAGACGCCGATGTCTCGGAAATAGCCGGTAAGACAGCCCTGCCGTTTCTGCCGACAAGCAGGACCTGTGTTACATTCCGCGAGACGTGAATGTGCCGAACAATTCCCACCAGGGCCTGAGCCTGCGCCAGGCGGCGCTGACTGCGGGCATTGCCTACCTGCTCATGCCGGTTGCCTACGCGGAGCTTTCCATCTTTCCCCGGCTGGTAATTCCCGGCAACATCGAGCAGACCGCCGAAAACATTACTGCCCATGGAAAGCTCTTTTTTGTCGGAATCCTGTGCCACCTGGTTACGTTGATGCTCGACGTAATCATTGCATGGGCGCTTTATGTCCTGTTCGTGCCGGTCAACAAGTCTCTTTCCTTGCTCACTGCCTGGTTCAGGCTGGTGTACACG
>DATFTE010000267.1:0-4952 GCA_035262225.1 Terriglobales bacterium
CCACTCCGCTTTAGAACAGCAGAGTGCTGCACGCAAGGCGAACCTGAGAGCTTCCCGGTCCCCGCTGCCGACTGCCTTGACCGCCCTGAGCGCCGCCAGGGATCGATGCAGCCCGCCAGAGAGACCGTTAGCGCTGGCGAAGCGGCAGAATGCAACCACCGACTCCGTTGAGTAGGCCGCCCGTTGTTGGTCCATACTTCGCTGTCACTCAGAATTGCCCAGCAGTTCCCTGATCCCCGCGTCTTTGATCTTCTGACCATCTTCCATCGATTTCGCCAGACATCCCAGCGTGACTTCGACCACTTCTTCGTCCAGGCGATGCTTGCCCAGCGACATCACGGCCTGGCCGCAATCAAGTGTCTCGGCTACTCCCGGAGGCTTGGCGAGGTCGAGTTGCCGCACGGCGTGGACAAAGCGCACGACATCAGACCGCAGATCGGCTTCCATGCTGGGCAGGTGGGTGCTCACAATCTTCATTTCTTTCTCGAGGCTGGGATAGTCGATCCAGTGGTAAAAGCATCTTCGCTTCAGTGCATCGCTCAACTCCCGAGTGCTGTTGGAGGTAAGGATCACGTAGGGAATGTGGCGGGCCTTGATTGTGCCCATCTCCGGAACGGTGATCTGAAAATCGGAGAGCAACTCCAGCAAAAACGCCTCGAAGGCTTCGTCCGCGCGATCGATCTCGTCGATGAGCAATACAGGGGACGCCGTTTCGGCGAGGATGGACTGCAGCAAGGGACGCTCCAGCAGAAACTCTTTGCTGAAGATGTGCCGCTCTTTTTCCTCGACCGTAAGATCAGATTTCTCTTCGATCTTGATGGCTAGCAACTGCTTCTGGTAGTTCCATTCGTAGACAGCGGAATTGACGTCCAAGCCTTCGTAACACTGCAGGCGGATCAGCGTGGTTTCGAGCAGCGATGCGAGAACCTTGGCCACCTCGGTCTTGCCCAGTCCGGCGTGACCTTCGATCAGAAGGGGTTTCCGCAACTGGACCGCGAGAAAAACGGCGGTCGCAAGGGCTCGGTCCGCAACGTAGTTCAGCTGCCCAAATCCTTGGACAAGGGCGTCGACATCCTGGAATGGCTGTCGTCCCGCGGAACCCGGAGAGCCCGCGTCAGGATCGCGTTTCAGATGCAATGATGACTCCATCCGGGGGTCAGGAATCCCGGCGAAACAATCTCTTGCCCGCCTCCCACGCGACATCGGTCGCCTTAACGGGCTTGACTTGTGCGCCTGGATCGTCCGGCGCGCCCTCGGGCTGTAGCAGTCTGGCCTGAAGATTTTTCGTGAATTGTCCGAACATGACGTTGGAAACTTCGGTGATCACGCGGGCGCCCATCTGGGCCACAATGCCGACCAGGTTGACCTCGGAAACGCTGGTCATCTCGGTCTTGCCGCCGTCCACGAGCCGCAGTTTCCCCGTCATTTTCAGGGATGCGCTGCCTCGGCCGCGCACGTCCTGCCCTTTGCCCAGGAGTTCAATCTCGAAATTTTCGGGATCGATCCGGACAATCTGCAGTTCGCCGCTATACTCGCTAACGGCCGGGCCCACTTTGACGCTGATGGTTCCCTTGTAAGTCTTATCATCCACCTGTTCGGTGATCTTGGCACCCGGGACGCAGGTTGCAACCTTGCGGGGGTCGGTCAGCAGTGCCCACACCTTTTCGATGGGCTGGTTGACTTGAACTGTTTTTTCAATCCGCAAAGCCACAGCTCAGCTCACCACGCCTTTCTCCTTCAGAATCGTCCACACTTTCCAGGGCGCGATGGGCATATCGACATGCTTCACGCCGAGGTGCGCCAGCGCATCCACCACTGCATTTACGAAAGCCGCGGGCGACCCAACATTCGGCGACTCACCTACGCCCTTCGCGCCCAGGGGATGATGCGGCGACGGAGTACATGTCTTGTCCGTTTCCCAGTGGGGAGTCTCGACGGCGGTGGGAAGCAGGTAATCCTGGAAGCTCCCGCCTTGCACGTTGCCGTTCTCGTCGTACGCGATCTCCTGCATGAAGGCGATGGCCAGTCCTTCGGTCAAGCCACCGTGAATCTGGCCGTCGACGATCATGGGATTGATCACGTTGCCGCAGTCATCCACCGCGACGAAACGCCGCACTTTGACCTCGCCCGTGCCGGTGTCGATATCCACCACACAGATGTAGGTGCCGAAGGGGAAGGTGAGATTCGGTGGATCGTAATAATCAACCGCTTCCAGCCCGGCTTCCATCCCCTGCGGGTGATTTGTGTAGGCGGCGAATGCAATCTCCTGGATCGTCTTGGCCTTGCTGGGAGCGCCTTTCACGAAGAACTTGCCCGTCTCCCATTCCAGGTCATCCGCACTGCACTCGAGCAGGTGGGCGGCAATCTTCTTCGCCTTCTCGCGAATCTTGCGTGCTGCCATGGCCGTTGCCGCGCCCGAGACCGGAGTGCTGCGGCTGGCATAGGTTCCCAGACCGTAGGGGGCGGTGTCGGTATCTCCCTCCTCCACCGTGATGTCGGCAGCCGGGATTCCCAGTTCTTGTGCGACGATCTGTGCGTAAGTCGTCTCGTGTCCCTGGCCCTGGCTCTTGGTACCCATGCGGCAAATTCCTTTGCCGGTGGGATGGATACGAATCTCGCAGCTATCGAACATCTTGATGCCGGCGATATCGAAAGTGTGCGACGGGCCGGCGCCGACGATTTCGACGAAGCTCGATATGCCGATGCCCATCAGTTCGCCTTTCTTGCGTTTCTCCGCTTGCTCCTTGCGTAGCTCGGCGTAGCCAACTTTTTCGAGCGCGAGTTTCATCGCACTCTCGTAGTCACCGCTGTCGTAGCTCCAGCCCAGCGGCGATTTATAGGGAAACTTGGCTTTAGGGATAAAGTTCTTGCGGCGCAACTCGGCCGGATCGATTTTCAATTCCTGGGCAAGCACATCCACGGCGCGCTCGATGAGGTAAGCGGCCTCGGTCACCCGGAACGAACAGCGATATGCTATGCCGCCAGGGGCTTTGTTGGTGTAGACGCCATCGACTTCACAGAAAGCCGTGGGGTAGTCGTACGCGCCGGTACATATGCTGAACAAGCCGGCCGGAAACTTGGTGGGCTGAGCCGCTGCGTTGAAGGCCCCGTGATCGGCGAGGGTCTTCACGCGTAATCCCTGAATCTTGCCCTCGCGGCTGGCGGCCAGTTCGGCAGTCATGTGGTAGTCGCGGGCAAACCCGGTGGACTGCAGATTCTCCGACCGCGTCTCGATCCACTTCACTGGGCGACCCAACGTCAGCGAGGCGACCACCGCGCACACGTATCCCGGATAGATCGGCACCTTGTTGCCAAAGCCGCCGCCGATGTCGGGGGAAATCACCCGAATGTTGTTCTCCGGAATGCCGCCCACAATGGCGAACAGGGTGCGGTGCGCATGCGGCGCCTGCGAAGTGAGATGGACGGTGAGACGCCCGGTGGCGGAGTTAAAGTCGGCCACGCAGCCACAGGTTTCGAGCGGCGCCGGATGACAACGCTGAAAAAAGGCATGCACATTGGCGGTGACGGCTGCGTTCTGGAAGACCTTGTCGGTGGCCTGCCGGTCCCCAACCTCCCAGTGAAAGATGTGGTTATCCTTCTGTTCGCGGTCCTCGCGCAAGATGGGAGCACCCGGCTCCAGCGATTTGTGCGGATCGACCAGCACCGGCAACTCTTCGTATTCCACTTCTACCAATTCGGCGGCATCGGCGGCGGTGTAGCGGTCCTCGGCGACAACAAAGGCAACTTCCTGCGACTGAAACAGCACTTTTCCCGTCGCCAGCACCATTTGCTTGTCGAAGAACAGAGTCGGCATCCAGGCCAGGTTGGCTTTGGCGAGATCTTCTCCGGTGATGACCGCCAGCACGCCGGGCAGCTTTTTGGCTTTCTCCGTATTGATGCTCTTCAGCCGAGCGTGTGCGTAGGGGCTGCGCACGAGCTGCCCGTGGACCATGCCGGGCAGATGGACGTCGTCAACGTAATTCCCCCGGCCCTGAATGAATCGCAGGTCTTCCTTGCGCTTGAGCGAGTGGCCCATGCCACCGACTTCGGGAGAAGTTTTCGTGATCATCGGCCCGCTCCTTTCGTCGCCTTGCCGGCTGCATATTGCACTGCCTTCACGATGTTCTGGTAGCCGGTACAGCGGCAGAGATTCCCGGAGATCCCCCAGCGGATTTCTTCCTCGCTGGGATGGCCGTTCGTTTCGAGAAGAGCATACGAGGACATCAGCATGCCGGGCGTGCAGAAGCCGCACTGCAATCCGTGCTCTTCCTTGAAGCCCTCTTGCAGCGGATGGAGCTTGCCGTCTTTCATCAGTCCCTCGACCGTGAGCAACTCGCCTCCGTCCGCCTGCACGGCAAATGCGGTGCACGATTTCACGGTTTTGCCGTTGAGGACAACGGTGCAAGCGCCACAGTGCGAGGTGTCGCAACCCACGTGGGTGCCGGTCAGCGCGAGGACTTCACGGATAAAGTGGACCAGCAACAGCCGCGGCTCCACCTCGGCTTCGCGATCGCGCCCATTCACTCTTACGCGAATCAATTCTTTCTTCGCCATTTGCGCGAACCCCCATGAACGATTTCGGAATCTACTTTGCTGCGCGCTGGACAGCACGGGTCAATGCACGCCGGGTCAACTCCTTCACCAGCGCTTTCTTGTATTCCGCGGGCCCGCGCAGATCGGAGCTGGGCTGAGCATCGGCTGCAGCCAGAGCCGCCGCCTGCTCGATGTTGGCCTGATCGGCTTTCTTCCCGCGCAGGAAGTTTTCCGCTTGCCCGGCTTTCAAGGGCGTCGGACCAACGTTGGTCAGGCCAATTCCCACCTTCTGACAAGCGCCTTTGTCGTCGAGCGTGACCTGCGCGGCCACACCGGCCGTGGCAAAGTCTCCGACTTTGCGCTCGAGCTTGAGGTATGCGCCTCCCGCGCGGGCGGCAGGCGCCGGAATGCGAATCTCG
>DATFTE010000268.1:0-17747 GCA_035262225.1 Terriglobales bacterium
TGGTTGGCATCACGGAGACGGACCAGGCGCGTACCCTTGCTGCCAACGTAGCCGAGCTGCAGTGCGACGCCGCTCGAGATTTCCTCCTCGAGGTTCAGATTCCAGTTTTGCACGTAAGGCGTCGCCAGGTTGCGTGGCGTGACGAAGATGTCGGGCGTGGTATTGGGAGTGAGGGGATTAAACACCGGGGCGCCGGGATTGGTTCCGTTGAACGCCGTAGGGTCGTAGCTGTTCGAGAGGGAGATGACGGGCTTGGGTCCGATGGGATTGGTCACCAGCCCGGCGGAGTTGGTGAAGTTGGCGATGAGCAGGTCCTGGGGAATGTAGTCGTAATAGATGCCGTAGGAGCCACGAATGGCGGTTTTCGCATGCGGATTCCAGGCGAAACCGAGGCGTGGACCGAAATTGTTCAAATCACGGCTGTAGGCCCCGTTCACACCGTCGGTGCCAACGAGCGCGAGGTTGCCATCCCTGCCCAGGTTGGAAAGCAGGTTGTGGGCTTCACTCAGCGGGCCGAAGTATTCCCAGCGCAGGCCGAGGTTGAGGGTGAGGTTGCGCCGGGCGCGGAAATCGTCCTGCACGAAAAACGCGAGCCCGTTGTTGTAAGTGGTGCGCTGAGTGTTGCCGGCGTTGATGGAGGGGAAGGTATCGCCGAGATAGAAGGCGACGAGGGCAAGGGTGCCGCCATCGTTGCATCCGGCAACGTTGCTAGCCTGGCAATTGACCAGGCCCGCGGGATTTTCAGAGCCGAAGGAGAACAGACCGCGCTCCAGATTGTCATTGAAGCTGTCAATGATCGCGCGCCGGAACTCGCCGCCGAACTTGACGGTGTGGCGTCCGCTGAGCCAGGTAAAGTTATCGAGGATCTGGAAGGTCTGGCTGGTACGGCCGCGAGGAATGCTGAACGCGGTGGCGCCGAGGTTGTCGAAGATGCCGCTGAAATCCATCTCCGGCAGGCCCAGCTTGCCGGTGCCGAAGTTGAGCGTGGGGGCGGAGAAGTCGGTGCTGGCGTCGAGCGAGCTAAAAGAGGTTCGGTAGCGGCTGTAGCCGAAGCGGATCTCGTTGATCCGGGTTGCGCTCAGCGTGGAAAGCAGACTGGCGGAAACCAGTTGCACGCGAGTGGGGGAAGTCTGGGCAAATTGGGGAAGACGGGAACCGGCGCCGAACCCGAGTCCTCCGAGGGGAAAGGTCTGCTGGCTGCCGGCGTAGGCATAGCGCACGGAGAAGGACTCTGCGCCCGTGATCTGATGATCGACCTTGGCGATGAGGCTGTTGACGTCATTCTTGTCGTGAACCCCGCCGACCACCGTGCCGGTCACGCCGTTAGATCCTGTAGCCGAGGGGAATTCATTGAGGATCGCGGTCAGCGCGGGATTGGTGGGAACCGGCGTTCCGCCGACAAAGCCTCCCTGGGCGATGGACTGGGCATTGGCGATCTGGGTTGGCGTGGGAACCAGGAAGGTAAAGTCCGAGGTCACGCGCTCGCGCTGGCCTTCGTAGGCTCCGAAGAAAAACGTTTTGTCCTTGATGATGGGCCCGCCGAGAGAGAAGCCGAACTGGTTGTTGCGGAATGCGCTCTTGCGGATGTGGTTTCCCGACTGATCGATGGAGCGGTTGAAGAAGTTGCGGGCGTCGAACAGATCGTTGCGCACGAACGCGAAGACCGAGCCATGAAACTGGTTGGTGCCGGACCGGGTGATGATGTTGACCACGGATCCGGTGTTGCGGCCGTATTCGGCGGGGAAATTCGATTGCAGGTTTAATTCCTGGATGGCGTCGATGGGCAGCAGGGAGGCTGGAGCCCCACCGATGCCGGTCTGGTTGAAGGCGGAGTTGTTGAAGAAAGGATCGTTGTTGTCGGTGCCGTCAAGGGCGTAGTTGTTGGAGCGATCGCGGCTGCCGTTGATGGAGAACTGGCCAAAGCCGCTCTGGATGGCGGCAACCCCGGAAGGTTCCACAGTCGCGCCGGGAACCAGGGCGACCAGTTTGCCGAAGTCGCGCCCGTTAAGCGGGAGATCGGTGACCAGCTTGCGCTCGACGACCTCGCCAAGGACGTCGCGGGTGGTATCGACCAGCGGAGCGGCTTCGGTCACGGTGATCTGTTCGACCTTCTTTTCCACCCTGGTGAGATCGAAGTTGGCGGTAGTATCGAGGCCGACGTTGACGACCACATTTTGCGCCACCGGCGAGAGTCCGGCGGAGGCGGCCACCACGACATACTCCCCGGCCGGGAGCTCGGCGAGAACGTAGGCGCCGTCGGGGTCGGTGAGAGTATCGCGGACGAGGCCGGTGCCGGAATTCCGGGCGGTGACTTTGGCCCCGGCGATCACGCCTCCCTGGGGATCGACCACCTTGCCGCGGATGGAGCCGCGGTAGCTCTGGGCGCTCGAGAGAACCGGGAGGAAAAGCAGTAGGGCGAGGATGCGTGCCATGGTGCGTAGGCTTTTCATAGGCTGACCTCTTAGTCGTTGCCTGGAGCGTTTTCTCTTCTGTGCGTTTTCGAAAACCTTGCAATGAAGAGATGGCGGCATAGCATCATCCGCAGCTAGGGTTTGGGCCTGTCAATTTTGATCGCCATCGGCGGTTTGATGTTGTAGGTGGCAGCAAAGCTTCCCTGATTGATCGCCAGCCCCAGACGTCCGCGAGAATCGATATACATGAGCGGCTTTTTCAGCGGGACGTCGGCGAAGGTACGAACGAACGGAATGTTCAGCTCTGTTTTGTCAATGGCGATGTGCACGTTCTGGCCGCGGCCATAGCCCAGTTTAAGGAAGTCCTCCCCGCTGATGTTGGTCACCAGGTTGCCGAAGGGACCGTCGGTGGCGATAACCTCGCCCGCGAGGCCGCGATCATCAAGCCTGGGCGCGGTGAGCCTGAGGCGGACCAGTTTATTGAGATCGAGTTCGGGACCGACCTGGGTCCAGTCTTCGCCGTGGGCCAGGTGCGCGCCGGCGGGAGAGAAAATGTCGCGGCCATGGAAGGTCGAGGAGACCGCATCGGCAATCATCCAGCTGCGGTTGGTGATTTCGCGGGCGGCTTCGAGGCCGTCGCGGTCTTGCACCAGGGTCGTGAGTCCGTTGTCGGGGAGGACGAAGTACTGTCCGCGCCTGGATTTCACCACGATGGCCTTGCGGGAAGTTCCCACCCCGGGATCGACCACCACGACGAAGACCGTGCCCGCCGGGTAGTAGGCCGTGGCCCCGAAGAGGAACCGGGCACCGTCAACAATCGAAAAGGGTGTGACCTGGTGGGTGAGGTCGACAATGCGCAATTGCGGCTCGATGGAATACATGACGCCCTTGCAAATGGCGACCGAATCGTCGAGCACGCCGAAATCGGTCATGAAGACGATGGTGGGCGGCGCACTGGAGCCTTCGGCGGCGAAAACGCAGCCACTCAGGAGCGCGAGCAGAACGATGGTGAAAATCCGGCGGCGGGAAAACAAGCGGGAGAGCATGGTTTTCGAATTCCTTGGTTGATCCGGTCGCGCGACGCCGGATCAAGATTACTGATTTCCAGTAAGCTTGGAATTGTAAACGCAGCCGGCCCGGATCAGAAGTAAAGCTTTGAAGGTTCAGAAATCCGGAGATCATCGGGTGAAAGCGGGGCGTCCGTCTATAATCGTGGGGATTCTGTTGAGGCGGAGGTTGAGGAGGAAGATATGGCGCAGGCCATCCCCGGCAAGTATCGGGATTTGTTCAGCAAGCGCGCGTTCGCCAGCCTGGCGACGATCATGCCCAACGGCGATCCGCAAGTGACACCGGTGTGGTGCGATCTGGAGGGGGATCTGGTGGTGATCAATTCGGTAAAGGGCCGGCAGAAGGACCGCAACCTGCGGCGGGATCCGCGGGTGGCGCTGGCGGTCATTGATCCGGACAACCCCTACCGCTACCTGGAGCTTCGAGGCCAGGTGGTAGAGATCACGGAGCAGGGTGCGGATGCACATATCAACAAGATGGCGAAGAAGTATCTGGGAGCGGAGAAGTATCCGTACGGGCAGCCGGGCGAAGTACGGGTAATGTACAAGATACGTCCTGAGCATGCGACCATGATGGGATAGGCATCCGCCGCTCAATGGATCGGATGACGCGTTTCTTCGGGGGGCCGGGTTATTCGCACTTACAATCTCTGCCTGCTGGGATTCGGCAATGTGAATCGGGCGTTGGTGCGCCTGCTCGAGGCAAAGCGCGCAGCCCTCGGCCGGCGTGGGATCGGGTGGCGGGTGACCGGGATTGCCTCGCGGCGGCTGGGCTGGATCGTGGATGAGAGCGGACTGGAGGCCGAAAGTCTCGGTCGTGGTGAGACGGGGGTCAGGGCGTCCGCGCCCCACCTTACCCATGTCGGAAAGTGGTTGCAGGCGGCGGGAGCGGACGTTCTTTTTGAGGCGACCTCTCTCGTGCCGCTGAACGGACAGCCGGCCATCGAGCATATTCGAGCGGCGCTCGAGCACGGCGCGCATGCCATCACGGCCAACAAGGGGCCGGTGGTTCACGCCTACGAAGAGCTCCAGGCCCTGGCGGGGGCGCGAGGCAGGCGGTTCCTGTGTGAGTCCACGGTAATGGATGGTGCACCGGTCTTTTCCCTGTTTCGCGAGAGCCTGCCGGTGATCGAGCTTCGCGGATTCCATGGAGTTCTGAATTCGACCACCAATGTGATGCTCAGCGGGATGGAGGAAGGACTATCGTTTGAAGAGTCGCTCCGGAGGGCGCAAGAGATCGGCGTGGCTGAGAGCGACGCCAGTCACGACATTGAAGGTTGGGACGCAGCAGTGAAGGTGGCAGCGCTGGTGCGGGTGCTGATGGGTGTGCCGTTGCCGCTTGATCAGGTCCAGCGGGAAGGCATTGCCGCATTGAACGGCGAGCAGGTGCGGGCAGCACGACGCGAAGGCAAACCTTACAAGTTGGTCTGCCGGGCGCGGCGGACGGGGAATGGGGTGAGGGCAAGCGTGCGTCCGGAGCAGGTGCCGGCAAGCGACCCGCTGGCGGGAATTATGGGAACCTCGTCCATGGTGTGCTTTGAAACCGACATGCTTCCCCGGCTGGCCATCACGGAAATTGATCCCGGAGTCGATGCAACCGCGTACGGGATGCTGGCGGATTTTGTGCGGGCAGTGGAAGGAGCGACCGATCGATGACTATAACTCCGAGCGAAGTCAGCACAAAGCTCGACCTGGCATTCGTGCGATCGCAGTTCCCTGCCCTGGCGCAGACGGTGAACGATCAGCCGGCGGTGTTTCTCGATGGACCGGGTGGGACACAGGTTTCAGAAAGAGTCATTCAGGCGATCAGCGATTACCTGCGTCAGTCGAATGCCAATACGCATGGCGCCTATCGAACCAGCCGCCGGACGGACGCCATGCTGGAGGAAGCGCGGACGGCGATGGCGGATTTTCTGGGTTGCGACGGCGACGAAATCGTCTTCGGCGCGAACATGACTTCACTCACTTATGCGATCAGCCGCGCGATTGGTCGCGAACTGGGGCCGGGCAATGAGATCCTGGTGACTCACCTCGATCATGACGCGAACGTGTCCCCGTGGCGTCAACTGGAAGAGACCGGCGCCACCGTTCGCTTCGCCGACATTCGTGAGGAAGACTGCACACTCGATATGAACGATCTGGCGCGCAAGGTGAGCGGTCACACGCACCTGGTCGCTGTGGGGTATGCCTCGAATGCCGTGGGAACCATCAATCCGGTGAAGGAAGTGGTGCAGCTGGCGCACGCGGCGGGAGCCCTGGCCTATATCGATGCCGTGCACTATGCGCCGCATGGGCCGATTGATGTACGCGCGCTGGATTGCGATTTTCTGGTGTGCTCCACCTACAAATTTTTTGGTCCGCATATGGGAGTGCTCTACGGCAAGCGAGAGCACCTGAAGCGCCTGAAGGCCTACCGCTTGCGCGCCAATAGCGATGAGAGTCCGTGGCGCTGGGAGTGGGGTACGCTGAATCACGAATGCATTGCCGGAATCACGGCCTGCGTGGAGTACCTGGCCGAACTGGGAGGGCGGGTCGATCCTGCGGCTCAAACCCGGAGAAAGGCCTTGCTGGCGGCTTTTGCGGCGATCCAGGCCTACGAGCGCGACCTCGCTGGGCGTCTGGTGCGGGGCCTTCTTGAGATTCGCGGACTCGAGTTTTACGGAATCAGGGAGCTGCAACGGTTTGGGGAGCGTTGCCCGACGGTGGCGGTGAGAATCGCGGGGCACTCGCCTCTCGAGCTGGCGACCCGGCTCGGAGACCGCGGGTTCTTTACCTGGGACGGAAATTATTTCGCGCTGAACCTGAGCGAGCGCCTGGATGTGGAGAAGGACGGCGGCTTCCTGCGCATCGGCCTGGTGCATTACAACACGGCGGAGGAAGTCGACCGGCTGCTGGCGGCGCTCCGGGAGATCGTGGGTTAGGGTTTCGTGACGAAACAGTGAGGGATGAGTTTGCCTCCCACGAGCCAGAATCGCTGATGAATCGACGAACATTTCTGCGCAATGCGGCGGGAGCTGCATTTTTGGTCAAGACGGGCAACTTGTTCGCGCAGAGGCCGGCCGCGATCCCGCCGGCGTTGCTCGAGAGTTACCGCAAGTGGATGGTCATCGATGCCCTGGCGGGAATTAATGCCGAAAACCTGCCCCTCAAGCAACAGACCCTGCAACAAGCTCTCGACTCGGGAGTGACGGGGATCAATTGGACGGTTTCGACGCCGGATTTCGAAGGCACGGTGGAAACCATCGCATTCGTCGAAGGGTTGGTCGAAAGTGAACCTTCCCACTTTCTGATCGTGCGCGAGCAAGCGGACCTGGATCGTGCCAAGGATGCGGGCAAGATTGGGGTGATTCTCGGCTTTCAACATCCCCAGCCCATCGAGTCGGATCTGAAGCGGCTGGCGACTTTCCGCCGGCTGGGCGTGCGGATCATGCAGTTGACCTACAACAACCGGGGGTTGTTCGGCGATGGATGCCTGGAGCATGACAATGCCGGGTTGAGCAAACTCGGGCGCACGGCGGTGGCGCGCATGAACGAGTTGGGCATCGCGGTGGACCTCGCGCACTGTGGACAGCGCACCACTGCCGAGGCGATCGAAGCGTCATCGAGGCCGGCCGTGATCACCCACACGGGATGCAGCGCGGTACACCCGCACCCGCGGAACAAGGATGACCGCGAGTTGCGCGCACTGGCGGAACGCGGCGGAGTGGTGGGAATTTACTTTATGCCGTACCTGGTCGCCAGCCCCGCGCTTCCGGCGCGGCAGCATGTAATCGAACATCTCGACCACGCGCTCAGGACATGCGGAAGCGATCATGTGGGAATTGGCAGCGACGGGGTTCTCGATACCTTTGCGGATACGGTGGAACAACGCCGGGCGTTCGCGCAGGATATGGCAAACCGCAAGAAGCTGGGTATTGCCGCGCCGGAAGAAGACCGGCCTCCGTTCTCCCCCGATTTGAACACGCCGCAGCGAATGGAGATTGTGGCTTCAGAGCTGGAGAAGAAAGGGCACACGCTCGACGTGGTAGAGAAGGTCATGGGAAAGAACTTTTATCGCGTGCTGGGAGAGATCTGGAGCTGAACGCAGTTCCCGGTTCACCGGAGCCTTCCCTCCTGATTGGCTCAAGGCCTCCTTTCGAATTCGACTACTTCCGTGCCCCTTCCCACCAGGACCAGCGTGGCCAGGTCGATGAAGAGGCCATGCTCAACGATTCCCGGCATTCCCTCCAGGGTGCGCGCGAGGAGGGCCGGATCAGGGATTTCGCCGAAGTGGCAATCCAGGATGTGATGGCCTTCGTCGGTTTTGTAGGGCACGCCCGCAGCAGTGGTGCGCAGTGTAACCGTGGCACCGAGCACCGTGATCCGGCGGGTGAGCAGGGTTTCGGCGAAGGGGATGACTTCGACGGGGAGGGGGAACCGCCCGAGCATCGGCACCTGCTTCGCGGAGTCGGCGACTACGACAAATTTTCGCGACGCCGAGGCGACGATTTTTTCGCGCAGAAGTGCGCCTCCTCCGCCTTTGATCAGGCGCAGCTGAGGATCGAATTCGTCGGCGCCGTCGACGTCAACGTCGATGTGATCGACTTCGTCGAGGCTGATCAGGGGAATGCCGCAGGACTGGGCGAGACGCTGGGCGTCGACAGAAGTGGGCACGCCGCAAATCTTCAGACCTGCCTGGACGCGCTCGCCCAGGAAGCGGATAAAGTACGCGGCGGTCGAGCCGCTTCCCAACCCGACCACATTTCCTTCCTGAATAAATTTCAGGCTGGCGCGGGCGGCGGCTTGTTTTTCCTGGTCGGTTGACATGATGTGTGTTGAGCTTAGCAGCCCAGCATTTTCCCCAGAATTTCCTTCAAGATTTTCCCGCAGACCGCGGCGGTGAGCTCGGAGACGTCACGCCGGGGATTGTATTCCACCAGGTCGGCTCCGATGATGTTGCCGGTGATCTGGTGCAGGTGGCGCATCGCTTCGCGCACGGTCATGCCTCCCGGTTCGCGGTGCGAGACTCCGGGGGCAAAGGCGGGATCCAGCACATCGAGATCAAAAGAGATGTAGACCGGGCCGGCGCGCTTGAGGCGCTCGAAATTCGGGAGCTTTTCCATCTCGATGATTTGAACTTCGAAGCGCTCGGCCTGCTGTTTCTGATGCGGGTTCAGGGTACGGATACCGAGCTGGATGAGTTGTTTGGCCAGGCCCTCTTCCATGATGCGGGCGAAGGGACTGGCGTGGGAATAGCGGTTGCCTTGAAATTCGTCGTAGAGATCGGGGTGGGCATCGAAGTGAATGATGCCGGGAGGAGTGAACTTTTTCGACAGCGCCTTCACGATCGGATAAGTGATGGAGTGATCGCCGCCCAGACAGACAGGCCGCTGGTTCTTCTGGATAAGATCGGTAATCGCGCGGTCGATTTCCGCGAAGGCACTGGCGTCGGTCAGCTTCAGGTCGCCGGCATCCACGAAGGGTTGGGTGTCGAGGTTGGTGCCGGCCTCGGTGCAGAGGTTCGAGGAATCAGAACGAAACGCCTGCCGGATGAGGGGCGGGGCCTCGGCGGCTCCGCGCAGGTAAGAGGAGTTGGCGTCGAAGGGAATGCCCAGAAGTGCCGGGACGCCCCTGCTGCCCGACTCGACCTGTGTCCTCGCCATAGCCTGCGCTGTGCTCCCCGGGGCATTGTAGTGGATTCTTCCCGTCCCGACACATCCCAAGTTAAAAGGCAACTGGTTTCAGTTAGACTGTTGGCCTTCTGGAAGCGGCAGGTATACGTTAGCGGCTTCGGTGGTGACCGTCGTGTTAAACGGACTGCTGCTGCGACAGGCGTCTCCGCACACCCGAGAGGCCTGAGTCCCCATCCGAATCCGGGAGACAACAGCCGTCATCCTTTAACCTGGAAGTACATTTATGGCGACAAAAGCAAAGGGCATCGCTGGTTCGACCGGAGTTCTCGAATCACCGAATGGGGAGCGCGAACGAGTGTTCGAGGCCTTCCGGCGTTGGGGGTATCTGGAAGCGGATCTGGATCCGCTGGGATTCCTACGTCCGCTGTCGTTACCGGAATTGCGGATTGAGGGAGAGTTGGCGCGCGAAGCACGCAAGATCTATTGCAGTACGGTGGGCGTCGAGTTCGGGCACATCGCAGATCCGGAACAGCGGCGCTGGATTCAGGAGCGTATGGAAGGAAGGCAGACGGCGGTCGATCAGCAACGAGTGCTGGATTTGCTGATGCGCGCCGATCTGTTTGAGCTGGTATTGCAGCAGCGCTACCTGGGGACGAAGCGTTTTTCGCTCGAGGGGGTGACGGCGCTGTTGCCGCTGGTCGACGAGATCCTGGATGCGGCCGGACAACAGGGTGCGGTCGAACTGGTCATGGGAATGAGCCACCGCGGACGGCTGAATGTGATTGTGCACGTGGCCAGGCGCGAAGCGCAGGAGGTATTCGCCGGTTTTGAGGATGTCGATCCCCGCAGCGTGCTGGGCGGGGGCGACGTGAAGTACCACATGGGCGCGACGGGAGAGTATGTCACGCGCAGCGGGGCGAGGATTCACATCCACCTGGTTTCCAATCCCAGCCATCTGGAAGCGGTAGACCCGGTGACGGCGGGACGAACGCGGGCGAAGCAGGACCGGGCGGGAGAGAGCGGAACCAGGAAATACTTGCCGCTGATCGTGCATGGGGACGGAGCCTTCGCCGGGCAGGGTATTCTTGCCGAAACCCTGAACTACGCCGACATTCCCGCCTACACGGTCGGTGGCACGGTGCATGTCATTGTAAACAACCTGCTGGGGTTTACCACGCTGAGCCGGGAACTGCATTCGTCGCGCTTTGCCGCGCAGATTGCGCGGCGCCAGGAGATTCCCATCTTTCACGTGAATGCCGAAGATGTAGATGCGGTCGTGCGGGTGGGGCGTATGGCTCTCGACTATCGCTACGCGTTTGCGAGCGACGTGGTGATTGACATGATCGGGTACCGGCGGCATGGACACAGCGAGGTCGACGATCCGACGGTCACACAACCGCTGCTTTACAGGGCGATCAAGGACCATCCGTTGTTGTGGGAGATTTACGCGGAAGACAGTGAAGCGGAAAATGCCCAGGCCAAGGCGGATGCCATCAAGGCCGAGTTCGAGGTGGCGCAGAAACAGGCGGGCACCCTCACCAAGAAGCCGACCCTGCGCGAGCTGCCCGGCTATTGGGACAAGTTCGAGGGGGGGCGCTACAAGGCCGAATACGAAGTGGATACAGGCATAGCCAGCGAGGAAGTGCGGGAGTTGACCGCGCGCCTGACCACCTATCCCGAGGGATTTCACATTCATCCCAAGGTGAAGAAGCTGCTCGAACAGCGCGCGGAGATGGGGGAAGGCAAGCGGGCGGTGGATTATGGCATGGCCGAGGCGCTGGCGTTCGCCAGCCTGGTGAAATCAGGAATTCCCGTGCGGCTGACGGGACAGGACAGCCGGCGGGGAACCTTCAATCAACGGCACTCGGTGCTGGTGGACATAGAGAACGAGCAGGAGTATGTGCCGCTGGAACACATTTCAGCGGGTCAGGCGCGGTGCGCGATTCACAACTCGACTCTCTCCGAGGCCGGCGTGTTGGGCTTTGAGTACGGCTATAGCCGCGATTATCCCGAGACGCTGGTGTTGTGGGAGGCGCAGTTCGGGGATTTTGCCAACGTGGCACAGGCCGTGATCGATCAATTTGTGAGCGCTGGCGAAGACAAGTGGGGGCTGCTGTCGGGCATGGTGCTGCTGCTGCCGCACGGCTATGAGGGGCAGGGGCCCGAGCACTCCAGCGCGCGCATCGAGCGCTTTCTGCAACTGGCGGCGCGCGACAATTTCCAGATCTGCCAGCCATCCAATGCCGCCCAGTACTTTCACCTGTTGCGACGGCAGGCGCTGCAGTCCTGGCGCAAGCCGCTGGTGGTATTCACGCCGAAGAGCATGCTGCGGCATCCGGATGCGTCGTCCGCGATCGAGGATTTCACCCACAACCGGTTCGAGACTGTGCTGGGCGATTCGACGGTACACGATGCCGAGCGCATCCTGGTTTGCACGGGGAAAATCGGGCACGAGTTGGCGATCGAGCGGAAGAAGAGAAAGGACGACAGGACGGCGATCGTTTTTCTGGAGCAGATGTATCCCTTTCCCGAAGAGGCATTGACGGTGGCGTTCGACCAGCACCGCTCGGCGCGCGACGTAGTGTGGGTGCAGGAGGAGCCGGCGAACATGGGGGCGATGTCCCACGTGATGGCGCGGTTGCGGCGGGTCGCGGGAGACCGGCCCGTGCTCTCGGTGAAACGCTCGCCGAGCGCGAGTCCGGCGACCGGATCGGCGAAGGCCCACGAGGTGGAGCAGAAGACGATTCTGACGCTGGCGTTTGAGATGAAGGCGTAAGACAGCGGGGGCACGCGTGCCTCCATGGCGCCGGCTATGTTTCCCCGGGGCGCTCGGTTGGCGCTTTCTCGCCGGGACCGGGCAAGGGGCTCTTGCTTCCTCCCTCGGACTCCGATTTCAGCAAAGTCTCGATATTCGGATACGCGTAGATGGTGGGGGCGTGATTCTGCATCAGGCCTCCGGTGTCGGCAGTGGGGCCGTAGTTGCTGTGCAAGTCGTGCGCCAGCATGCGCAGCATGGCCAGCTGCTGGCCGCGGTGATGGGCGGTGTGATTGAGGCGGCGGGTCATCACCCAGGCGCGAGAGCGTCGCACATCGAAGAAGGCAACAATTTCTTCCCACCAGGCATCATCCTTCCCTCCTAGTGCTGCCAGACGTTGGCCGCTGTCTTCCGCATAGCGCTTCATGAATTCCAGCCGAGTTTCCGGCCGGGGGAGGGGGGGCGCACCGACGTCAATTCCCAGCATGGTGCGAAACCAGAGATCCTCGCTCACGCACTGATGGACCATCTGCTCGTGGACGCTGCGTCCGCGGCGATCGGTGGGGTGCGGGCGGAAAGGGAGGTCGGCGTCGCGGAATTCACTCCAGACGCTGATCACCTTCTCGCGCTCAGTGGCGTAGGTGTCGACGAGGAAGGCGTAGGGCATGGGGACCTCAGGCTCGGGGTTCAGGTTTCGGTCGCGAGCCGGGAACTGGCCTGGCCGACCAGCTTCCAACCCGAGCAAATGGTACTCTACTTTTCCAAGTTATGGCTGGCGCGCGCAGATTGCCCCTTCGCATTGCGATTGATACCGGGGGAACCTTCACCGATTGCGTGTGGGTGGTGGACGGCCGCGTGCGCATGCTCAAGGTGTTTTCCACTCCGGCTGATCCATCGCTGGCGATTGTGACCGCGCTCGAGAAGATCGCGGCACGTGAATCGCTGGTGCTGCTTCATGGTACGACCGTCGGAACAAACACGCTCTTGCAGCGCGCGGGGGCGCGGGTTGCGCTGGTCACGACTGCGGGTTTCGAGGATGCGGTGGAGATCGGCAGGCAGGCGCGGCCGAAGCTGTACGATTTCTTTTTCGACCGGGTGGAACCGCTGGTGGAACGGGATCTGCGATTTGGAGTGGAGGAGCGGACGGGAAGCGACGGCCGGGTTGTGGAGAAGCCATCGGCGGAGAAGCTCGCGGAACTGGCGTCGCGAGCGGCCGCGAAACATCCCGAAGCCATTGCAATTTGCCTGCTGTTCTCGTTTGCCAATCCCGGAAATGAGATCGCGGTGTCCGGAGCGCTCCGCCGGCTGGGTGTGCCGATGTCGGTGTCGCATGAGATCTTGCCCGAGTTCCGCGAGTACGAGCGGATGTCTACGGTGGTGATGAATGCGTCCTTACAGCCGGTAATGCAACACTATCTTGGGAACCTCGAGCGGCGTGCGCGGGAGTGGGTTCGCGGCGGGCAACTGCATGCGATCAAGCCCTCGTCTTCGACGTTTGCTCTTGCCACGGCTGAGGCCGTGCCTTCCCGTCAGGATGGCCGGCAGCGCGTTCCATCCCGTCGGCCGGAGGCGGGCATCTTTGTGATGCAGTCGAGCGGCGGCATCACGTCGCTGGCGTCGGCGGCGCGCGAACCGGTGCGGACCGTGCTTTCCGGTCCGGCGGGTGGAGTTGTGGGTGCGGCAGCCGTGGCGCGGCGCAGCGGTGCGGAACGCATCATCTCCTTTGATATGGGCGGAACCTCCTGCGACGTGGCGCTGGTAGATCGCGAAGTAAGAACCGGCAGCCAGGCAGAGGTAGCGGGGCTGCCCGTGGGTGTACCGATTCTCGACATTCACACCGTTGGAGCCGGGGGGGGATCTATCGCGCGCTTTGATGCCGCCGGCGCCCTGCGCGTGGGGCCGGAGTCGGCGGGGGCTGATCCCGGTCCGATCTGCTACGGACGCGGGACACTGCCGACAGTGACCGACGCCAATCTGATACTGGGAAGACTCGAGGCCACACGATTTCTGGGAGGCGAGTTCACGCCGCAGGTGGAGCGCACGCGGCGAGTAACCGGGGAGTGGCTGGCGAGGAGCGGATCGAACCTGTCACTCGAGCAGTTTGCCGCCGGAGTCATTCGCGTGGTAAACGCGACCATGGAGAAGGCAATCCGCGTGGTTTCGATTGAGCGGGGATACGATCCGCGAGAGTTCGCCCTGGTCGCCTTCGGCGGGGCGGGAGGATTGCACGCCTGCGAACTGGCCGAGTCGCTGGGCATCCCGCGGGTGATCATACCGGCGATGCCGGGAGCGCTTTCCGCCTTCGGGATCCTGGTCAGCGATGTGGTCAAAGACTATTCGCGCACCGTATTGTGGCGGGCTTCGGGCCGGTTGCCGCGGGAGAAGCTGGAAAGAGAATTTCGAGTGCTGCGCCAGGCGGCCGAGAAGGATCTTCGCGGCGACGGCTGG
The DNA here is from genome assembly GCA_035262225.1 of Terriglobales bacterium. Lineage (GTDB taxonomy): Bacteria > Acidobacteriota > Terriglobia > Terriglobales > Acidobacteriaceae > DATFTE01. Next base: position 14,294 of record DATFTE010000268.1, read on the forward strand.
TCGGGCACCATTGAATCGTGGCCCAGCGTGGAGGTGCGTTATCGAGGCCAGGGATATGAGTTGCAGGTTCCCTATTCACCGCGACTTATCGAAGACTTCGAAGCCGAGCACCGGCGGCGCTACGGCTATCGATATCCCGGGCGTGAAGTGGAGCTGGTGACGCTGCGCCTGCGCGCGGCGGTGAAGTCGCCCCAGGCCAACCTGAAAGCGGAGAGCGCACCCGGCGCTCGCGGCCGGGTGGGGGACGAGACCTGGGTCTTTTTTGACGGCAAACGAAAGCGCAGCGCGCTTTACGCGCGCGAAAGCCTTTCGTTGGGGAGACGCTATTTCGGCCCGGCGGTTCTGACCGAGTACGGTGCAACCACGGTAGTTCCGCCGGAAAGGCGGTTCTGGGTGGATGGCGCTCGCAATCTGCGGATTGACGTCGGACGACGGCGCTCCTAGAGTCCGAAACTGGTGGAGCGGAAGTGTGTGCCGGCGATCCGTGAACCGGAACCGCAGACGGGGCCCGATTACCATCCGGAGGGGAGGAGAGCGACGGCCGCGCCGCCGCGATGGAGCGAGAGAGAACCAGTCAGCGCACCGGCGCTACTAGGTAACGCCGAGGCTGGCGGCTACAATAGGCCTGTGAAACCAAGCATCTTTGTGGTGGAAGACGATCCGGATATCTCGCGGCTGGTGCGACATCACCTGGAGGCTGCGGGTTTTTCGGTGAAGGTGTTTCCCGCGGGTAATTCCGTGGTCGCAGAATCGGAGAAGCAAAAGCCCTCCCTGTTTATCCTGGACATCATGGTGCCGGGCAAAGACGGCCTGGAATTGTGCCGGCAGATCCGGCAGACGCAGGCGCTGGCGGCCACGCCCGTCATTTTTCTGACAGCGAAGAGCGGAGAAGCGGACCGCATCCTGGGCCTGGAGCTGGGAGCCGACGATTACATTCCCAAGCCTTTCAGCCCGCGTGAACTGGTGGCCAGGGTGAAAGCGGTGTTGCGACGCTTTGAGCGTCCGCTGCCGCAGTCGCCCATACGCGTGGGAGAGATTGAAATTGACCCCAGCGCGATGACGTTGATTGTGCGCGGGAGCACGATCACCACCACGGCCACCGAGTTTCGGTTGCTGGATTACTTTGCGCGCCACCCGGGACGAGTCTTCACCCGCGATCAACTGCTCGATTCGGTCTGGAGGGACACGGCGTACGTGACGCCGCGTTCGGTGGATGTGTATGTCAGGCGGATCCGGGAGAAAATCGAGCCCGATCCGGAGAATCCGCGCTACCTGAAGACGGTGAGGGGGGCCGGATACCGCTTCGAGGCACCCAAGTGAGGAACCGGATCTTTCTCAAGCTGCTCGTGGTCTTCGCTTTGGTGATCGCGGCAACGACTCTGGCCTTCTACCTTGCCATCCAGGGCGCGTGGGAAAGCTCGTTGCGCCGGGAGATTGAGCGCAACCTGCGGGAAAAAACGCTGATGTTCGCCCACCGGGTGAACAGCGACTCGACCCACGACCTGCAGAACCTCACCTCCCAGGAGGCGCTGGCCGCCGGGGCGCGAGCCACCGTGATTGACGCCGATGGAAAAGTACTGGCAGATTCCGAGGCCAATGCGCAGGCGATGGAGAACCATGCCCGCCGCCCGGAGTTTGTCAGTGCGCTCAAAGGCGACGTGGGAAGCGATACCCGGCGCAGCCACACGATCGGAATTCCGTTCCTGTACGTAGCCGCACCCATTCCCGGGGGCGCAGTGCGCCTGGCCTATCCCTTGTCCGATATCGACGCTGCCACGTCGCATGTGTACCGGACCCTCTGGCTGGCTTCGGCCATCGCTTTTGTGGTTGCGGTGTTGCTGGCAGCGTCGCTCGCGCATTACACCTCCCAGCGTCTCGAACGAATCGTGAAATTCGCAGAGCGCATTTCCGGAGGAGACCTGAAAGCTCGCGTGGACGAAGGCTCCGGGGATGAGATAGGCCTGGTCAGCAGCGCGCTCGACGCGACCGCCCGCAGACTGGAGGACAGCTTTGCGGCGCTCGAAACCAGCCAGCACCAACTGGAAACCCTGCTGAACAGCATGCAGGATGCCGTGATCGCCGTCGGACCGGATGACCGGGTGCAATGGGCAAATCAAATGATGAACCGGCTTGTGCCTCAGGGGACGAGGTTGCTGGCGCCGATCGTCGAGACGGTGCGGGACCCGGATTTCCTGCGGGCGGTGCGCGTGGCCGGTGAATCGAAGCGGGCCTGCGCGGCGCGTGCTGGATCCATCGTGCCCGGGAGAACCTTCGATGTAACCGCCGCGCCTCTGCCGGGAGGCGGCGCAGTCGCCGTGTTGCGCGATCTGACGGAAACCGAACGGGTGGAAAAGACGCGCCGCGACTTCATCGCCAATGTGTCGCATGAACTGCGGACCCCGCTGACATCGATCCAGGGCTACACCGAGACTTTACTGGACGGATCTGCGGAAAACGATCACGCCCGCGAGTTTCTCGAGATCATCCGCAAGAACGCCGCCCGCATGTCGCGTCTGACCGAAGATCTGCTGACCCTGGCACGGGTGGAGTCGGGTGAACAGCGCTTCGATGTGCAAGCTGTCAGTTCCGGAGAACTGTTGCAGGAGGCCGAGGAGAGCTTTCGCGAGGTGGCACGCGCCCAGGGGGTGGAACTGAAGGTGGAAGACACGGCGCAAACCGAGGTGAGCGCGGACCGCGAGGCGGTGCACCAGGTGTTCTCCAACCTGATCGAAAATGCGCTGAAATATGGAAGTTCCGGAGGCTCGGTGGTGCTGGGAGCGCGACCTTCGGCGCGCGGCGTGGAGTTTTACGTGCAGGATTTCGGGACAGGAATCCCGTCCGAACATCTGCCCCGCCTGTTCGAGCGCTTTTACCGGGTGGACAAGGCGCGCTCGCGGGAATCGGGTGGGACTGGACTGGGACTGGCCATCGCCAAGCACATCGTGCTCGCCCATGACGGAGCCATACGGGCGGAGAGCGAACTGAATCACGGTTCCAGATTCCTGTTCACGCTTCCTCCGGCACAGGTTCGCCAACTACGGTAAGAAGAGTCTCGACAGACTGCCCGTTTTCTGGCTTGGCGGGCGCCGATTCCCGAAGGTCAGCCTGGGGTTTCCCAGTCCCGGAAAATTCATGCCCTTTTAACCATCCACTGCCTGAAAAACCCTATTCTTCGATCTTGGACACTAGCGCCTATCGAAGGCCGGGACTGAAGCGAACCGAGTCGGTGCGTTGGCGAAGGGATGTGCAGATGAGTACAGTGACGATCAAAAGTCCGGTGCCCGAGCCCTCCTATGCACATCTGGTAAGGCGCACCATCGAAGCCTGCCAAGTGGCGAAAGAAGCTGCCGCGGCGGCGGCGGAAGGAATTGCCACCGGATCTTCCCCGTTGCTGAACACCCTCCGCGAACGAGAAAAAGAACTCGACACCCTCGACATGGAAATAGACGCGGGT